>JAHBWI010000003.1:330174-660349 GCA_019637075.1 Nitrospiraceae bacterium | reverse complement strand
GCCCGCCGCAGAGTACCGCCTGCTCGCCGAACAGGTCCGTCTCGGTTTCTTCACGGAAATTCGTTTCGATCACGCCAGCCCGGCCACCACCGATCGCGCTCGCGTAGGCCAAGCCGACCTGACGCGTGTTCCCGCTCGGGTCTTGGTGGATGGCCAGAAGACACGGCACCCCGCTCCCCTTCGTATACTCGGAACGAACCAAATGCCCGGGTCCTTTGGGAGCCACCATGAACACGTTGACGTTGGCCGGCGGCACGATCTGGCCGAAGTGAATATTGAACCCATGGCCGAACGCCAAATAGGAACCGGCTTTCAGATTCGGCGCAATCTCCTGCCGATAAATCGCCGCTTGCGCTTCGTCCGGCGCGAGGATCATCACCACGTCCGATGCCTTGACGGCATCCGCGACAGGCATCACCTTGAGGCCGCTCGCTTCCGCCTTCTTCCATGAACTGCCTTCGCGCAGACCGATCACCACCGTAGCGCCGCTCTCCTTCAGATTGAGGGCATGCGCGTGGCCTTGGCTCCCGTAGCCGATCACGGCCACCTTCTTTCCGCGAATCAGTTGCAGATCGGCATCTTTGTCATAATAAATCTTCATACGTCACTCCTGAGGGTTGAACGGGTCAATGGTACGTGAGGAAACGGTGTGCGCACGCGAGGGATGGAGGGCCTATTCCCGGGCCACCTTTTTGGGCTGGCTGGCCGCCGGTCGAATCGCCTCACGCGCAATCGCGACACGCCCCGTCCGGATCAGTTCCTTGATCCCAAGCGGCTGCAGCAAGTTAATGATCGCTTCGATCTTCTTGGGATCTCCGGTTACCTCGATCGTGTAGGTCGTCGGCGTCGAATCAATCACGTTCGCGCGAAAGATGTCCGCGATCCGAAGCGCTTCAGCCCGGTCCTCAGCCTTTGTGTGGACCTTGATGAGCGCCGTCTCCCGCGACACGAATTCGCTTTCGTTCAGGTCCACGACCTTGATCACGTCGATCAATTTATTCAATTGCTTGACGATTTGCTCCACGATGCGGTCGTCTCCGGAAGTGACGATCGTCATCTGCGACATCGACGCGTCCAGCGTAGGGGCCACCGACAAGCTTTCGATGTTGAAACCCCTGCCGCTGAAAAGCCCCGCCACACGCGAGAGCACCCCAAACTTATTTTCCACCGTCACGGAAATAATATGTTCCATGGTAATGAAGAGCTCATCGCCTATAGCCGGACACAAACGCCCCCCGAAATCTCCGAGGCGCCGACTCTCAGCTATACGCTATACGCCGCATTCCTCTTAGGCTGTCAAAATAGTGTCTTTGTCTTCGGCTGATCCGGTCCCCGGCACCCCGGCCTGACGTTTCCTCAACTCCGGCGGATCTTCCAGAATCATCTCGTGGTTACACCCGCCGGCCGGGATCATCGGATAGCAGTTCTCGTAGGGATAAGTCGGCACATCCACCACGACGGGCTTGTCCGTTTCGATGGCCGCCTTGAGGACACTGTCCAGATCCTTTGCATGACTTGCGCGCAACCCGACCGCGCCATAGGCTTCGGCCAGCTTCACGAAGTCCGGCGTCGTATCAAGATAGCTCGAAGCATAGCGCCCTTCGTAAAAGAGATCTTGCCACTGGCGGACCATGCCGTGGAACCGGTTATTCAGAATGATGATCTTCACCGGCAATTTCGACACGACGGCCGTCGCCATTTCCTGCATGTTCATTTGAATGCTACCGTCGCCTGCCACGCACAGCACCAGCCGATTGCGGAACGCGGCCTGCGCCCCCATGGCGGCGGGAAACCCGAATCCCATGGTGCCTAACCCGCCCGAGGTCAGCCAGCGGTTCGGCTGTGCAAGCTTGAAGTATTGAGCCGTCCACATCTGGTGCTGGCCGACGTCGGTCGCGACGATCGGATCACGATCTTTAGTCAACTCATAGAGCCGCTTGATGACGTGCTGGGGCTTGATGGGGCCGTCAGCTTCTTGTTGATAGGCTAACGGATGCGCCTGCTGCCATTCGCGAATCTGATCCCACCAGGGCTTGCGAAGATCCTTCTGCTCGCCGTTCACGGTCGCTTTCAGGATCTGATTCAACTCGCGCAGCACGGACTTGCAATCGCCCACGATCGGAATATCGACGTGGATATTCTTGCGAATCGACGTCGGGTCGATGTCCACGTGAATGATCTTGGCGTTGGGACAAAACTCCGACACCTTGCCGGTCACCCGATCATCGAACCGCGCACCGATCGCGATCACCAAATCCGAGTAATGCATGGCCATGTTGGCCCAATAGGTGCCGTGCATGCCCAGCATCCCCATTGATTGGGGATGCTCACCAGGGAAGGCCCCGAGGGCCATGAGCGTCATATCGACGGGGATTTGGGTCATCTCCGCCAACTCGAGCAGCTCCTTGGACGCACCGGAAAACACCACCCCGCCGCCCACGTAGAGAATGGGCTTTTTGGCCTTCATGATGGCTTCGGCAGCCTGCTTGATCTGCCACTTGTTGCCGTCGTACGTCGGGTTGTAGCCGCGGATCGAGACGGAGTTCGGATAGGTGAACTCGGTTTTGGCCATCGACACGTCCTTCGGAATGTCGACGAGCACGGGACCAGGCCGACCGGTCGTGGCAATGTAGAAGGCCTCCTTGATCGTGGTGGCCAAATCGTTCACGTCCTTCACCAGGAAGTTGTACTTGGTGCAGGGACGGCTGAGGCCGACATTGTCCGCCTCCTGAAACGCATCATTACCGATCAGGTTGGTCGACACCTGTCCGCTGAAACAGACCAGAGGCACAGAATCCATATACGCGTCGGCCAAGGCTGTGATCACGTTGGTCATGCCGGGACCGGAGGTCACGAGACAGACCCCGGCTTTGCCGGTTGCCTTGGCATATCCCTCGGCCATATGTCCCGCGCCCTGTTCATGGCGGGTCAGCACAACCTCGATATCCTTTTGCTGGTGCAGCATGTCGAAGATCTTGAGGACGACACCGCCCGGCAAGGCAAAGATCGTCTTCACACCTTCGCGCTTGAGGCACTCGATAAAGATTTCCGACCCAGTGAGTTTCATATCACCCTCCCCCTCGCCGCTCCCTGCGAAGGACATGAAACCGCAAATGAGAAAAAACCCGTTCCCTTCCAGCCTGGGATGCAGGATTCACATTCCTACTGAAAAATCAACGGGTAAGATGCCGGATGGTACCACCAGTTCTTAAATCAGGTCAATAGAGCCGAGCTCGTATCGGAGACCACAAGACTGGCACTGTCCGTGGGGCTATGGTATACGGAGGCCGCATCTTCACTGGCCCGATTGCGATGAAGCCCGTCCGAGTGACCATCGTCTCGCGAGAAGGTTGTCACCTGTGCAAGGTGATTCACCGCGTCGCGACCCACCTGCAACAGGACCTTTCCTTTGAGCTCGACACGATCGACGTGGACAGCGATCAACGGTTATTGGTGCCCTACGGCGATCGGGTGCCGGTGGTCCTGATCAATCAACAGGAAGCCCTGTCGGGGAAATTCACGGCGGGGGATCTGCGTCGGGCGATTGAAAAAGCGCGTTGGAGAAACCCTATAAGCCGGATTCTGTCCCGCGTGAAGCTTGCGCTCACGCGAGGATGATCATTTCTCTGGGACTCAAGTTGCCTTGAGCCTCAAGCGACCTACCCGGGAACCAGGGCCGGGCCAGCCCTTCCGGCCTACCGTTACCGATAGACCGAGTGTCCCCCTATTTGGTCTTGCTCCGGACGACGCTTACCGTGCCGTTGATGTCGCCACCAACGCGGTGGGCTCTTACCCCACCGTTTCACCCTTACCTGAGCCTCTGCGACCAATGACGATCGCGTCGGCCATCGGCGGTCTGTTCTCTGTGGTGCCGGTGTCGGATCGCTCCGCCTGGACGTTATCCAGCGTCCCGCCCATGGAGTCCGGACTTTCCTCCCGTCAGGCATGCCTGACGAGCGATCACCCGTGCTTCCCCAGCGCGCGCCCTCAGTGTACGGCCTGACCCACCGACCATGCAAGCGACCCGGATCAGTTCCGGCAACCCCCATACGACCGGTCAACTGCTTAGGGACCCGGCAGGAAAAGCCGTTGAGAGTGTCGACAGATTGACACGGCCTGCTACACTTGAAGTATGAAGACGAAGCAGGCCAAGACCAGCCTCAAGGCAATTCCCAAGCCGTTGATGGATACGCTGGAGGAATTGCGGCAGAGTCTGCTTGAACTTCAACGCGCCCTGCTCCTGACTGAACGGGACACGTATGAGCGGGTCTACGGACCAATCGGCTCGACCAACGAACTGATCGACCTGGCCCTGAACGACCCCTGGTTTACATGGCTGCTTCCGATTTCTCGCTTGGCCGTGCGCTTGGATGAGGTCACGACGGGAGAACGGAACTGCGGACAGGACGAGGTGCTAGCCTTGCTGGCACAAGCACGGATTCTTTTGTCGCCCTCGACGAAGGGTGAAGGGTTCGAACGGTCCTACTACGACGCTCTCCAGCGGGATGCCTCGGCCGCCATGGCCCATTCCCATATCCACAAGCTGTGCACCCTCGCCATCGCCGCGTAGTCGCTTCAGCTTGATCTCCGACACAGCCGGGCCCCTCTTCATCAATCCCCAGCTCAGACCCGACGTATTAGAACTACCTGGGCGCCGGCAGCTCACTGTTCGGCGCCGGTGGCTTCGACTGGTAAATCGGCATGGCCTCGGCCATCCACTCTTCCAGTTGTTGTATACGGGTCTCGTGGCTCGGGTGGGTGGACATGAATTCGGATGGTCCCTTGCCCCCTGCGGCCTGTTCCATTCGCTGCCAGAGCGCGATAGACTCGCGCGGGTCGTAGCCGGCCTCCGCCGCCAGCAGCACACCGATGTAATCCGCCTCCGACTCATGCTTCCGGCTAAACGGCAGCAAGACACCCACTTGGGCCCCCACTCCCAACGCCGCCATGGCCCCTTGGGACAGCACCGGGTTAGCGCCGCTGACGCCGAGCGCGATGCCGACCGCCTGAAGCGTCGTTTGCGCCAGGGTATTCTGACTCATGCGTTCACCGCCGTGTCGCGCCAACGCATGGACGACTTCGTGCCCCATAACTGCCGCCAATCCCGCCTCCGTCTTCGCAACGGGAAAGATGCCCGTGTACACCGCGATCTTACCGCCGGGGAGAGCGAAGGCGTTCATGGTCTTGTCGTCCTTGATGACCGTCACTTCCCACTCGAACTGGTTCGCCATCTCACTGTACTTGGACCGTTTCGCGGCTTCGATCACGCGGGCAGCCACCCGCTTGACCGGATCGATCTCACGCGGGTCGGTCGACTGCCTCATCTTGGGGTCGTTCTTCACGTCCGCATAAGCCTGCGCTCCCATCTGCATTTCTTGCGAAGCAGGTAACATCATCAACTGCGAGCGGCCGGTATAGGGATTCGTTTGACACCCAGCCACGCTGCTCAACAACAGGCACAACGCCAGACCACCCCATCCCTGCCGTAGCCGCTTTCTACTCGCTGATGTCATACTGTTGCTCCTTGGCTCCGGGGCCCCGTCCAAATTGACCATCCCCTTCCGCTCTGTTAGATTACCCTTCCCCACCGCACTTTCCAACTGGGAGTTTTCCCGATTGGTTGCCTTGGACGACTTTTCCACGCTCGACCGCATCGGTATCGACGAATCCGGTAAGGGTGACTACTTCGGCCCATTAGTCGTCGCAGCGGTCTTCGTGACCCAAGCAACGCAGCGGGACCTGTCGTTGATGCAGGTTCGCGACAGCAAGAAGATTTCCGACGGGCGAATCCAAGAACTTGCGCCCGAGATTCGCCGGCTCTGCCCGCACAGTATCGTCGCGATCGGCCCGCAACGGTACAACGAACTCTACGCCAAGATCCGCAATCTCAATCGCTTGTTGGCATGGGGCCATGCCAAAGCGTTGGAAAACCTGCTCGGGCAGGTGGAGTGCTCGCTGGCGATTGCAGATCAGTTCGGTGACGAAGCCTTGATCCTGCGGGCGCTTCAGGAAAAGGGCAAACAGATACGCTTGGTCCAACGCACCAAAGCCGAGGCGGATCTCGCCGTAGCCGCCGCATCGGTGGTGGCGCGTGCCGAATTCCTCTCGCGCTTGAACCGGCTCTCTCAGGACGTCAAGACGACGTTGCCGAAAGGCGCATCACCGGCCGTGGAACTCGCCGCGAAAATGGTGGTGAAAAAACATGGGCCGGAACGGTTGGGGACCGTGGCCAAACTGCACTTCAAAACCACGAAGCAAATCCTGGGCGGGAATTACGCGGATTCGCCGACTTCCAAGTCCTGAACCTTTTCCTGAACAGGCGTCGCGGTCTCCGTTGCGGGATCGCCTTCCCAATAGAGCATCCGGTAGCAGTAGGGACAGGTGTGCAGATCCTGCATCCGTTTGACTTCCGCGACGAGCTGCGGTGCCAGTTGGAGCCGGCACCCGAGGCAAATGCCCCCGCGCAACGGTGCCAGCGCCTGGTCCTTTCGCGCCGACTTCAATTTGGTGTAGCGGGCCAGCAGCGGTTTTTCCACCTGGACGGATACGGCCTGCCGCTTGACGTCCAATTCGGCGAGTTCGGCTGCGAGGGTACGATCCAGTTCGTCCAGCGTGGCCTTCTCCGCACTGAATAGCTTTTCCGCCTCGCCGACCTTGGCCTGGAATTCCTTTATCTTCTGCTGCAACTGCTCGATCTGTTCCATGGCGAGAAGAATCTTTTCTTCGATCTCGCCTTTCTTCTTGTTCGCCAGCTCGACCTCGAAGAGATGCGCCTGGTATTCCTGGTTGGTCTTGAGCTGCGAAGCCCGGTCCTTCATCTTGCTGATCCGGTCCTCATGCGCATCGAGATCCTTTTCATGACTCCGACGCTCCTTCACCAGGCCATCGGTCGAAGCGGTCGCCTCCTGGAGCGCCTTGCGGGCGTCCCGTAACGGAGCTTCCGACAGTTCCAGACGCTGAGGAATTTTCCGGCGCTGATCGGTGAGCTCGGCGGCTCGAAGGTCCAATCGCTGCAGTTCGATGAGCGGAGAGAGTTGAATACCCAACGGATTCCTTCCAATCGTCAACACCGCCAGGTGGCAGCGCCGGTATGCACAAAGAGTCTTCGACGCCCAGGATGGTGGGCCCACTAGGACTTGAACCTAGGACCAGCTGATTATGAGTCAGCCGCTCTAACCACCTGAGCTATGGGCCCAGTCCCACGAGTAGGCGTGATGACCAAGACCGCCGCGCGAGCGTCGCGCAGGATGATACGACGCCCCCACCTCGGCGCCAACTGTTCGATCTCGAGTCGGTGCGTGATTCTAGGCCGCTGGTCCGAGAGAGTCAAACTGCTCGGAACCCCTGCTACAGACTTTCTACGAAACTGCGCAGCTTCTTGCTTCGGCTCGGATGGCGAAGCTTCCGGAGCGCCTTCGCCTCGATCTGGCGGATGCGCTCACGAGTCACTTCGAAGTCCTGTCCGACCTCCTCCAGCGTATGGTCGGTGGCTTCACCGATGCCGAAGCGCTTCCGAAGGACCTTTTCCTCGCGCGGCGTCAGCGTTTCCAGC
This sequence comes from Nitrospiraceae bacterium, assembly GCA_019637075.1. NCBI lineage: Bacteria > Pseudomonadati > Nitrospirota > Nitrospiria > Nitrospirales > Nitrospiraceae > Nitrospiraceae bacterium. The sequence goes on along the minus strand of JAHBWI010000003.1, from coordinate 652,797 downwards.
GCGCCGTTGATCTGGCGCTGCAGGTCGTAGCGAATCGCCGCTTCAAGCGGCGAGACGGCCTTCTTGTCCTCGATGAAATCACCCAAGTGACTGTCTTCTTCCTCGCCGATCGGGGTTTCGAGCGAAATCGGCTCGCGGGCGATTTTCAAAATCTTTCTGACCTTATCGAGCGGGAGATCCATGCGCTCGGCGATTTCCTCCGGGGTCGGCTCGCGGCCGAGCTTCTGCACCAAATGGCGTGAGGTCCTGATCAGCTTGTTGATCGTCTCGATCATGTGCACTGGAATACGGATCGTGCGGGCCTGGTCGGCGATCGCCCGGGTGATGGCCTGCCGAATCCACCAGGTCGCGTAGGTGCTGAACTTGTACCCGCGCTTGTACTCGAACTTGTCGACCGCCTTCATCAACCCGATGTTGCCCTCCTGAATCAAATCCAGGAACTGCAGCCCGCGATTGGTGTACTTCTTGGCGATGCTGACCACCAAGCGGAGGTTGGCTTCCACGAGTTCGGCCTTGCCGCGTTTGACCTTTTCCTCGGCCACATCCAAATGCTTGACCGCGTCCTTGATCTCTTCAGCGGACACCAAGGCCTCTTCCGCTTCCAACTGCCGGATTCGCGCCTTGGCGGCCTGATAATGCTTCTTGATGTCCGCCAACGCCTCCTCGGAAAGGCTCGTCCGCCGCTTGACGGCAAGAACATCTTTCCGGGTGCGACAGAGCCGGCGGAGGAGTTCCGCGCCCGCTTCGCCACCGACACCCAATCGACGTTGGCAGCTCGCGACTTCACGTTCCGCTTGCCGAATGAGTACGTTCAGGTCGCGCACACGTTGGGTCATCCGGTCCTTCAGCACACCGTGCAGATTCACCGACTCCATCTTGTCGACGACCTGCACGCGAACCGCATCGATCTGCTTGCGGAGCCGCTTTTGCTTGGCGGGATCCGCCCCGACGTGACGGGCCTTGTCATAGAGGGACTTGAGGCTGGCCGAGACCTTTCGCACCGCGTTCAGCGCATCCAGCGTCTTCAACCGCAGTTCCTCGTAGTCCTTCTCGACTTCCTCTTCTTCGAAATCTTCTTCAGTCTCAGTGACAGGCACGATCTCACGGACGTCGATCTTCCCGTTCTTGAGCTGATCCCGAAGGTTAAGGACGAACTCGAGTGTCATCGGCAGGCCGTACACGACCGTGGCGATGTCCCGCTTCCCCTCTTCGATTCGTTTCGCGATCTCGATTTCGCCTTCGCGGCTCAGCAAGGCGACGCTGCCCATTTCCTTCAGGTACAGACGCACCGGATCGTCGGTACGGCTCAGCGCCCCTGGCGTCAGATCGATTTCCTTCTCGTTATCCTCGAGCGCTTCCCCTTCTTCACTGTCTTCCATCGACTCTTCGCCGTCGCTGGACTTGGCCGGCCGCTCGGTATCCGCCGACTCCACGATCTCGATGTCCATTTCACCGAACATGGTCATAATCGTGCTGAACTGGTCCGACGAGACCACGTCCGCGGGCAAGGTGCTGTTCAGATCGTCATACGTCAGGAAGCCCTTCTCTTTTCCCAGGTTGATGAGCTTCTTCACTTCGCCGAGCAATTCTTGTTTCGGCATGCCTACTCCTTCACCGCAGGTGCCAGGGCAGCCAGCGATACGCCGGCCTTCTGCATCCGCATCTCGTTAATCTGCTGGTTCAAACGACGGACATCCTGGTCCCGTCGCTCACGCTCCGCCGCTTTGAGTTCCTGAATCAACTGGTGCAACGCCCGCTCCCGGCACTTGCGGGCCAACGTCTCCAGACAACCGGCCGTATGGGCGGGCACGTCGTCATAATGTAGTTCCTCCATCGACAACTCCGTGACCAACGGTCCGCATTCGGGATCGTCGACCAGTTCGTCCAACAGGGCCCGCACGGCCACACGCCCGTCTCCCCCGACATGCCGGAGTCCCGATTCAACGATGCGCCGGATCGTTGGAACGGCAAACGATTCTGGTTCGAGCTTACGCACATCGGCCGGCGCCAGACTGCCCTGCACCAGCAAGTGCGCCAAATCACGCTCCTCCGGATGGCTCTTAGGTTTAGGCACTGGCAGGGCCTGAGTCCGGACCGTGGGCTTGCGCTGGTCGTCGGCCACCAAGGCGGGGTACCGATCAATCAACCGCTGTTGGCTCAGCCCCAAGCGCTCCGCGACCACCCGAATCCGTTCCTCTCGCTCGATGGGGTGTGCCCCCTTCTGCAGAATCCGCAGCACTGCATCCACCGCGCGGATTCGATCTTCCACCGTGCCGGATTCCGCCGTCTGCAGGCTATGTTCGACGGCAAAGTCCAGCAGGCTCGGCGCACGGCCCGCCAATTCTGCAAACCCCGCGGGTCCGAATTTCCTCACAAAGGTATCGGGATCGTCGCCTGTGGGCAAAGATACCACTGTCACTCCGATCCCGCTGTTGACGAACAAGTCCAAGCTCCGCAGCGCTGCCCGCACGCCGGCAGCATCCGGATCGAACAACAGCACGACCTTTGAGGCGAATCGCCGGATGACTGTAATGTGTTCGGCCGTGAGAGCAGTCCCCAGGGTGGCAGCCACATGGCAAATCCCTGCCTGGTGAAGCGCAATGGCATCAAAGTACCCCTCGACGATGATAAGGGTCTGCTGCTGAGAGGCCGCCTCGCGCGCAGCCTCCAAGGCAAAGAGCGTCTGCCCCTTCTTAAAGAGCGGGGTGTCGGGGGAGTTCAAATATTTTGGCGTCCCGTCGCCGAGCACGCGTCCTCCGAATGCCACAACGCGCTTTCGAAGGTCGAGAATCGGAAACATGACCCTGGACCGGAAGCGATCGTACTGACCGGTTCCTGGTCCTCGTTGACCAGCTGACTGTTCACGGGGAACGGCAAGACCGGCTGCGACCAATTCGGCCGCCGTGAACCCCTCCCTCAGCATGGACTTTGCCAGTGCATCCCATTCCGCCGGCGCATACCCGATACGGAACTGTTCGATGGTTTCAGGCAGGATCCCGCGCCCCTCGAGATAGGCCCTGGCTTGCGCACCCGACGGGTTCTCCAAGAGCTTTCCATGAAACCATGAGCCGGCAGCGACATTTAGTTGCTCCAGGCGCGCCATCTGATTGCGTTCCTGGCTGGAATAGCCGCCGGCGGACTCCGGAACATCCACACCGGCTTTTCGACCGAGGTCTCGAACGACTTCCGGGAAGGGAGCGCCGGTCAACTTCATCAGAAAGCTAAACACGTTTCCGCCAGCGCCGCAGCCGAAACAATGGAAAATCTGCCGTGACGGACTGACATTGAAGGACGGACTCTTTTCCTGATGGAAAGGACAGAGCCCCTTGAGGTTTTGCCCGGCTCGAGTCAGGGCGACGTGCTGACCGACGATCTCGGCGATGTCGACCCGGTCTCTGATCTGGTTGATGACGTCGTCAGAAATCAGGCCTCGGCCCACAGCGATCCTCGCCTGTACCCGTAGCTGTCCGCCCCAAAGCCAACTCTGGTCGGAACTCGTTGAACTTGATGGAGAATTGACCGTTCAGCCTAACAAAGGATTCGCTCGACTGTCAACCAACCGCGGATCGGCGTCATCCGGGAGGCCAGGCCAGGTGACGGCCGCCTAGAACGTGAAGATGAAGATGGAAGACAGTCTGACCACTGTCCGCTCCGACGTTCGTCACAACCCGATAGCCGCTAGCCGCCACATCTTTCATGCCCGCGACCTTGGCGCAGGTCAGAAGCAAATGGCCCATCAGTGATTCGTCCGCCTGCTGGCATTCATGCACCGAGGCGACATGACGCTTCGGAATGACCAACAGATGCACGGGAGCTTGGGGATTGATGTCCTCGAAGACCAGGGCCTTGTCATCCTGGTATAAAACCTTGGCAGGAATGCCGCCCTCGACGATCCGACAAAAAATGCAATTGCTCATCCTAGGCGTCCTCCGCCGTCGACCGTAGCCCGGACTTCCCGAACCGCCGGCCCAATTCCTTGTAAATCTCCTGCAAATCCACGCCGTGGTAGCCGAGCACCATCAAGGTGTGGAAGAACAGATCCGCGACCTCATAGATGATCTCGTCCCGCTTCCCGCCCTTGGAGGCCAACAACACTTCCCCCGCCTCTTCAGCCACCTTCTTGAGGATCTTATCGTGCCCTCCCTCAAACAGCTTTGTCGTATAGGAATCCTGCTGGGGATGGGCTCGACGATGTCGGATCGTTCGCAGAACCGCCTCCAAAATACCGCCCCACGCCTCTTGAACGACGGGCTCCGCGACATGTCCCCGGCCATCCAACTGCGAAAAGAAACAGGCACGTTCCCCGGTGTGACAAGTTGGCCCGACCGGCTCCGCCTTGACCAGAATCGTATCCCGGTCACAATCCACGAAGAGATCCTTCACCCGAAGCACGTGTCCGGATGTCTCCCCCTTTTGCCAAAGTTTTTTGCGGGACCGGCTCCAGAAATGGACCGTCTTGGTCTCGATCGTCTTGCCCAGGGCTTCCTGGTTCATGAAGCCCACCATCAACACCGTGCCGTCGAGCCAGTCCTGTACCACCGCGGGAATAAGCCCCTGCGCGTCATAGGTCAGAACTGGGCGCTCATTCATCATGGCCATGCTTTCGTCTGTCCGCCTTAGCGAACCGCGACTCCTCGATCTCGCAAATACGTTTTGGCTTCTTGGATCGTATGCGTGCGGTAGTGAAATATGGACGCCGCCAGCACCGCATCGGCCCGGCCTTTGGTAAAGCCGTCATAGAGATGATCGAGCGTTCCAACCCCGCCAGATGCAATGACCGGGATCCCCACGGCCTCGGACACCGCGGCGGTCAATTCCAAGTCATAGCCGCTTTGTCGTCCATCTTGATCCATGCTGGTCAGCAATATTTCACCTGCGCCGAATGCCTCCATCTTGCGGGCCCACTCAATGACCTCCAGACCGGTCGGCTTCCTTCCGCCGTGCGTGAACACTTCCCATCGCCCCGGCTCTGGAACTCGCTTGGCATCGATGGCCACCACGATACACTGGGTCCCGAAGCGCTGCGCCGCTTCCCGGACGAATTCCGGCCGCTGAACAGCCGCCGTATTGATGCTCACCTTGTCGGCTCCTGCGTTGAGCAAGGCACGAATATCATCCAACGTCCGCACTCCGCCGCCCACCGTCAAGGGCATGAAGACCCGCGCCGCCGTCTGTTCTACAACGTCGATGATCGTCTTGCGATTCTCGTGGGAAGCAGTAATGTCCAGAAAACAGAGCTCGTCGGCGCCTTCCCGGTCATAGATGGTCGCGACCTCGACTGGGTCACCGGCATCGCGAAGATCGACGAAGCTCACTCCTTTGACCACCCGTCCGTCTTTGACATCCAAACAGGGGATGATGCGTTTGGTTAGCATGACAATCTCGTGAATCGTGAACCCTCAGCGGTAACACGACCGGCGTTGGAGCCAGTTCTCGCTCGCTCCATATTTTCAATGCCTCACGCCGGGCGTCGCACCGAGAGCTGCCACCGCAGCCCGGTAATCCAGCTTGCCGTCGTATAGCGCCTTGCCGACGATGGCCCCTTCGATGCGCGGCCCCAATGCCCGGACCGCCGTGAGATCCTCGACGCGGGAGATTCCGCCCGAAGCGATGACGGGAACCGACGACAACTCTGCCACTTCGCGCAGCGCCGTCAGGTTTGGGCCGCCCAGCATCCCGTCTCGCGCAATGTCCGTGTAGATCACCGCTCCCAAAGCATAGCCAGCCAGATCCTTCAACAGATCCACGGCTTTGGTTTGTGAGACACTCGTCCATCCCTTCACGGCAACGAGACCATCCTTGGCGTCCAACCCGAGAAGGATCCGACGCGGGAATTCATCGCAGGCCAGCTCGAGGAATTTGCGGTCCGTTAGGGCCGCGGTACCCAGCACCACCCGGGACACCCCTGCCGTCAAATACCGTCGCACCGTGTCGATGGACCTGATCCCGCCGCCCACTTGCACCTTCACGCTAACCGTCGCCAAAACCTCTTGGATCTGCGGAAGGTTGCGCGGTTCCCCGTCGACCGCGCCGTTCAGGTCCACCACGTGGATGATCGTCGCACCCTGACGCTGCCACCCACGAGCCACCGAAGGTACGTCCGACGAGTACACGGTTTCGGCGGCCATATCGCCTTGCCGCAACCGTACGCACCGGCCATCCTTCAAATCAATCGCAGGGATGATTACCATCGCCCTCCTCCCTCAAACCCGATTCAACAACTCACTGAGCGGTCCCGTACGGAAACTCCTCGGCCAACTCGGCGGCTCCATAGGCCGCCAACTCATCCGCCGTGACAAACACGCCGTGACGTTGGATGAACCCGACGAAATCCTCGGTCATGGGCCGCTGCTTCTCGTAATAATTGCCTTCCCAAAGCACCGCCCCGTCGGACGCCACCAAACGTACTTCGAATCCCACAGCGGCGGGAGGATTTGCTCCCAGCCGGCTTCCCACTCGCTCCTGAAAGACCAACACCTTGCCGACCAAGGCACCATCAGCGGATAGCCGCTGGGCGATCTTATGGGCAGCTGCGACACGACCGGTCTCGTTGATGGCGAGATCCCTGGCAGCACGGCTGGCCTCCGAGGGCGACAGGATCTCCAAACCAGGTTTCGATTTGAGTTTCGCCCACATGAGGTCTGTGATTTTCTCGCCGGCATCCGGAGGTACCAGATGAGTCGGTCGGTCGAATCGGTCGGTCGTCGCAGGCACCCCCACCGACATCTCCGAACGCCTGGCGCCGGATGGGACCGGAAAGGCCGGACCGTTGAGATCCAACACCTGCGGCGTCGAGAGCGTGTCAAACGGGATCAGCACGACCTTGTGAACCCGATATTGGGGAAGCTGCGGTGCGGCTTTCGACGTGACCTTGGCTCCGCTGCAGCCGGTGACAAGTGTCAGCGCCAGCCCAAGCACCCCTATCCGCAATAGAGGAGTCATGCCGCCCAGCCTCCGAAATTCTTAATCAACTGCAGGCCCACCGACTGACTCTTTTCCGGGTGAAATTGGCAAGCAACGAGATTTTCCCTCGACACGGCGGAGGCAAATCGCCCACCGTAATCGGTCGTGCTCGCAACCACGGTTTGGTCGGTCGGCTCCACATAGTAGGAATGCACAAAATAACAATGACTACCCGAGGGCACGCCTGCGAACAACGGCGCCGGTTTCACGATCTCGATGCTGTTCCATCCCATGTGCGGAATTTTCAAGCCGGCTGGTTGTCCGGTTTTGAACTCAAATCGCTTTACACGACCCGGGATGATATCGAGCCCCTTATGCAAGCCGAACTCCTCGCTTTCAGTGAAGAGGACTTGCAGCCCAAGACAGATACCTAAGAACGGTTTACCCGACGCCACGGCCCGGCGGATAGGATCAATGAGATCATACTGTTCCAGATTCGCCATACAGTCGCCGAAGGCGCCGACACCCGGCAACACCACCTTCGCCGCATCGGCGATCACCCGAGGATCGCGCGTCACCACGGCACGGCATCCCGCCGCGACGAAGGCGTTGTGCACACTGCGCAGGTTCCCCATGCCGTAATCGATGATGGCGATCATGATCGGTCCTGGACGACAAATACGAGGTGGGGATTAGAGCTGACCTTTGGTCGACAAGACATGCCCGGCCAAGCGATCCTCCACCGTCGTGGCCTGGTCCAACGCCTTGGCCAAGCCCTTGAAGATGGCTTCCATGATGTGGTGCGGATTTCGGCCGTAGAGCAGATTGACATGCAAATTCAGTCCCCCATGGGTCACAAAGGCCTGAAAAAAATCCTCGAAGAGTCCGAGGTCGAAGGCTTTGATCTTCCGGTCCGGCAACGCTACGTTATAGACGAGAAACGGACGGCCGCTGAGGTCGACCGTGATTTGGGCCAAAGTCTCGTCGAGCGGCGCCGAAGCGAAACCGAATCGCTTGATGCCCCCTTTTTCCCCCAAGGCCTGATGCAATGCCTTCCCCATCACGATCCCGACATCCTCAACCGTGTGGTGTTCGTCAATATCGAGATCCCCTTTGGCCTGCACGGTCAAATCAAAGAACCCGTGCTTGGCCAATAACTCCAACATGTGGTCCATGAAACGGATGCCGGTGTCGACCTTGCCACGCCCATTGCCGTCGAGTTTCCACTCGACGCGGATGTCGGTTTCTTTGGTCGCACGGTGAACAGCGGCTTGTCGGGAAGCGGAACCGTTCTTCTTCATGAAAACCTGCTTTGGGCCGACTTGGCGTGCGCATCAAATCCCTCGATGTGCGCCAGCCGGACGATGTGATCCTTGGCCTTCCTCAATTCGTCCTTCGTGTAATGCACGATATTGCTCACCTTCACGTAGTCGTTGACCGAGAGGGGCGAAAAGAATCGCGCCGTCGCTCCCGTCGGCAACACGTGGTTGGGTCCCGCCACGTAATCGGCGACGGCCGGCGGCGTGTACCGTCCAAGAAACAAGGCACCGGCATGACGGATCTGTTCGAGATAGTCAAACGGCCGATCCACGGACAAGGTCAGGTGTTCCGGCGCCACCGCATTCGCCACCTCGATAGCCTCATCCATGGTGGTAACCACCAGAGCCACGAAATGTCTGGCGATCGACTTGGATGCAATCTTTTCCCGCTGTAGCCCTTTCAACTGGGCGCCGATTAATTTCACGGCTTCCTTGGCGAGCGTCATCGAGGTGGTTACGAGATACACCTGCGCATCTTCGTCATGCTCGGCCTCGCAGAGGAGATCGGCCGCCACATGCGCAGGATCAGCCGCGCCATCGGCGACGACGAGAAGTTCGCTTGGCCCAGCCACCATATCGATGCCGACCGTTCCGTAGAGCAGACGCTTGGCCGTAGCCACGAAAATATTTCCCGGCCCGACGATCTTGTCCACCTTGGCGACGGTCTTGGTCCCAAATGCCATAGCTCCCACCGCCTGCACTCCACCGACCCGATAAATCTCATCGACGCCCGCGATGTCGGCGGCCACAAGCAGATAGGGATTAATGCTGCCTTGCGGCGTCGGGGTGCACATCACGACGCGCCGTACTCCCGCCACCTTCGCGGGAATGGCGCACATCAGCACGGAGGACGGATAGACGGCCTTTCCACCCGGCACATAGACCCCGACCGCATCCATGGGCGTAATGACCTGCCCCAAGGTGGCGGACTGTTCCTGGTACATCCACGTCTTGCTGCGCTGGCGCTCATGAAATTGGATGATGCGCTCCGCCGCATACCGCAACGCATCGCCCTCATCCTTTCGGATATGGTAGTAGGCATCTTTGATCTCATCCGCTGTCACCCGCATCTGCTCGGGCTTCAGCGTGAGACGATCGAACTTCTTGGTGTAGCGGAGCACCGCCCGATCGCCTCCGCGTTCCACGGCCTGCAAAATGGTGCGGACGCTCTTTTCGACCGTGGCGCTCTGGGACCTCGACCGGTTCACGATCTTACGGAGCGCCGTGGCAAATCCTCGGTCGCTGTTCGAGATGATCGGCAACTCAGTTCCCACGTAATCCTCTATGAACGGTGTGCTGCGCGACGCCCATTGTTGGCTGCGGCGACGGAAACCCGTAAACGTTCGATCAACTCCGTCAGCGGCCCGTGCTTCAATTTCAGGCTGGCTCGATTGACGATCAATCGGGCCGTCGAGTGCGTGATGACCTCGACTTCCGCCAGGTTATGGGCCCGCAGGGTGCTCCCGGTCTCGACCAGGTCCACGATACGATCGGCCAATCCCACGATAGGCGCCAGTTCGATCGAGCCGTACAATTTGACGATTTCGACCGGCACGCCCCGCTGGTTGAAGTACCGTTCGGTAATCTTCGGGTACTTCGTCGCGACACGGATTTTGGACGACCAGCCGTCCCGCGAAGCCGTGCCCTGGAGGGCGGCGACGGCGATTCTACACGCTCCGACATGCAAATCCAACGGCTCGTAGACGTCGCTCTCCTGCTCCAACAGCACGTCCTTGCCCACAACCCCCACGTCCGCGGCACCGTGCTCGACGTAGGTCGGAACATCCGTCGGTCGCACGATCAGTAGAGTCGCGTTCTTGTCTGGACAGGCAAACACCAGCTTCCGGCTCTCTGTCGAGAGCCCTGGGCTCCGATACCCAGCCGCCTCGAACAGCTGCAGGACGGGGTCCAACAACTTGCCCTTCGACAGCGCAATCGTAATCCCTTCCGATGATGGTGGCTCGGGCTTCCGTCCCTTCACGCTCACTTCCCCTTTCTTCGCTCTACGCGGGCGCCGAGTGCCTGCAGCTTTTCCTCCAACCGCTCGTAGCCCCGATCCAAATGATAGACCCGTGACACCTCGGTGGTCCCCTCCGCCGCCAAGCCGGCTAGGATCAATCCCGCGCTGGCCCGCAGGTCCGAAGCCATCACCGGAGCCCCGGTCAAACGTTCTTTCCCCGTCACGATCACACGATTACCCTCGACCCGAATATCGGCGCCCATGCGGCGCAATTCTTCCACATGCATGAACCGACTTTCGAATACGGTCTCGGTGATGACGCTGGTGCCTTCCGCCACTGCCATCAGCGCGACGAACTGTGCCTGCATGTCGGTCGGGAAGCCGGGATGCGGGCAGGTCCGAACGTTCGTCCCCTTGAGTCGCGCCGGCGTCCGAAGACGGATTCGAGTTTTTTCTTCCACGAGGTCGACCCCGCTTTCCCGCAACTTCATCAACAGCGCTTCCATATGAGCAGGACGGCAGGCCTCGACCACTACGTCACCGCCGGTGATCGCCCCGGCCACGAGATACGTGCCGGCTTCAATTCGATCGGGAATGACCTCGTGGTCGGCGCCGTGAAGCTCGGTCACCCCTTCGATGGTGATCATATCGCTTCCGGCTCCCGAGATGCGCGCGCCACGTTTAGTCAGGAATTCGGCCAGGTCCGTGATTTCCGGCTCTTTGGCCGCATTTTCAAGCACCGTCGTACCTTGAGCCAACACGGCCGCCATCATCAAATTTTCGGTTCCGGTGACGCTTGGCGTATCGAAATAAATTCGGGCGCCTCGCAGCTTGCTGGCGCTGGCTTTGATATAGCCGTGCTGGATCTCGACCTTTGCGCCCAGTTTCTCCAGACCGGCCAGATGAAAATTGACCGGCCGCGAGCCGATGGCGCAGCCACCGGGAAGGGACACCGTTGCCTCACCCCAGCGCGCCACCAAGGGCCCAAGCACGAGCACTGAGGCGCGCATCGTTCGGACGAGATCATACGGTGCCTCTGTGGAGGCAATGTGGTCGGCTTGAATGACCGTGCGGTTTCCTTCATGGACGACGGCAAGTCCCAACATGCCGAGCAATTTGCCCATCGTCAGCACGTCGACTACACGCGGCACGTTGGTCAAGATGCATTCGCCGCCGCCAAGGATGGTTGACGCGAGAATGGGCAACGCGGAATTTTTTGCTCCGCTCGTCCGGACCTCCCCCCGAAGGGCAATCCCGCCTTGGATGACGATCTGATCCACGCCCCACCCTTCCGACGACGATCTTCGCGGCGTCCTTGATACGACCGCGGCACAACCTGTATGTTTAGATTCTCGCGAGACAGACCACGCGGTCGATCCCTGCCTCGTCGGGCCTGATGCTGTCGACCCGAAAGAAACCCTGCTCGTCGGCCAACCGACAGAGGCCTGGCGCCTGTCCGCATCCTACTTCCAGCAGCATGAACCCTCCGGGATTCAAATGCTGCGGCGCCTGCTCCATCAGACGGCGGTAGACATTCAATCCGTCCGGCCCGCCGTGAAGCGCGAGGCGCGGCTCGAAGTCCCTCACCTCGGGCTGTAACCCTCCCCAATCCGACTCCGCAATGTACGGAGGGTTCGACACGATAAGATCAACCCTTCTGAGAGTGCCGGACCTGCGCAGGGGGCTCAGCAAATCTCCCACCAGACATTCGATTCGCTCTCCCACCCCGTGCCGAGACATGTTCTCCCGCGCAACGGCCATGGCTTCCACCGAAAGATCAATTGCCGTGATCGCGGCACCGGGAATCGCCTTGGCTAGAGCCACCGCCAGACAGCCGGAACCGGTTCCCACATCAACCACCGACGGCGATGCCCCTTTCGCCACTCGTGCAACGGCCTCTTCCACCAGCAGCACGCTTTCCGGACGTGGGATCAGCACCGCCGGCGTTACCCGATACTCAAGGCCCAGAAACTCCTGAGTCCCCAACAAGTATTGAAGCGGCTCACGCCGGACCCGGCGCGCAATCAGTCCCCGCACGGAATCGGCGTCTTCGGCGGACACACTGTGGTTCGGTTCGACACGAATCCTCAGCGGGCTTCGTCCGGTCACATGTTCGATGATCCAGGCAGTTTCGAGCTGCGGATGGTCGATGCCGGCGTCAGCCAGCATCTTCTCCGCTTCGACGAGTAGGGTTGCGATCGTCGGCTGAAGTCCCAGACCGGATGGCTCCAACACGGCCATTATGCCCCCGCGGTAGCGAGATGCTCGTGATGCGCGCGGAGCGCCTGCACGATTTCGTCGAGATCTCCGGCCAACACCTGATCGAGCTTGTGCACCGTCAGTCCGATCCGATGGTCCGTGACGCGGTTTTGAGGAAAGTTGTACGTGCGGATCTTCTCGCTCCGCTCACCGGTCCCGACCTGGGCCTTGCGGCTCTGGGCAATTTCGGCCTCCTGCTTTTCCCGTTCGGCATCGACGATACGGGCCCGCAAGGTCCGCATGGCTTTCGTACGATTCTTGAGCTGCGACCGTTCGTCCTGACAACTCACGACGACTCCGGTCGGGATGTGGGTGATGCGAACCGCCGAGTAAGTGGTGTTCACGCTCTGCCCGCCGGCACCGGAAGAACAAAAGGTATCGATCCGCAGATCCTTCGGATCAATGTGGACGTCGACTTCGTCGACTTCGGGCATCACGGCAACCGTCACGGTCGAGGTATGGATCCGGCCGCTCGCTTCGGTCGCCGGGACCCGTTGCACGCGGTGCACGCCGCTCTCGAAGCGGAAACGCCCGTAGGCGCCCTTGCCCTCGATCAGTGCGATCACTTCCTTGTAGCCGCCGATGCCCGTTTCGGAAGCATCCACGACTTCGAGTCGAAGCCGGTTTTGTTCCGCATACTTGAGATACATTCGGAACAGATCGCCCGCGAACAACGCAGCTTCGTCCCCACCCGTCCCGGCGCGAATTTCGAGAAACATATTTTTTTCGTCCCGCGGGTCCTTGGGAGTCAGCAGTTCCTTAGCCACGACCTCCAAGTCGAGCAACTGTCGCTTCAGATTCTCGCTTTCCTCGGCAAACATCTCCTTCATGTCTGGCGAGACAGCGGAATCCTGCATCATTTGAGAGGCCTCTTCCAGCTGCTTGCCGAGCTCCCTGTAGGTTCCGAAATGCAGGGCGGCTGGCTCAAGCTCATTCCGCTCTTTGTTAAGCTTGACCAGCAGCGGCGGCTGGCTGATGACGGCGGGATCCATCAGCTGATCGGTCACTTCTTGGAACCGTGCCGCCATTGCTTCCCATTTCTTGACCAACGCGTCTTCCATACCCAAAATCCTTGTCACCCGCACCCTAACAAGCGCCCAAAAAACGAGAGACCCTGCCCCAAAAGGAAGCAGGGTCTCTCATATGGTGCCGACTGAGGCCTACTTGTCTTTCTTGGCGTACTTCTTCTTGAAGCGTTCGACCCGACCTTCGGTGTCGACGATTTTCTGCGTCCCCGTGAAGAACGGATGGCATCCTGCGCAGATGTCGACATTGATGTTCCCAGCCGTGGAGCGGGTCTTAAACGTATTGCCACAGGCACAATGGACGGTCGCTTCGCGATAAACCGGATGAATTCCCTTTTGCATGCTCGCTCCTTGCAGCCCCGTTTGCGGTTCGATGCCGGCTCCTGCCCGCCAGCGTGCAAGACTCTACACTGGAGAGCCCTGCAGTGGCAAGCGAAGTTTACCGATTCATGGACTGCAAAAATTCCTGATTGTTCTTGGTCCCACCGATTTTGTCCATCAGGAACTCCATGGCTTCCATGGTCCCCAACGGGCTCAAGACCTTGCGCAGAATCCACATTTTGTTCAAGCGGTCGCGATCGACCAACAACTCTTCCTTGCGGGTACCGGACTGGCTGATATCGATCGCCGGGAAGATACGCTTGTCCGCCAGACGACGGTCCAAGTGGACTTCCATATTGCCGGTGCCCTTGAACTCTTCAAAAATCACATCGTCCATGCGGCTGCCCGTATCAATGAGGGCCGTCGCCATGATCGTTAAGCTCCCGCCGTTTTCGATGTTGCGGGCGGCGCCGAAGAAGCGCTTTGGTCGCTGCAGCGCATTGGAGTCCAAACCGCCGGACAACACCTTACCGCTCGGCGGCGCGATCGTGTTGTACGCCCGCGCAAGACGGGTGATGCTGTCGAGCAGAATGACGACGTCCTTCTTGTGCTCCACCAGACGCTTGGCCTTTTCCAGAACCATTTCGGCGACCTGCGCATGCCGCTGGGCCGGTTCATCGAAGGTGGAGCTGATGACCTCGGCCTTGACTTGCCGTTGCCAGTCCGTCACTTCTTCCGGGCGTTCGTCGATGAGGAGGACGATGAGCGTGACTTCCTTGTGGTTCTTAAGGATGGCACGAGCGATCGCGTGCAGCAACATGGTCTTACCGGTTCTCGGCGCCGCGACGATCAGTCCGCGTTGGCCCTTGCCGATCGGAGTCGTCAGGTCCATCACGCGGGTGCAGTATTCCTCCCGGTCGAATTCGAGATTGAGGCGTTCCTCCGGATAAAGAGGGGTCAGGTTGTCGAAAAGAATTTTGTCCCGAGCGACTTCGGGGTCTTCGTAGTTAACCTTTTCGACCTTGAGGAGCGCGAAATACCGCTCACTCTCTTTCGGCGGACGAATCTGACCGGACACGATATCGCCGGTACGAAGATTAAATCGGCGGATCTGCGAAGGGGAAATATAGATGTCATCCGGGCCCGGCAAATAGTTCGAGTCCGGCGCACGGAGGAACCCGAAACCGTCCGGCAGTGTCTCCAGAACCCCTTCCCCGAAGACTACGCCATTCTTTTCCGTCTGCGCCTGGAGGATTGCAAAAATCAGCTCCTGCTTGCGCAGATTGGCCGCTCCCTCGATCTTGAGATCGCGCGCCACCTCGTTCAAGTCGGCGATCGTCTTCTGCTTGAGTTCCGCAAGATACATAACCTCTCCCTTGACCTGTGCCATACCTTTCCCTATCGGGTGCTCAACCCGATAGCTCCCCACGTCACAAAAAACGGTCTAGTGATCATTCAACTGTTGACGGCGTTGTATTTGGTGTCAGCCTGCTGATTGCCTATGGCAGGATACGTCGATGTAGGCGCTATTGTTTGGATACTGAAGGAACGAAACAACCCGGTGATTCTTTTTGGCTGATGCTACAGGATACTCGGGATCAATTAGGTTCGAGATGGGTCCCGGAAGCTGATGTACTGGAGATGAGAAACCTTTCTATCGAACCGAGAAGTTACGTGAATAATAGCTGCCTGAGTTCTCATTGTCAATAGACAGACCAAACCACTCCTTGTCGCCACACCGACGCAACAACGCAATTGACCCTGCCTACTTAGACGCACCGGCCGAACATTTTCTTTCCGTTTCCTTAAATTCACACATGGATGGCCATCGTGCACCGGTTGCAGGTGACTAGGGGTTATGCTAAACATCCTTGTGTACAGACCTTCCCGCAAACACACCTGGAATTATGGCCAAATCAGACGACGATGTCCCCGAACGCCTCTTCACGCTGAATGAGGCGAATGAGCTAGTTCCGCAGTTAAGTAACCGGTTTGCCGGAATTCGGCGGGCAAAACGAATCATCGCCGATACTAAGGCAGAAATAGCCAAAGCCAGCGCCCGTGCGGATTTGGGTGGAGGAAGCGCTGTCGGGGCCCTCTACATTAGAGCTCTCCACGAAATCAGCGCCAGCCTTCAGGCCATTCACGAGTTAGGCGTTGTGGTTAAGGATATTGATATGGGGCTGTGTGATTTTCCCTTTATGTATGAGGGGCGAATCGTATACCTCTGCTGGAAGGTTGGCGAAGACGAAGTGCGCTGGTGGCACGAGGTATCCTGCGGCTACAAAGATCGGCACCCGGTTGACGGCATCATTGCAGAGGGCAGATCTGGAGGCACGGCGTGAAATTCGTCATCCTGGGATTCGACGGGCCAGAGGGCCAAGCAAAGAGAAAGATCCACCGCTCCGCCCATCTTGCTCGCCTTGAGCCCCTCAATAAACAGGGGCGCGTGATCCTGGCTGGCCCCCTCACGGACAAGACCGGGAGTCTAATCGTGATTGAGGCGGCATCTCTCGAGGAGGCCCGGGCATTTGCGGATGGAGACCCATACAGCGTGCATGGAGTTTTTGCCCGAGTTGAAGTGCATCCCTTCGAGCAAGTCTTGCCCAATTCTCCCGCGCAGCCGTAAGTCCGCCAATGATAGTGAGGCCGGCCATTCCCAATGGATTGTGCCGCCGATTTCTGCGCGTCCCGCTCATTGACAAGAAAAAAGATTGCCACCTATAATGCGGGGTTAGGAGCTTTTAGGAAGGCCGGATTTCTTCTAGTTCAAAAGGCCTAACCGGCTTCCCACCTGCTAGCCCTAAATTTCCCCGCGGTGGGCCTTCTGCTGTCTTGCAGGGGCCGTTGAGAAAGCATAAAGTACCGTGACCTTACGCTAATCGAGGGCCTTCTGTTTTCACACGCAACCACCCCAAAAAAGTGAGCATGTTGGAATGACTCAGTATCGCGTATTACCAGGTCCAGAGCACTTCTTGCCGCCCGCTGCTGCCACCATGGGGATTTATCTTCCCAACCCCGGTGAAGCCCATATTAATGGAGTGATCGTTCCGGAGGAAAAAGCCTACGAAGAGGCGGCCAAGCAGTTCTTGATGGCTCAAGTCCCCACGATCTTCCCCGGACCGCTTGTCCTATGGGCCTGGAACGAAAAGGCCGCGAAAAAGGCTGCCGCGGTCCGAAAACTCTACGAAACCCTCAAAGAATGTGTGCAGCCCGGCCAGAAACCCATGCTGATCCCCATGCCGGACTACCGCCCCAAGTACCCGAAGATCAATCCCGAAGTCGAAATCAACCCGAATCACCCCAACCTCACGATCTGGCATAATAAGATCGATTGCTGCATGTTCATCGGGGTGCATTGTCACCAGGCAAACCTCTCACTGAAGATTATTCGCGGCGGAACGTCCTGCTATACGGTTGCGATGTGCGCGCAGGCAGGGCACGAAGACGCCATGCTCTCGTTCCGGGATGCTTCAGTGGAAAAAATTATGAAGCTGGCCGACTGGATCCGGAAGCTGAAGGGCACGGTTAAACCGCGGCTTGCCAATAGCGGCGCGTCGAACTGACAGGGAATAGGCGCCGATAACACGATTGAAAGGAGGCTGAGTCCATGGCTGAATCACCGTCCCATATTGGGAAACAAAATAAAAAGGGCCAAACGTTCACCGATCCCTGGAAGATGCTCCACGAAGCGCCTCGTACCCCGTCCTTCTATACGGGAAGCGAAGTCATCAAGGAAGCCATCCGGCGAGCGAGCTGTGACGTCATGATCGCCTACCCGATCACCCCGCAGAGCGAAGCGGCGGCGCTGATCGGAGAATTGTTTGCCGAAGGGTATATCGGTGACTATTTCCGTGGTGAGAGCGAGTTCGCCGTCATGTCACAGTGCGCTGGCGCAGCGTTCGGCGGCGCGCGGGTCTTCACGACGACCGCCGGCCCCGGAACTATGCGAGCGATGGAAAACTTCCCCATGTGGGCAGGCGCGCGGTTGCCGATCCAGATGATCGTGACCTGCCGCGGCATCAATTCTCCGCTGTCCATTCAGCCGGACACCCTGGAAATCGCCTACTTGCTGAACACCGGCATGTTGGTGTGGCACGCAGAGACGGCGCAGGATTTCTTTGACTGGATCCTCAAGGGCTACATGGTATCTGAAGAGCCGGATGTTCACCTCCCCCTCGCACTCTGTTGCGACGGATTCTTCGTGACGCACACGAAGGACGTGGTGAACCTCACGCCGACCGACATGTGCCTGCCTCCTTATGACCCCTACCGGTCGCCAGTGCCCTGCATGGACATGGAGTGCCCGCCGGTTCGTATGATGCGGGATCCGTTCGTCATGAAGAGCAACTACATCAGCTACGCCACGCATGCCAGCTGGCAACAGGAAGTGTGGGCGGCCGTGGAACGGTCTCGGAAGCACTCGATTCACTGGTTGAACGGATTGATCGATACTGAGAATACCGATGCCGACATTATAATCGTGGCGTCCGGCACCGCCGTCTCTCAGGGCCGCGAAGCGATCCGCATTCTGGAAGACGAAGGTGTGCGTTGCGGCCTGATCAAGGTGAAGACCCTCCGTCCCTGGCCGGGAGAGGAGATCCGCGAAGCGACCAAGAACGCCAAGCACATCTTCGTGCCGGAGTTCAACGTCACTGGCTGGTTGGCGAAGGAAATCAAGGCTACGATTCCAAACAGCGAGCGAGTCCACGCCGGCCCGCACGTGTGCGGCGGGATGACCATGCCGCCGGAAATCATCGTATCGGAAATCAAGACGACTCTCGGTATGCGCTCGGAGTCCCTGGCCGGACGCGGCAGCTGAGTTCACAGTAACTGACGAGAATTATCTGGGCAATAGACGCGCCTTGAGGAGGCATACATGAGCAAAGAGCGAATCAAGATTTCGCCTGACCTATATGACATCATGCCGTCGGACTATCAGGACCTGGTTCAGCATGCCACCTATGGCAAGGAAGACCGGGGCTGGAAGGACATCGGAAGCTCGAAGGAGTTGATCGAGCAGCATTCGCTGTGTGCCGGCTGCCCCGAATCCATGGCCTTCCGCTACATTCTGGCTTCCCTCCCGAATCCTGAAGATACGGTGATGGTTGGTTCCACGGGTTGCACCAGCTTGGTGTTTCCAATGGTTGCCGTCCACAATATCCATTCTCTCTTCGGCAACCAGAACGCTATCGCATCGGGCCTGAAGCGCGCCCTCTCGGTTCGCTTTCCGGACCGCGTGAAGGACGTCGTGGTGCTTGCCGGCGACGGCGCTACCGTCGACATCGGGTTGGACATGACGCTCCAAGCCTGGTTCCGTCAGGAAAAGTTCACCACCATCTGCTTCGACAACGAGCTGTACGCCAACACCGGCGGCCAAGAGAGTGGTCTGATGCAGAAGGGATTCGTGGCGAAGATGGCGCCGGTCGGTAAGCTATTCGACAAGGTGCGCCTGCCTGAAATCGCCCGTGAGTCCGGATGCCACTATGTCGTCAACTGCACCGTCAGCAAGCCGTCGCTGGTGGAAAAAGTCATTCGCAACGCCGTGTTGATCGCCCGAGAAATCGGCCCGACCTATCTCCAGCTGTACACCCCCTGCATTCTCGAAATCGGGAAGAACAGCATGGAAGGCCTGCAGGAGATGCGTGATTCGGAAAAGCCGACCGAACGTTTTGCGTACAAGGAATTCGTGAGCGAGCCGGCCAAGCAGTTCTTGGCCGAATTGGCGGCGAAGGACAAGGAACGGAAAGCCGCTGCCAAGCAGCTGGCCGGCAAAGCCTAAGGAGTTGGAGGTCGTTCATGATTAAGAAGAGACTGAATATTCGTATGTCCGGGCTCGGGGGGCAGGGAGCCGTGACGGCCGCCCACGTAATGGCTATGGCCGCAAACCGCGACGGGAAGTTCTCGATCTCCAATCCCTTCTTCGGAGCGGAAAAGCGGATGGCCCCGGCCGAAAGCTATTGCCGTATTGGGATCGAACGCATTTATGACCGCGGCGAATTGGTCTTCCCCGACGTCATCCAAGTATTTCACCCTCAGGTCATTACGATGGGCAAGAGCTATACGATGCCCTTCTACTCGGGCGTCAAAGAAGGCGGCGTAGTCATTATCAATTCCGCGCAGCAATTGCTCTCGGAAGAGGACATCCAGCGTCTCAAGGACTTGAACGTAGCGGTGTTCTACATTGCCGGAACCGAACTCGCGATCGAGATCGCCGGAACGGAATTGTCTACCAACATGACGATGATCGGATCTGTTGCCGGCATCACGAAATGCGTGTCCATGGAAGCATTGGACGGCGCGCTTCAAGAACGATTCGGCAAGAAGTTCGTTGCATCCGGTGGTACGGCGTCCCTCGACGAGGCGATCAAGAAGAAGTTCGCCAAGAAGGAGATGCTGCTCCAAAAGAACCTCGCCACCGTCAAGCGGGCCTATGAAATCGCGAGTGAATGGGCGGAAAAGAACAAGGTGGAATTGAGAGTCGGCAATCCGGCAGTCGCAGCCTAAGCGGGCAGAAAAGGAATAGAGCCGCATGTATAACGTTGCGCAAGTCATCGATGAAAAGTGCACCGCCAAGAAGGGGTGCCGCCTCTGCATCATGTATTGCCCGGAGGCGAATTGCTTGGATCTCAACAGCGCAAAGATGGTAGCGGAAGTAAACATCGATCGCTGTAAGGGCTGTGAGCTCTGCGTGGTCGTCTGCAACGCCGCTAAGCATCAGGCCATCGTCATGCAGGCAGTGAGTGCGACCGGAGAGCTCATGAGCCGCAAGGGAGAATCGGCCGGATTGGGACAGGCATACCAAGGTTAGTCACCCGCCTAGCGGGGACCGATGCAAGAAACCCCATGGCGCCTGCGCTATGGGGTTTTTTGTTGGGCAGATGAAGGGACATACAATGGAACAAGAAGACAACGTGCTCGACGAACTCCTGCGAGACATCGCCGGCCTGCTGCAGGAATACCCACGGGCAATCGAACGTCGCGCAGCGGCGATTCATGCGGGGGGGAAAGATCCAGATCTGGCGCAGAAGTTGATCAAAGCGGCGGACACGATGCGCGACAGCGGAAACCTCTACCTGACATGGGCCAAACACTTCGCCGCACTCGCCGAGGGGAACACCGATGCCAGCTCGGGCGAGGACGAAACCGAAGATTTCGATGTATAAAAAAGACTCCCCCTTCTGCTCTCAGTTTTGTTAGAATGACGACTCTTCCGATCTGCACATTCGTTCCCCGGTAGCTCAGTTGGTAGAGCAGCCGGCTGTTAACCGGCTGGTCGCAGGTTCGAGTCCTGCCCGGGGAGCCAACCTTGGCGCTGCTGCGAACTCGTTCCCACCTCAGCCAACTCAAAGATATTAAAGACCAACTTGTCGGGATAGACAAATATATCTCTGATGAGGCATCGGAGGACCTCTACCTGTTCCTTGGGTAGCAAAGCCGCAAAGACCTTCTGAAAGTCCTGAAGATTCCGCAAGACGATTTCCGCATCATATTCTCTGGTAGCCTCTTCTTGGATCTGTCGCTGTATGGCCTGATATTGAGCCTCCAACCCCTGCTGTTCCTTTTGCTGACGAAGCATCTCCTGCTCGAGTCGCTGAACCGATACCGTCCCCTGCCCCACGCCTCGGACTAAACGATCAATTTCCCGTTCTAGCTTGTCGATGCCTGCCCTTAACCGAATGGCTTCTCGCTCCAGGGGACGCACCTTTTCCTTTTGAACTCGATTCAAGTCCTCGACCGTCGTCTTCACCCATGCAGCCTGCTCGTTTAGGCTTGCGAGGTACTCGATCACCTGACGCTCGATATCATTCGCATTGAGATTTTTGACGGTACAGACTGCATTGTTGTGGTGCATGGTCTTGGTGCAGCGGTAATAGGCGATCCGATTGATCGAGTTATCCTTGCGGCGTTTCTGAGTGTAGTGCGGAGTCATGACAGACCGGCAGACACTACATTTAAGCAACCCCTTGAGAAGGAAGGTGCGCTGGATCTTGGTTTCCGCTCGCGTATGCTCGCGTGTGAGGGATTGAACCTTGTGGTACAGGGCCTCTTCGATTAATGCTTCGTGTTCGCCCGTATAGAGTTGCTCATTGAACTGAATTTGCCCGCAATACACCGGATTTCGCAAAATATAATCCAATGACATCTTGCCCCAAGGCTTGCCGGTTCTATTCCTCCACCCTCGGCGTTGGAGCTCGGTACGGAGTCGAGTCAGTGACGGATCTTGAGCGAAGTACTGAAACATGAATTGGACACACCGCGCTTCCTCGGGATGTTTAAGTAGCCGCTTGTCTTCGTTGCAGTAGCC
The DNA here is from genome assembly GCA_019637075.1 of Nitrospiraceae bacterium. NCBI lineage: Bacteria > Pseudomonadati > Nitrospirota > Nitrospiria > Nitrospirales > Nitrospiraceae > Nitrospiraceae bacterium. The sequence goes on along the minus strand of JAHBWI010000003.1, from coordinate 630,702 downwards.
GAACGGAACATTCCCGCCATTCCACAGACCCTTGGTCGCTCTTTGTTGCATTTTGTCTCGAGTTCGATCGGCGGTCATCTCTCGCTCAAATTGGGCGAAGTCGAGCAGAATATTTCGGAGTAATCGTCCCATGGGATGGTGCGTATCCAGGCTCTGAGTAATGGACACAAATTTGGCGCCATGCCGGTCGAACAAATCCATGAGGACGTGGAAGTCCTTCACGCATCTGGTCAAACGGTCAATTTTGTACGCCAGAACACAAGAAATCCGGCCCGTTCGGATGTCGTGCAAGAGTTCCTTTAGGGCCGGTCGGTTCATGGTGTCAGCCGAAAAACCTGCATCTTCATACACTCGATAAATGACGTACTGGTCCTGACTCTTACAGTAGGCTTCGAGCTTCTCTCGCTGAGTTTCCAGTGAACTGTATTCCGTATCAACTTGATTCCGGGTGGAGACTCTGGTGTAGAGGCCACAGATTGTTGGACTGGAACTAGCCGGCATTAGATGGCTCCTTTCACCATAGGAGACAACAGTGTCCGTTCGATCAATTGAGCCAGCATAATTCTCAGGCGATACCCGGAAAAATATAGGATTACGCGCCATGCACGGCGGGTCATGTTCCGATTCGTTATCACGTACTTGATTCCATCGGTCACCACTCGTTCTGGTGGGAGTGATTCCATCATGCACAAAATGGCATAGGTGTCCGCTTCGACATCTACGTCTCCCCCGGGGACATACGACATGAAAACTTCTCGGCCTGTGGCGGCTGTCAAATGAAGCTGGATATGGGCCATTTCGTGAGCTAAGACGAATTGCCGGTTAAACGGGGTTAAGTCTGATCGGAGCAGAATGACCGGTTGGCCGTCCACGTAGGTGGCCATGCCCTCTACACCTGAGTTGAGAGGCATCTCGGCGACCTCAATCCCATAATACAGGGCGAGTTCGTCGAGTTGATTCAACCGTGGCAAGGTTTGGTTAGCAGTGAGCGCTTGGAGTTTGTGAATAAACCGCTGAGGCTTCCTTAGCCAGTGGATGAAAGACAATACGCTCTCACCGAGTCTCCTCATGCGCGCCCCCTCTTGCGTTTCATATTGTGGATGACCGCCTGGAGTTGTTTCATCGCTTCCTTCAGATCGGCGTCTGAAACGGCCTCATGTGCGCTCAATAACGCTGGTAAGAGCATATCCGGAACGCGCTTGGCTTCGACTAACAACCGTTCCGGCGGAGCGATTTGAAGCGCATCTGCCAGCCTCAGAATAAGGGCATCATCAGGAGGCAAGCCACGTTCTCCTGATAACAACCGGGACAGGTAGGCTGGGGACACCCCTACCTCGCTGGCGACGGTTCTGAGGCTCAGGTTGACTCTGTCCATTTGCCTTTTAATGAGGTCACGGAAGCCCTGGGGGACCTGGGGCGCTTCTCGATGTAGATCACGCTTTGTCATGGTGTCGTACGTAACGCAAATGTTGCCCATTTGTCAACATATACTTGCGGGGCATCATTGACCTTTGGGCAACATGCGTATACCTTCCTCGCATGGAGAATACACTGGTCAGCAACCACATCAAGACATGGCGAGCACGCAAGGGCGCTCGTGGAATCAACAGGGCGGCGTTGGCACGCAGAATGGGCGTGAGTCGTTCGTACATCACGAAAATCGAGCAAGGGAAAAATCTTCCCACCTTGGCTCTGGCTTTGCGACTGTCGCGGTACTTCGGGTGCACCGTGAATGACCTCTTTGAGGTTCGCGTGGGCAGCATGACAGAGAAATTATTTTAGTCAAACGTTGCCCAATGGGCATTTTATGATTATCGACATGCAGTTCATCCCTCTGGATTTAGCTTTACGCGAGGAGCGGTGTCAGACCCTTCGCGCCCTTTTGCTCCAGGGTGCCCGACGATCCGCCGAAATATCGGAGGCCTTAATAGTGAGCATCGGACCCAAGGATGCCGGCCTGCCGATGTCCCCACAGGCTACTCCTCTACAGGATCACCATGGATGAACAAAACGTAACCGAATCGCCTGTCCCCTCATCGAAACCAGAATGGTCGCGCAAACAAAAGCGAGGCTATCAGCGGGTCCGTTCACTCCTATGGTTTTGGGAAGCTCATCAGTTTCAAGTGCTGTGGGTGACTTTGTCCACGGCGGAAGGAGGACAAGCGGACAAGTTAACCTATCATCACAAGCAACTGCGGCAACGGATTGAGCGCCAGCTTGGGTATCGAGGATTGGAGTACTACCAAGTGCGCACGGAAGAGGGGCACGGCGTCTTGCATATTTTCTGGGCCTGGCGCGTACCAGATGGTGAGCGCCCCCGTCGGTTCTGGATCTCGCAGGAATGGCTCTCCACGCAATGGAAAGGGCTCCATGGGGCTCCTGTGGTGTGGATCAAGGCCTATAAGGCGGGCCATCGCTCCCGCAATCGACTGAGCCGCTATGTCATCAGCCAGTATGTCCAGGATCAGTCGGGGTACGTCAATATGTGCTGGTCCTGGAAACGCTCGCTCGGGTTTCCGATGAGCGCCGTCTGGGAAGACATGCGCAAACACTGGGCCACTCGTAACGCATTTCGTCGCATCCGTGGCGAACTCGAAATTCCTCGGTTGGTACTTTTAAAGACCTGGGAAGATCTGCTCGCTGGGCAAGCCATCTGGTTGGATGGGTTCATTGTGCAATTGATTCTCGGTAAAGGCCTAATTTTCGATAAGCCATGAGAGATCATCCCTGCATCAGGAAGGCTAACGGAGCGTCGTGTTGCGGACGGCCTGGTCTTGTCTATGATCGAGCCCGGAGGGGCTGGTTGTGCGCTGAACACAGCCAAGATCTGTTATGCGAGTTCTGTCAGGCCGATCGGATGTGGGCGCGGATCTGCTACCAAGGTGAAGGTATTGCGCGCGAGGTCTTACTCTGCCAGTCGTGTGCCGGAATTACCACTCGTCGTTCACGATAAGTCTTCCTCGTTTACCAGTCCCCTGTCGTCCATGTCTATGGTCGAGAGGGGGGTTTTAGTTGTGTTTCTCCCGGTATACCGACGGCGATGCGCCAGGTTGGCCGCCACAGTTCATTTCAGCGCCCGATACTGTCTTCTTGCTTGCTGGAGAGGCATTTTCCCCTTATGATGGCGTTGGTTATGCAGTGCATGAGGCAACAGGAAAGGGGATGTCAATGCGCTATCTCTACTTGCTGATCGTTTGCTCATTGTTCGTGTGTGGGACGCTGGGTCAGGCACAGGCAGAAGCTGACCGCGACAAGCTCTTAAAGGAACCGGGCATCTATGCGACCTTTGCGGTGTACAAGGCTTCGGAACAGTGGTGGCAAATGGACTCGCCGGCGCGAGCGGCGGCGTGCGCAGAGATTAAGAAGATAGTGGAACGATATGCCGATCGTGTAACAGTCGATGTGCATCTCCTGCGCGGGTTATCTGAACGTGCGGATATCCTCTTCCGAGTGCACTCGAAAGAGATGATCCACAACCAAAATTTTCTGTTAGACCTGATGAGTAGTCAGCTTGGAAAGCAGCTGAAAAGTGTGGATACATTCAACGGAATCACGAAAACGCTGAACTACGTGCCTACTTTCCCTGATGAGCTGAAGACCGAACTGAAGACGCCGCCGCCGCAGGCGAGCACCTATGTCATAGTCGTCCCTATTCGCAAGGATGCTAAATGGTGGAACAGCGGGCAGGGTGTGCGATCAGACATGATGAAAGAGCACACCGACGCGACTGTGGCCTACTTGAAGACGGTCAAGCGCAAGCTGTATCACTCTAGCGGCCTCGATGATTGGGACTTCATCACCTATTTTGAAACCTCGAAGCTTGATGATTTCAATAATCTGGTGACAGGATTGCTGAAGGTGAAAGAGAATCAGCACAATCAGGTGTTTGGCGATCCCTTATTGCTTGGAACCATCCGCCCTTTTGACGAGATCTTGGACATCCTTAGTCGCTAGTCAACCTCTTTCAGTCCCTCGTTTTTTTACCCATCACAGCTGTGCCGAGGATGCAAGGCCGATCCGGGCCGAAAGGGCCGGACGGCCTGGGGGCTCGGGGGCGCAGCCCCCGCTTCACTTGATATATATGGTCAGAGTAGCACGGCGGCATAGAGCTTGGGGAAGGTAAGGAGAATACTAACACAAGCGCGAACCACTGGGAGGACACGTTGACAACGCCAGCGTAGAATGCTGGAATTGTGTCGAAGGCATATGGTGAAACAGAAGTTAAGTATCACACGGCATGAATACGACGGAGTATTTCAGCATAGTAAATGAGTTTTTTGGATGGGGAGATCCCGGCTCCCAGGAGACTCCAGGAATTTGGTTCATTGGAATAGAGGAAGGTGGTGCTTGGCCAAATGCCGAACTGCTTAGGGACAAAGGCTTGACGTCGGCAGGCTTGACGCCTGAGGCTACATTAACCTTGTCCCAAAGCCACATCAAAATCTATCAAGCCCGATATGAGGGTAAGGCATTTCTAGAGACAACGCCTGAAATAAAAAATAGATGGAAAAATAGCCGCTGGCAAGGGCCACGACGGATATCAAGGATCGTTTCTGAGCTGAGTCGGCGATTCGAAGAATGTCGTGACCATAACCCCGATGAACCTTGGGAATATTATGAAGTCAATATGCTTTGGGAGAAGGGTAGCTCCGTTTGCCAAGCTAACCTCTATCCCATTGGAAGGCCAAAATTACGAGGTTGGTTTCCGCATTACACACAGCTTTTTGGCCTTCATCAAGAGGAGTGGGAAAGGAACAAAATACAGATCTGTGGCCCGCGGCTTGAAAAACTGAGGGAATTGTGGAGAACTCATCAGCCACAAGCCACAATTTGTTTCGGGCTCTCATATCAACAACATTTCAAGCAGTCCCTGTTCCCACCCCCCGATTTTAAATGGGCACCAGCGGATGGTAATCGTATTCACCGATGCGAGAAAGAGCATATACTAATTGTTCACCATCTCTCGAGAGTAAGTAATAAAGTGCTCAGCTCAGTAAGAGATATTCTCAAAGACTGGCACGTAGTAATACCATGACTAACTATCTGGTTGAGAAGCGTTCCCTCCGTTAGGAGGTCGGTTCTTTTGATTCTTCGTTGGGAACATCGATAGCTGATACCGCTTTGAGCGCCAAGGACGCTCGTTGCAACAGTCTCTTCTGATTGTCTGTTTGTTCAGCAGCACTCGATCCCCACGCGATAAGATACTCTACAGCTTCACGGAGGAGCAAAATATCAAGTCTTTGACTCATACCCGCGTTACAGCAATTCATATGCCTTGCGTTCCATGATTCGGTATAGACAAAGAGGTAGACAATTTATAGACCAAACCGCCTCAATCTCGCTCGTTGGTGTGGCAATTCGGTCAACTAAGTTTGGAGACAAAGGAAGAAGCGAATCCCAGGCGGTTTAAGCCGGCTCACGTTCTCTATTTTTTTTATCCACTCGTCGCTCTCGATATTCGACATTGGTGTGAAGAAGTGGTCGCATATATGAGGCTCAATCGATAGGGAAACGATCAAAATGCTCGAAATAAGTAAGTGCCCGGGCATTGAGGTCCAAAACGGTCTTGCGTTGGCGTGAACGCTTGTAAGCGCCGAGCTTTCATTCGGAAACAGCCAGTTTCGGATCCAACCCCGGTGATGCACTATGGAGAGCATGACAAATGATTGAACATCCAGACGCTACATGGCTGTTCGCAGGCCGTGATCCCTTGGTCACGGATAAGCGGAGTATGTTACGGGAAGGGCAACACTCTGAGCACTGGTGGACCGCTCTGTTCAGCATATTGCTTCTTCACCTCGCGTCGCAGCCCACTCCACCTAAGATCGCCCTGCGGCGCCACATTCCCTTAGAACCAAGATTTCAATATCCTGAGACAGGTAGTTTGGATTATCATGGCATGAGCCTCTCATCTATTCTTGTGGAGGCAAGGCTACTTGAAGCAGTCGCCCTCAAATTATTCAACATTTCAGAGTGGCCCCTCGACTTTCAAACTCTCGAAGTCGACTTGGCTATTTCGCTTCCCGAACGAAATCGCGTTATCCTGATTGAAAACAAGACGGAGCGAAGCCGCACCAACAGCCTAGATCGATACGAGCAAGCGGTGAAATATCTGCGCGGTTTTGGTAAAAATGCGGACCTTTATGTCCTCATCTCCGGTGGTCATTGGAATGATGAGATTTGGGGGGCAATCGCTCGAAACAACCTGGAGATAATCTTATGGGAAGATGTGTTGCGCCTCCTCCACGCGATCCCCCTCTTCCGAGATGTCTTTCATAACGACTTACCTGCTTATTTCGCAGCGTACCCGTAAAACTGGAAACTGGACAAAGGTTACCTATTTAAGCAAAGGGAGTGGGAATCCTGCTCGTCCTGTGCACAGCTGCATCTCAGCCCCCATTGCCCTACTAGAGCCAAAGTTCGCGTTTCGTGCAAATCTTTGGGCAAGTCCGCCTGAGCAAACCTTAAGGGAAACTTATCTGCTATCCAGAGCGAGCCGTAGATTCAAGTGAAATGAGCTGGGTAGAGGTCCAAAACCAAATCGATGATTGCCGTCGGTGCGAACAAGGCCCGGTGCCCTACCTTCATGTGCCGTTGGGAGCCAAGCGACATCCCCTGTATTCGCCCCCTAATCCAACTCAAATCTTGTTTGTTAGCGTGGCTCCGCCTTGGGGTGGCGATTATTTCTGGGATGAAAGTACGGCTGACAAAATGCGTCAAGGTCTCTTCGAGGCTTTGCTTTGCGTCACTGGCAGAAAGTTTACTTCAGTGAGAGACTTCCACTCCGCCGAGTACTTTCTTGTCCCCGCTGCCAAATGTCCGTCGCACAAGGGGAATAAGGATCACGCTCCCCACGGGATGGCTATTGGCAACTGTGCACAGCATCTCAGATCTGAGATACAAATCGCACAGCCTAAACGAATCCTAGCGCTGGGATTATTAGCGATGAAGGCGGTTTCTAAAACTTTCGAATTGAACATCCCATCAAGGATTGAAGAGATTTGTCGACGTGTTTGGTGGGTAAAGACGGAGAGTTCTATGATTCCAATTGCTGGCACATATTTCCCGGGGAACAAAAGACACCAGGGGTTTGACAGAATTCCGGAGTCAATTAGTGAACTTCTTGCACTAGAACCTAAGCAATCGGGTTAGCGTTGTTTGGGGTTAGGTCGTCAACTTGCATGTTCATATACCAAGGTAGGGCAAATGTGGCTGTGAAGGAGCTTATGCACTGCGTGGTAAAGCAAACTTAATGGTCCGACTGGGGTACAGACCGGGGAGCCAATCAGATCCCTCCTGCCCGTCAGAAGATCATGCTGCAGCAGCCTTCAAGCCGCTTGCACTTCCCCCTGGTTTCCGTTTCGCCTCTTGACGATCCCGCTTTTTAGGACGATCTCGCAGATATGGTCGAGTCGCTCGATGTGTTCGTAGGCTGCCCAGGGATCCTGTGCGACCGCGCAGACGCCATGGTTCGTTTGCCCCACGATGTCGAACGCCAAGGTTCCATCGTGACGTAAGCCCAAACACTCTGTCGTGACATCCGCAAGTTCACGAGACAGGGCCGGCAGAAACGGCACCGTCGGTCCGACACGTGTATAGCGAGAGATTTCAGGAAATTCCTGACTGATGCGTTGTAAGTCCAGCCCCGCGTAAATCGCTGCAACGACATGGGTTGCATGGACGTGAACCACGGTACGAGTCTTCGGTGTACGTTGTTGCAGATTCCAATGCATCCACAACTCCCCCGAAGGCTTCTGTTGATCTCCCACTTTTGGCATCGAGGCTCCGGTCGCCGCATCCTGGATGATTTCCAGTTTTACGATATGCTCGGGATGCACAATAGTCTTCCTCCATCCGGACGGCGTGATATAGAGATACTTTCCACCACGCTTTCGCATGCTGATATTACCGTCCCTGGTCGTGATCCATCTGCGCTCGTAGCACCGCCGCATCACATCCCCAATCGCCGTCAACATGCTGCCTCCCTTTGTATAAGCCCCCGCTATGTATCGGCTCTTTCGGGCCGACGCTTAAGCATGATTCAGTGGCAGGCTGCTGTCCTCAAACAGGGAGATTGTATATAGTGTGCCGATGATCGACCCCTCCGGCTTCATTCCCGCCCCTGCCCTCAGAAACCGGCACGCAATGACGATACTCCCCAAGTTTTGGCCGAGGGGAAACGTGCTCGCCTCGGTGCCGACGGAACGACGGGTCTTTCAGGTCACCCCCGAGACCGGAATTCTGGGCTATTGCCATTGGCAGGCCGACCATCTTCGGGTTCCGACGATACTGCTCCTCCATGGCCTCGAAGGTTCCAGCGAGTCTCACTATATGACGGCACTCGCGGCCAAGGGGTGGCGGGCAGGAGTAAACGTCATCCGGCTCAACCAACGCACCTGCGGAGGATCCGAGGCCCTGACACCAGGACTCTACAACAGCGGGCTGAGCCAAGATTTTCGACGAGTGATTGAAATCTTAACCGAGGAAGACAGACTGAACCGCTTATGGTTCGTCGGCTATTCGATGGGTGGAAATCTCGCGTTAAAGATGGCCGGAGAAGCACGGGCATCTCTTCGGGCTCTCTTGGGCGTGATTGCCGTTTGCCCCAATATCGATCCAACCCAATGTGTCGCAGCCCTGGAGGAACCGCAGAATCGGCTATACCATGATTATTTTCTCAACCGCTTGAAGGCACGCGTCCGTCGGAAAGCCGCCATGGATTCGGGAAAATGGAATCTTGACTCGATGGAGGAGATCGACACGATCCGGACGTTTGATGATGTCTACACCGCGCCGGACGGCGGCTATCGTGACGTCACGGACTACTACGATCGATCGGGGGCCAGGCATGTCCTGTCAGACGTCCTAGTACCGACCGTGATCCTGACGGCTCAAGATGACCCCTTCATCCCCTTTTCGATGTTCTCGGTTCCTGCGATCACGGGCAATCCGTTGATCACCGTGAGCGCGACAAGGTTTGGCGGACACTGTGGGTTTTTTCAACGGAGCCGGCCTGGAGAAGATCGCTTCTGGGCAGAGAACCGGATCATTGAACTTATCTCCGCCGACACGCGTCGGTTGTAGCCGAAGTCGAGAGGGCGGTCTTGGAAAATTTCGATCCGGTCGGACTGAGGAGGGTTAGGGCGTGACCGGCTTGCTGATGGGGTCTGCTTTTCCGAAATCTAGATCCGGCGCCAGGGACGGCCCCGCCAAAATCCCGGACACCGGCATTTTTTGTTCTGCCTCGAACCCAGGCTGACGAGCTTGCCAGTCGTTCACAGGTGGGTTGGCCGGCAAGTTGACCATGAACGTAGTGCCATGACCGATTTCGCTCGACACCTCGATGTACCCGCCATGTTCTTGGATGATTTGGTGCGCGATGGTCAAACCAAGGCCGGTCCCCTCCCGCTCGCCGCTTTCATGCTTGGTCGTATAAAAGGGATCGAAAATATGTTCGAGGTCACGAGGTGAGATACCCGGCCCACTGTCCTCCACCTCAATTTGGACCCACGGCTCGTTCACCTGTTTCATCAATTTCCTGGTCTTGACCGTCAGCCTCCCGCCCTGGTCCCCCATGGCTTCCATCGCATTGATAAAGAGGTTGAGCAGCACCTGCTTGATCTGCTGGCGGTCCAACCGAACATACGACAGATCCGGCGCGAGATCCTTCTGAATCGTGATCGCCTTGCTACTGGCCTTGACCTCGATGAAGTACAGGCAGGAGGCCACGACATCGTTGAGATTCTCCTGGGTGAGTTTGGGCGTCATGTACCGGGCATAGTCGAGGATTTCATGCACCAAGCGCTCGATGCGTTCTACGTCTTCGCACACCACCTGACTGAACTGCTCCATGAATTCGACATCGTCCCGGCGATCAGGCGCCAGCTGCACGAACGTCTTGATGGACGTCAGCGGATTCCTGATCTCATGCGCAAACCCGCCGGCCATGGTTTCCAAGGACCGGAGCCGGTCTGTGCGGCGCATCAGAAGCTGCGACCGCCTGAGGTCTTCGTACAGCAAGGCATTGTCGATCGCAATTGCCGCATGCTGAGCCAACGTCTTCAGCAAACTCAACTCTTCGGAGGAATACATACCTTGATTTGTTCGGCGGCCCAGGTTGCAAAATCCGACCAGCCGCTCCTTGCTGACGAGCGGAATGCAGACTTCCGATTCCAGACTCTGCAACCGATCCAATAGGCGAAGATACTCCTCGTCGACCTTTTCGTATTCAATCTCCTCCCGTACGAGAGCCGTATCAGTCCGGATCAGCGCCTTGGGAAGTTCGCCGTCCATCTTGATGGAGGACACCAACCGATCCCTCGAATTGAATCCGTAGGAAGCCGCCAAGGCATAGATCCCCTGTTCCTTATCGAGCACATAGACCGAAGCAGTCCTGATGTTCATGACGCGAGCCAGCGTCTGCACGATTTCTTTCGTCAGCGATTTGAGTTCGAGGATCGAGACCAGTGATTTGGAGAACTGCACCAGCGTATCGTAGGCGTCATAGCGTTCCCGAAACAGGGTCTGCCCAATGGCACGTTCGACCCCCTTCTGCAAATTCGCCAACCCGCCGGCGACGATCACAAATAGGGCGAACAGCACGCCCGCCAAGAGATAGTACAACGTCCCCGTAAACATCTTGATCGTCAGCAAGATCACCAGATACGCGGGAATGAGCCCGAGCAGCTTGATCGACAACATCACCTTCGGCCGGTTAGGGACGAAAGAGACGTCCATAAGTTCGTACCTGGCGATCGTGTAGGCCACGACCGTGACGGATAGGCCTGCCATGAGATAGCCGAGGGGATAGATGCCCAGCCCGTAATTTTGCAGCAGATCGATGGAGGCGGTGAACCCAAGCGATAGGGCGGCCAAGGTATATTTCAGTTGCGAGGCCAGAAGCGGCGTCGTCCCCGCGTACAGCCGATAGCCTTCGTAGAGCCGGTACAGCGTCAACGCGCCGGTACCCAGGAGATAGGCCGCAAACACCGGGTGCAACATCCCGGCCTTGGGGTAACGACCCCAATAGTACACATAGTGGCCGTCCAGCAGCAGATCGGTCATCGTCAACATGAAAAACAGTAATCCGATTGCATAGTGCCAACGCACCAGACGGTCCTGCCTGGCCATCCCCACGAGACTTTGGGCAAAGTGATAGGCCAAAGCGGGTACGAACACGACACCCGTATAGATCACCCTTGTCCAGAACTGAGCCTCATCCTCGTGCGAAGCCGAGAAGAGCATGAAACAGCCGAATAGCCATAGACAGGACGCCCCGCACAGCGCGCTGAAGGTCACGTTGGGTAACGCGCGGGGGTTGTTGCTGAAGACCCAGAGACCGCAGATCAAGAACAGGGTGCCGGCCAGCAGGGGCGGCGTCGAATGCCCCGTCGCGCGGTTACTCAATACGGCTCCGATCGAGGTCGCCACCACGATGATGCCCAGCACGATCGCATAGGCCAGCCCCTTGTTGAGGACGACGCTGATGTCCATCAACCGGTAACGCACGATCGCGTAGGTCATGATGACCGGATACAGGACGATCGCGAAGTTTCCATAGGGATAGAGGTCGATCGAAAAGATTGGAAGGTAGTCGAGCGCGCCGAAGATATACCCGATGGAGGTAGCGAGCAGGAAATACGAGACCTGGGTCCGCTTCTGTCCGGTCCGGTGGCTTCCGGTCGCAATCAACAAGAGATGGCTGTAGGCGACCGTGGCAAGCCACCACAACACGAAATACGGAAATACGAAGCCCGGCGTGGCGTAGTAAAAGGAGAACACCGGTCGGACGTCGTTAAAAAAGAAATCGGTGAACGCCAGGGGGACGAACAGCACCCCATGAATGTAAGTAGCCGTGAAAAACCTCGTCCGCGGCAATTCACAAAACGCATGGACGAAATGCGCGAAGAGGACGGGAATCCACACCACGCCGCAGGCAAACGCCAACCTCCAGGCCAGCAACGCATCAGACGGCGTGCGGGCAAGGCCGATCCACATGCTGCCCCATCCCCACACCGCCACCGACAGCGTGAAGTAAAACCAGAGACGGTTGACCGCACGCTCCCGCCCCTTCAAATACACGAAGTATCCGAAGGCAAGGGATGTCAGGCCCGTCAACAATCCTGACAGAGCGAAAGCGTTCATGAATTGAGCCTCACATCACGGGAGGGGGTAGGCGAGAACTCAACAGCGGCAGGAGCACGCAGACGCTGGAACCGTTGGACTCGGCTCCAGGTCCGCCGGGAACGGACAACAGGGCCTGTTGCACTCGAGGACGAGCGAAACAGTGAGCTCGGACGTATCCTCTCAGTTCCCACTAGGGAACAAGCCATGAGCATACTGAGATGATTGTACGGCTTTCGCGCGAGGAACTCAAAGGGAGCCACAGATCGCGCCGCCCCGAAGGCAAGGCCGGCGCAGCCTCACCCCACCCTTGCGCGAGCCTGCGAGCGGCCGGCCCTTCTTCCCGGCAGCGGCTCTCCCTGGGCAAAATGGTCGTAACAGACGTCCAACGCCAGGCAGAGATACTCGAGGCTCCTGCGCGCCGCAAAGATCACGCGCTCTTCCAAGTCCCGGGTGGTGTACAACTTCATCACTTCCAGCGCTTGGAGCGGATGCACCTCGTCGTAACGCGCATGATTCTCCATCCATGCGTAGGCCCGTTTGTCCAGGCTGATGCCCGGCATCTCTCCATACCGAGGAAATCCCTTCACGGTCAATTTCGCAATTCCTTGTGTCACTCCCTCGATCGCATAATTGGTTGCCGCCACCGCTTCCGCCAATGATCCTTGCGTATTGATCGACCAGAGCCAATGCGTCAAGGCTTCGACTTCCAACAGCGGCTCGACCGCAAAAATCTCCGCTTCAGGAATCCCGAACCCCTGCGCCATATGGACCCACTGCGCGGCATGCCGCTTTTCAATACGGATGTTGTCGATCATGAACGTGCGCGTCTTGTGATCCGACGCCCGGGCAATCGTCAGCGCAATCCATTTGGGGAAAGTCTCGATGAAAGGATAAAGCTGAAGCAGCCAACCCTTCATTTGCGGCAGCGAGAGCGTCGCCGTGGAGGCTTCTTGGACCAAGCGGGTCTCGAGGACGGCCTCCCAGTAAGGCTTGAGCTCCCGCTTCATCTCCATCACCCACACTGGGTCGGCCCCGCCTTCCGTGGCCCGCATCTTCGGCGATGGTTCGCGCCGCGCGGGGGCATGCGTCACGGTCGTCTGTTCCAGTAGTCGAGTGGCCTCCTCCGCCAGACTGTCGTGCGTCCCGTGGATCGTCAGCAAGGCGTCCTTCTTCATCAGCGCATCTTGAAGCACTTCCTCCAGGGCTGACTGCAACATCCGCCGCTCGAACTCGCGCACCGCCGCCAGCTGAATCTCGACAACGAACTTGTGTGAATGATCCGGTCCGGCCGGGATGCAGGAAATCACCTGCCCCGACACGTTGAGGTAACACACGCCGGTCCCGACACGAAACTGAAGCGACAGGGGCGCGCCCGATCGCATGAGACAGTTCGTGGCAAACCGGATCCGCTCCGGGCTGACCGAGATGGTCACACCCTCAAACTCAGGCGCGCCACCTTGAACCCGCACGACGACAGGAATCCCGATCAGGACCGGATTCGGCCTAGCCGCTTCACTGCCTTCGTCGGCCTGAACCTCTCCGAGCTTCCCTTTTGGATAGACCGCATTTCCCTTTTTGGGCATGGCGCCCCTCCTTCGGTGAGAACCGGCAGCCTCACGAGCGGTGGCGGGAATACAACCACTGACGAGCGTCGTGGTCTACGCCGGCAGGTTGAACATGATTGCGATCTGTAAAAAAAAGATGACCCGCTACAAGAATGATCTTCCCCGCGGGGAGGATCACATTACAGGCCCGCACTGATGAGTCCGCAATGAATGTTAGCGCGAGAGACGCACATCACGGCCGACTACGTCGCGCGATGGGCTGCATGAAAGTTGTGGTGACCATGGAACTGGCCCACGCAGGGATGACGAATCGTCTCGGATACGATGTCCTTACTTAATCGAATGGAATTCGATTGTCAATGAACGAACGGCTCTATTGACTCAAATACAACCTTCTCCCACAGGAAAACACCTAGATCATCACGGCCCCGATCGTCCCAGGCCGGACGGCTCTAGGGAGATCCAGGCAGTGTGCAACTCCGAAACCGACACGCCTCACGCCGAGTCACTCTACACGCAGGATTGTCTTTCCCTGCAGCCCTGTGCTATCCAGCTCAGCAAGATGGCCTCGCGTTCACAGACACCAGCGACAGCTGGCGCCAAGCTCCTCCGGTTCGGGATCCTTTTCCTGCTGTTGACGGAGCTCGGCGGTTGCGCCAGTGCCCCTCCGGTGACGGAGGGCTATCCGATTCAATCTGCCATGCCGGGCAAGACCACAGCCCAGCTGCTGTCCTGTGCCGGTACTCCGACGCGTCAGTCGACCGAAGGTGAGATCACGCTGCTCCGGTACTATCGGGAAGCGCCGATGCTCGAGGAATCGGTGGTGGGGTCGAAAGGCAGCCATGCCGGGATCCATCACGGTTGCTGGGCCACAGTCGTGTTACGGGACGATCGCATTGAGGCGGTGCGCTACCGATTCGTCCCCAACTCCGTCGACGCATCCAACGATTGCGAAGAAATATTTGCCAATTGCCAGTAGCAGGAAGGCGAGGAACGCGGCCCGTCATGGCGACAATCGACTGCCGTAAGCCGGGGTGCAGTGGCGGCTCGTCAGGCCCTGTTGAGCCGGCTCAACACATCGGTGTGAGCACGCCACTGCAAGCCTGGATCCTCACACTGAGCTTTGCCGTCCTAACCGCCCTTCCGTTGATCCCCGGCTCTGCCTTCGGCTTGGAAAAATACGGTCGCCCACTTCCTTCGATGGAAGAAACCGACCATGAGGAGCGGGAAGAAGAAGAGAGTTTATTCGGTGGATATCTGCTGACCGCCGCATTCGTCAGAAACCCCACCTTCGCCGCCAGACCAGACAATTCCGGCCTCGTCGGCATGCGCCACATGCTGCATCTCGAGACCGATCTCTACAAACAATATCTCACGTTTTATACCGATCAGAATTTTTTCTCGGACCGGACCAACGGCTGGATCAGGCTGTCGGAGTGGGACGGCACCTACGCCTTTACCGGCATCATCGATCGTTTCTCATGGCGCCTTCAATACGAACGGGACGCCCCGCTTGATCGAAGCGGAATCATCCAGTCCTATGCGGACGCGCTGGTCACTGCGCGCTTCCAGGCTGTGCAGGACTCCTCCTGGTGGCGGAAGACCTTCCCCAACCAAAACCTCACCGCCTATGCAGGCGCCGGCTGGCTGTTCCATAACAGCAGTTATTTCGCCCGCCCCAATAACACCGGACGCGCCCTTTTCCGGTATGTCGCCCACGCCGACCTCGACCTATACAAAAACAAAGTCGTGCTGTACGGGGATATGAATTTCTTCACGGATCGCGATGCGAGCAGTGCGGTCAACCCATCGGAGTTGGATTGGATCGTGGGGATCGCGGTACGTTGGAAGGAAATGGAACTGGCGTTCTACCGGGAGGAGGATCGTCCACTCGATCAGTCGGGGTTGGTCCAGAAGTACCTGGCAGTCCAGCTCCGCTTTTCATTCGACGTGCCCAAGAGCACGCTGGAGCGGCTCGGCTTCAGGCACTAGCCGGTTGGGGCCCGCCCACGTAGCGACGTACTTCCTGCACATACGTCTTGAACGGGTCCGGCATGAAGAACGGGGCAGCCCCTCGCAGCCGGAAATTCGACCAGTTGATCACATAGTCACAAGGCATTTCCTCTTCTTCCCCGCCCGACGACTCAAAACCCGTCGAGGAGCCGGCCCCCAACAGATGGCGAATCAATTCCCCCCGGCCGAAGGCCCGCGTGTTACGAGGCGGGTTGTCCTCGGCCATCGTGATCACGCGATCGGTCGTGAGGCGAAGACCACGCCCTTCTTCTTCCAACCCAAAGTAGAGGCCCTTGGCCTGATGCAGATTGTGGTACTCGAGATCCAAGCTTTTCAGCACCGGATCATCCCACTCGGCCCCCTCGGCCTCCCGATAGGTTTCGAGGAGCCAAAGTTTCGAGGCCCAATCCACCCGTCCCACCAGTCCCTGGTAATCACCACGCAGCCCGGCCAACACCGAGGCCCACTGGTCCAACACCCAATCCGTTTCCTCATCCTGGCCACGGCAATGGCGGTCGGCCGCCATCCAAAACTGCTCCTGAATATCGATGGCCGAGATGGATTGGCCGGTTTCCAATCGCACCTCCCAGGTACGATCGGCGTCCCGCGAAATCTCCTGTAACGCATCGACGGGATCGCTGATGGCAAGACCGGCGGGCGCCTGCCCTGCCTCGATCAGTTGGAGGACCAGTCCGGTCGTGCCCATCTTCAGGGCGGTGGCGTACTCCGCCATGTTGGAATCGCCGCAGAGCAAGTGAATCCGCCGGTACTGGTTCGGATCCGCCAGCGGTTCATCCCGCGTATTGACGATCGCCCGGTTGTGCTGCACCCACTCGAAAAAATCGTTCACGATGAAATCGGCCCGCTGTGAAATCTGATACGGCAACAGCAGGCGATTGCGCGCATCGCGCAGGCCGGGACGGTGAAGCAAGAGGCCGCCGATCTGCACCCATTCGTTGGGATCGCTGGCACATCCGATGCGTCCGGCGCCCGTGAAGATTTGCCGCGTCACCAAAAAGGTGACCAGCGGGGTGAGGCCACGGCGAGAAAATGGAAACCGCCTGGAGACCAGATAGTTTTCGTGCGACCCGAAGGTCGCATCGGTCTCATGGTCGATGTTGTTCTTGATGATGGAGACGGTGTCTTCCAAGCCCAGCTCGGCCACCGCGCCCTGGATGATTCGGTCGCCGGCCCGATCGGCAGCAACCAAATCCGTGAGCGTCGTGCATTCAGGCGAGGCATATTCGAGATGCCCCATGTCGAGATACACCCGACCTGCATTGGTCAAGAAACCGCCGTTTCCCGGCGGCTCGTCATGGCCTCGATGGTGAAGGTCGAGAATCCCCCGCCGTCGGCTCTGGAAGATATGGTCCCGGATCCGCTGGGCCACCCACGAAGGCGAGTGGTCCGGCCGATCCTGATTGACCAGCAATCCATATTCAGTTTCCAGACCAAAAATACGGTTCAGCATTGGTAACGACAACCTCGATGCCGGCTATGGCTCCGATTTGAGCACGGCCGGCAACATCGCCCCCAGTTCGTCCGCCCCGAGGGCACGATAACGCGACGAGCCACGCCCGCTCCGCTCGAGGACGACGCATTCCACCGACTTTTCCGCCACCGTCCGTCGTAAGTGCGACAAAAGCCTGTCCCTGCCGGGCAGGTCCGCCGCAGTCGCGTCCGACGCGGGCGCCTCGGCGCCGGAATCGGCCGTCTCCATCTGGGCAAGCGATCCGACGGACCAGGCGCACAGGGCCGCTTCAACCGTCTGTGCCAGGGTTCCCCGGCCTGATCCCGTCTGCGCATCGAGATAGCGGCCGATGTGCCGCTGCACCGCGGTCGTGGCACCCAACGCCGCCCAGCGCCGGGTTTCCTCGAACGTCCCGTCGTAATTGATCGTCAGAAATACATCGCGTTCCGGCTTTTGCCCCAGTTCCGCCAGGAGAATCTTCACAATGAAGGGCGCTTTATAGATCTCCTCGAAGGCCTGCTTGATCACCGGCGCCAACCCGTACTTCATCAGCCTGGTTCCCGTCACGTCCGACGGCGACCGGTTGAAGCCCTCGACGTGGGCCATCTCCAGCAGCGAGAAGCGCAGCTTTTCCAAGTCGGCTGGATGGCCCATCCCTCCCAGCGCAATCCGATCATAAATTTCATACAGCTTCGGCGTGCCGCGGCTCACCGTCACGAGGACGAGGCCGTCATCGTAGGTTACTCCCACCACCGGAGCGCCTTGCTTGAATTGCTCATCCAGGTACTGGCGACGATTGCCGACCGCCTCCACCCACCGATAGGGTTCGTCATACATGGCGTGCCACCTTCGTTTCGAACAGAGCCTTGAGTTGTTGATCCTCTATCGGCCGCACACCGGCCGAGGTAATCAGTTTGATCACCGGATAAAGATTGGACTCTCGATTCACCCCTCCGGTCGCGCTGTCGAACTCCGCCGCGCTCGTCAGCAGTCGCAGCGCCTGGATGGTCGCCTGTTCTTCGTCCAGCGTGGCCAGGGGGGCCTCCCAAGTATTCATATAGTGCAGAATTCCTCGAATGGTCGGTGAGCCGGACCCCGACACCGCATACTCGACCCCTTCGAACTCGGCCCCCAGAATATCGTAGAAATAAATTTTCGCCGCGCCCTGGTCGTGATCATACCCGGCAAAGATCGGAGCCACCGCACCGGTACCCGCCAACGCCGCCGCCACGTTCTCTTTGAGGAGTTTGGACACGGCGCGCAATTTGCCCTCGAAGCTGAGTTCCTGCAATTGTGTACGCCGATAGTACTTGAACGAATGCTCCAACACCCGGACCATTTCATAGGCGGTGGCCGGCACCCCCGCAATGGCCATCACGCTGTAGCGATCGATTTCCAGTACCTTGTCTGTCCGGTCGTACATCACCATATTACCGGCTGTGGCCCGCCGATCACCGGCGACCAATACCCCGTCGCGATAGCGCAATGCCAGAATCGTCGTCGCCTGAGTCAATTCCGCGCCGGCCCCGTTGACCGTAGCCGGATTCCCAAACCGATACCCCTGTTCCTTCAAGAGCTGAAAGAAATCCCCTTGCATCCCCATCTCCTACCTCGTTGATCGTCAAACGTGCGCTGTGAGACGGCCGCCATCAAAGAGCGACTCGCTCTGCGCATCGCAGGTCGCTCGTCCCACGTCCGACGTCTCACGTTTTCCGTCTATTGTCCCGTCCGTTGCCGGTATCGCTCCGCCTGCTTGGGATCGACCTTCCGCATACGCTTGAGCAAATTGTCCTTGTCCGGCGACCCTGTCTCCGGCCGTCGCGGCCCCCCGCCTTCCTCCGATGGCGAAGGCGACTTCGGCATAGGGTCCACAGGACCTTCCCGGCGTTCCGGCAACATGCTGTATCTCATCGCAGCCCATCCTTTCGTGCGTTCCATCGGGAGACTGCATCGGGCCCGGAATCGGCCGCCTCCAGCACGGCGGCGCAGGCCCGCACGGCATCAGGATCGAACAGATCTCCCATCTCCAACGTTCGAGCGCGAAGGCCGCCCGTGAACTGAATTCTTTCCCACTGCATCCCTTTGATCTCGCTGCCGAATCGCCGCACGCACAGCCCGCGGAGCCCGCCACGGGTATCTGCAGGGCCCACCGCCATGGCCTGGGTAATGTCCGACTCCGTCGTCATGCGCCAGGTCTTTCCCTCACTCTCCAAGCCCATGAAGAGACTCCGCTCGGGATTCACATTGTGATATTCCAAGTCCAGGCTCGCCAACCAAGGATCGTCCCACCCAATCCGCTCCTCCCGCACGAACGTCTCGAGCAGCCATAGCTTCGTCACCCAATCCACCTTCCCTACGAGCGATGGGCGATCATCGGCCAGGGCTTTCAGCGTTTTCGCCCACTCTTCCAGAACCCAGGCGGCATCGGCATCGCCGTCCCAGTTCATGCGAAGCGCGGCATTGAGATACTCCTCCTGCAATTCGAGCGCGGACCGTTCCCGCCCGTCCGTCAGACGAATCATCGCCTTGAGTTCCGGGTCCCGCGACAGGTCCTTCACCGCCGCCACCGGTTGAGCCAACTCGATCACAGGAGCCGTGCCTTCACGGATCATCTCGAGCACAACTCGCGTCGTCCCGACCTTCAGCGCAGTCGCGTATTCGCACATGTTGGCGTCGCCGATAATGAGATGGAGGCGGCGGTACTTGACCCTGTCGGCATGGGGTTCATCCCGCGTATTGAGGATGGGACGGTCGTGCATCGTATCGACCCCCAATTCCGTCTCCATGAAATCAGCCCGCTGGGACAGTTGAAATCCCCCGGGCTTGAATCCAGACTCCTGCGCCTCCACACCGACCTTTCCCGCTCCCGCCACCACCTGTCGGCTCACCAGAAACGGCAAGAGCCCCGCGACCAGCCCGTCGAATGGGACGGAACGGGGCACGAGGTAGTTATCGTGACAGCCGTAACTATGGCCGTGGAAATCCGTGTTGTTTTTATAGAGCTGTACGCAGGGCCCACCGAGCTGTCGGTTGCGCCGGTCCGCCGCCCGTTGGATGAGGCGTTCCCCTGCACGATCATGGGCCACCAAA
The DNA here is from genome assembly GCA_019637075.1 of Nitrospiraceae bacterium. Lineage (NCBI taxonomy): Bacteria > Pseudomonadati > Nitrospirota > Nitrospiria > Nitrospirales > Nitrospiraceae > Nitrospiraceae bacterium. Next base: position 610,437 of record JAHBWI010000003.1, on the reverse strand, counting down.
TCCTTGAGCGTACGGCACTCCGGCGTAGAGTATTCGGGATGGGTATGGTCGTTGTAGAACCGCGCGCCGTTGGGCAGCACCAGATCGCTCTTCATTTCGTGAAACGAAAAGGGCCGATGCGCGTCGACCTTGGCGAACTCATCCTCTTCCTTGTCCTGCTGCAGCCCCTGGACCCGAAATCCCCTGGCATCCTCGTGCGGATCCTCACCGCCATAGTCCCAACGGCGCTGAAATCCCCCCTCCAAGTGCGCGCGCACCAGCGCCATGGATTCCTCGACGGGATCCACCACATCGAGGTCCTCGCGCGTGATGCCGTATTCCGTTTCGATGCCGAACAGACGCATGGGTTCAGATAATTTGGTTCACCAGCCGCTCTTCCGTTTGTCGACCGCGCCGGAATGATGACACCCCCACCACCTGCTCCGGATGGTGATCCAAGAGCTTCAACCACTCTTCGGCCGCGTCGTCGGGCGGGAGCATCTCGCCCTCCCGGTATTCCTGATCGACGGCGTCCAACAAGTCAGCCAGCCTCAGCCCGTTGTCCGCGGCCTCCGCTCCCTGCTCGATCGCCCGTTCGACCGCCCGCTCCTTCGCCCGTTGAACGATCGAGGACAGAATGGCGCCGCTGACCATGTCCCCCCGATACAACACCTTGTTCTGGCCATTGCGCAGACGAATCGACAGCACGCGATTCTGATCCGACTTGGCAAAAAGCCGCTCGACGATCTCCTCGATCACGGCCTTGCGCGCCGCATCGGCGTCTGACGCATGCTCCTCCAGTAAACGCCGTTCAAGCGGTAACGCAGCCGTCAGATACACGCCGAGAATTTCGGTAGCCGCGGCCCGATCCGGACGAGCCACTTTGATCTTTCGATCGATACGCCCCGGTCTGAGCACCGCCGGGTCGATCAGATCCGGTCGATTGGATGCAAGGATGATGACCACATCCTGCAGGGATTCAATCCCGTCCATTTCGGCACAGAACATCGGCACCAGGGTGTTATTGATATTGAAGGAGCGCATGGAGCGGCGCGTGCCCAGCACCGACTCGGCCTCATCGATAAAGATGAACGGCAGGGCGCCTTCTTTCCGGCGAGCCCTGGCCTTGGCGAACAGGTCACGGACGATGCGTTCCGACTCGCCCAGCCACATATTGAGGATTTCCGGTCCTTTAATGTGGAGAAAGGCACCGCTGATCACGGGCGGGCGATTCGAAACCGCCCCAGCCTGGTTCATGGCAGTCGATTCCCCGACCACCTTCGCCAGGCTGGCCGCGGCCGCCTGACCGATCAGTGTCTTGCCGCAGCCGGGAGGTCCATAGAGGAGAAATCCCTTCGGCTGGGTGAACTGGTATCGGGTGAAGGTGTCGGCATGGAGCAAGGGGTATTCGATGGCCTTGCGAATCGCATCGATGGCTTGCCGTTGGCCACCGATCTGCTCCCAGGTGATCGTCGGCACTTCATCCAAGAGATGGTTCTTGGCTTGTCGTCCTTCAAACCGCTCGATGGCGATGCGGTGGGTGGGATCGACCCGCACCTCGTCGCCCTGCTTCAATTCGATTCCGGCGAGATCGCTCGAACGCTGGAGAATGAGGGCCTGGCGCCCCATATCTTGCTCGAACCTGATCCGCCCATCCGGCAGCGCTTCAGCCACCTTGAGGACCGGCCCGTTGCGATCGTAGCCGAGAGTCTTGATAACGGTGTAGGCCTCGTTGACGAGAATCTGGGTACCGATCTTCAGGTCGCCCGCGGCAATCCGCGGATCGATGTTCGCATAGTACTCGGCTCCGCCGACTACGATCCTGGCGATGCCTTCAGCCGGCACTTCGATCAAGAGCCCTACGCGGTTGGCCGGCGCCGTCAGCTTGGCGACCACCTCATTGAGCTTCTTGAACTCCATGTCGCGCTGGCCCTGTGCGACCGACTGGGCCATGATCAGGTGGCGCAGTTTGTAGAGCAATTTCTGGCGCGGATCCTGGTCGGGAAACGATGCCAGGCACTCGTCTATCAGGTCGAGAGGATCTGCGGACGTGGAGGCGCGTCCGGCCGGCTGATCCGACCGTTCGTGATGCTCCGGTCCGGCATCCCCGGGTTGGCGATGGTCACTCATAACAATTCCTCCTCGTACTTTGAATTCCAGTCATCCTAACACAGGGGCGAGCAGCGGCGTCGCGAGGAACCGGCCGGGTCAGTTGACCGGCTGGAGGGTCACGACCACCTGTTGTCGTCGGTTGCCGCGCATGAAATCCACGGTGACCTGATCCCCGACTTTGTGCTGCTCCATAATATCCATGAGATCGTCGATGGTCTCGACCGATCGTCCGTCCACCCCCACAATCACGTCTCCGAGTTCGATGCGTCCGCCCAGCGTTTCACGCGCCCCACGAAGCCCGACGCGTTCCGCCGCGCTACCCCGCCCCACCTTGCCGATCGCGAGCCCCTGCACGCCCCACCGGCGAGCCATGGCGTCCGGCACGAGCGAGACGCCCAGCCCCGGCCTGATCAATTTGCCGTGCTTCATCAACTCGGGCACGATGCGCGCCACGGTATCCACCGGGACCGCGAAACCGATACCAGCGAAGGCCCCGCTGGGACTGACGATCTGCGTGTTGACGCCGATCAACCGGCCGACGCTATCCAGTAACGGTCCACCGGAATTTCCGGGATTGATGGCGGCGTCCGTCTGGATCACTCCTTCAATCGTGCGGTTGCTCATGGACTTGATCGTGCGGCCCAAGGCACTGACCACACCCGTAGTCAGCGTATGGTCCAGACCGAAGGGATTGCCGATCGCGAGGACTTTCTGGCCGACCCGCAGGCTCTGGGAACTGCCGATCGAAATGGGCTGGAGCGAAGAATCAGGGGCCTGGATCTGCAACACGGCGACATCATGATCAGGATCCGCACCGACGAGCTTGGCCTTGTATTCCGTGCGATCAGCCAAGGTCACCGTGATGGCATCGGCTCCGTAGACGACGTGAAAGTTGGTGACGATGTGGCCTTGCTTGCTCCAGACGAACCCGGTTCCTGATCCCTGCGGCACTTCGAAGAGGTTAAACGACCATGGATCACGCTGCATAGCCGTATTGGCAATGAACACGACCGACCGGGTGGCTCGCTCGAACACCGAAATGGTGGCCTGCTCCTCCGGACTCAGGTCCGACGACACAGCCTGTTGCGCCCGCAGAGAGCCGTCCGCCGCATCATAGGCCCCGGCCACCGGAGACAGTGCGCTCAAGGTCAGCCAGACAACCGCCGCCAGCGACCCTATCTTGGTGACGCGCTTCGCGCGAACCTCAGGCATCTGGCTACTCACCGATCACCTGCACGATGACCTCGCGCGTCCGTGCTCGCGTATCGAAATCCAGGACCACGAGTTGTTGCCACGTGCCAAGAAGCATCGCGCCCTCCGCAAAGGGAATCGTCACAGACTGGCCTTGGAGTTGCCCGCGCAGATGACTATGCCCGTTGTCTTCCCCGGCATTGCGCGTGTTGTGTTGCCACGTCGGATCGGCCGGAATGAGCCGACTCCAGATCTCCGCCGTATCGGCGCGAATGCCCGGCTCATCTTCGATGATCAGCACCGATGCCGTGGTATGCCGGATGAAGATCGTGACGATGCCGGCTCGCAGCGCGCTGTCCGCCAGGGCCTTGTGCACCGAGGCCGTAATGTTCTCGAACCTGGTTCCCCCTTGCATCGAGACCCGCAAGGGGATCGTCTTGACCGGCATCCCATTATCCTCCTGTCATTTGCCGTAAGAGACGCCGCTCCCCGCCGGTGATGGCGCGGCCACGGGCTTCCTCAAGAACGGCATCGAAGGCGCCTTCAGCCGTTAAGCCGCGTAGGGCCTCGACGACCGCGGCACTCAGGATGCCTTCGCGCTTGAGCTCATCCAGATAGGCAAAGGCGTCCGATAACTTTTCCTGCTTCCGCACATAATAGTCGCGCCCTCGCCGTTGGTTGCTGTAGGCTTCGAATTGCTCGCAAGCGACCAACACTTCTCCGAGTTGTTTCACCCACGGACGAGATCGAGCCAACTTTTCCGGGTAGTAGTAATAGAGCATGACCGTGCCCATCCACCCCGACCAGATCACCCCGAGGTCTCTGAGCGACGGTTTGACCGTTTTCAGACAGCGAGCCAAGCGGCGCGCGTATCCGAGCCGCATTTCCACCTGTTCGCAGCCCCAGCGATCCATGCAAATGCCCTCGGCCTCGAGCGCGGCCTTGTGGAGGCGGAGGAATGCTTCGGTTTCCCGGCCATAGGGCGTCTTCGGATGCCGAGCCCGCCACTCACGCGGCCTCGTGGGGACGCCGTGCGAGCGCGCCCAGGACCAGATGCGCCCGAAAAGCCGTCGGTCCAACCCCGCCCGCCCCAGATCGTGCAGCAAACAAGCAATCTGATATTGTCGAACACGCTCCGGCCCATGGCCCAATCGCTGAGCGACGGCCGCACACATCCTGGCCGTCCGCAGCGCATGGGGGCAATCGTATCCGCGAATCATTCGGCCGCGGTGGTGAGGGTGCGGATAGTCGTAGAGACGGAGTAACCTGGTCGCGAGGGCACGAGATACCAGCAGGGGTGCGCGATTGGCCTGAGGCTTCGGCATGGAGGGTTGACAGCGCGTACGTGGATCAATGCGAGGGCCAGAATATCGTCCACCAAAAGAGGGTGTCAAGGTCGCGCCGCGCCAGTTCCGCTCGCACTGAGTGCCGGGTTTTGCTATGCTGCTCGGGAAATGAGCCGGTCCGGGAGGCACCCATGAGCAGGATGCAACGCGCGGGACTCTTAGCCTTGATCGCCACGACCATCTTCATCGGTCTGGCGTCGGACGGAAGAGCAAGCTCCGTAGACCAGCTGACGGACCTCACCGGCAAGGCAAGCGCCGTCGTGACTCTCATGAGTCGCGACAATTTCTCCAGCGAATACCGATACAATGTGAGTGTGCGCAATACCTCCGGTGAAGCCTTCATCGCGGACTCGTTGGTCGTCGTGTTGGATCGCATCACGAACATTGCTGGCGAGGAACGTGAGCCGCTGAAAAACGAGTCTCTGCTCGTGCGGATGGAGATACTGGGTCAAGACGGTGAAACCGAGGACGGCAAACCGTTCTTTAGAATTCCCGCCGGGGGGCGACCGGACCTCACACCTTATACCGAAAGTCCCCCCGCGGCGGTCCGGATCCGTAATCGTGATTACGTCGCCGTCTTCACCCCGTCCTTCCGAGTGCTTGGATTGAAACGCGAGCCGCCGAAAGCGAAAGGCGGCGAGGCAACGGCGGGCTCCTCCCAACAGAAAACCAGCACCGACAAACTGATTCAGTTGCTGCTCAAGAAGGGACTCATCACGGAGGAAGAAGCGCGTACCCTGCGATAACCATGGTCACGCCGGACTGCAAAGCCTGCCTGGGTACCTGGCCTTTCGCCGATCGTTTCATTACAGAATGCGGCATCACCCACGCCTATCTCCACGATGATCAATTCTTTCCCGGTTGGACCGTGCTCGTGCTGCAACGGCATGCGACCGAACTCTTTCATCTGACATCGGCCGAACGGGCTCGACTGATCGAAGACGTGTCCGCCATGGCGGGTGTCCTGTCCGACATCTTCCAGGCGGCCAAGATCAACTACGAACTCTTGGGGAACCAGTTGCCGCATATTCACTGGCATCTGATTCCCCGCTTGCACCGCGATCCGGCCCCGCTGGAGCCGGTCTGGCGTGTGGCACATGCCCCGCTCGCGATGGAACCCAACGCTCAGGCAGCCCTCATCGAGCGTCTACGCGCGAGGTGGAACGCGCACCATCAACGTGGATAGCCGCCCCGCCGCCCCCACACTGGCCGAGTCGGATCAGCCGACGCACCGATCCGCCAACGCCTTGCCCCGCAGTTTCCTGCGCTCGCTCGTCTGGGCCCTGCCGATCCATGCCCTCTTCGCCGCCCTCCTGATGGTCGGGGCCGCGCTGTTTTATACCTGGTCTGTTTCCAAGCAAGGCCTCTGGAGCCAGGTGGGAGCATGGTCGCTGACCGCGCTCTATGCGCTACTGGGCGCCGGCGGAGGTGCCGTAGCCGGGTTTCTCCATGCCGCCGCCGCAACGGTCGAACAGCTCGAACAGACTTTGCGCGCCTGGCTGCATACGCTCCCGGCCATCACGGGATTCGATCAAGGGCAGGGCGAGTCGATTCAGAAAATACGCGCGCAATACGGCAGACTGCTGGACAAATGGTTGGGGAAGATTCTCGACCGGATCTGGATGCCGGGATGGCTCGATGCGTTCATTCGCTCGTCGGTGAGGGAAGCGATCGTGGATCGCTTCATTGCCTCATGCGAACAGCGGGGATTGGCCGTAATCGCTCCGCAGGAGTTCCGCAATTGGCTGCTCGCAGAGGGAGTCAGCCTGGGCTTTCTGCCGCTGCACAACCAACTGTTCTGGTGGCGCTATGTGATTTTGGGCCTCCTTAGTATTTTGGCCCTGCTCGTCGTGATCCTGGGCTATTGGTCGACCTGAAACAGAGCCGGGCCGGCCGGGGAACTATCTCAGCCTACCTCCCGGCTTCAACTCATCGATCAGCCGATCCGCCATCCGCAGGGCCAACGCGACCACGGTCAGCGACGGCGGACCGGCGCCGGCCGTCGGGAACACAGACCCACCCGCGACGTAGAGATTCCGCATACCGTGGACAAGACCGTACCGATCGACGACGCCGGCCCGCGGCGAATCATGCATCCGGGTAGTACCCATTTGGTGCTGATTCGACGCAAAGTCGATCTGGCTCTGCCAATCCTTTCCCTCGAGCTTCGGCCCGAGCGTCACTTTTGCCACGCCGGCCCGCTCCAGTTCCTCCGCAAAAATCGCACAGGTGCGATCCAACGTTCGCTGTGCCAACGCATCCAATCGCCATCGAACGCGAACCCGCGCGGTGCCCAATTCATCTTGTTCCTCCGACAGCGTGACGCGACTTTCCGCATCGGGAACCGGCTCGACCAGCGCGCGTAAGTGAACACGACTGACTTTCTGTCTCACGCCCAACCAGCGCGCAAGGAGAGTCTGCAACGCCTCTTTCGGGTGAGAGGCCAATCGAGTCAGCAGATCGGTCAGGCGCTCGCGCGGCCCCTCGCCGTCCACGACCCGGCGCCTGAGCCCCTCGAGCGCATTGGTGACAGCCGGATGCTCGCCCACGTATACGGAGGAGAACCAAATACTCGAATTCAGCAGGCGTTCCTCCCGCTGTAGGTCAGACGCCAAGTGACAGTACCCCGCGAAGCTGACTCCCTCTACCGCCACATCGGGATCGCACCGGTTGAATCGCTCGTCATACAGCCGGTTGTTCTTCCAACCATCGACGAACCTCACCTCACCGGCAAGCACGGACGGGTGGTCCATGAAGTAGCGTCCGACCAGGTCATAGCTATTCCCCAAACCCGCGCGTCTGGTCTTGTTCGAAGCCAGCAAGATCCTGGCATTTTCGATCGCTCCCGCGGCCAGCACGAAAATCCTGGCCGTGACCGTCATCTTGCGTCCCTTGAGAGAAAAGACGATCGCCCGCCGCGCCGCAACCGCAGCTGGGTCGGTTTCGATCTCGACGACAGTGGCATAGAGAAAGACTCGAAGGTGCGCGGCCCGGTCCAAGGCCCGATGGTAAAGAGATCCAAACGATTCCGGCGAACTGAACTGCGAGAGGCTGTCTGTCACGCGGCCGGCTGGGAGCGGGAGGCGGCGCACGTCAGCTCGCGCCAGTCGATCAACCCAGCTTCGAAGATCGTAGGAGTTGGGGCCGAGGCCCAGGGCGGTCTGCGCCTGGTCGTAGTGGGGTTTGAGGTCGTCAGGCCCGATCGGCCACCCGCTGTTGGGCACCCAATCGCGAATACGAAAATCCTGGTCGTCCAGCGGCTGGCATCGTCCGTCCCAGGCATTGGTCCCTCCACCCAGGTAGCGGCTCCGCGACCCCTCCGCCACCTCGTAGGGCACCCCCACGTTCTCGCCGCGTGAAAGATCCCTGATGGCACGGTCCGGTGAGAGCCCGCCGCTTTCAAGAAGACAGGTATCGATGCCTCGCCGGTCGAGTTCTCGAGCCAGCGTCAACCCGGCGATCCCGCCGCCGACAATGCAGACATCACTCTTGATAACGGCGCCGAACTCGACTTCCCTGGCATCAATAAACATGGAGCCCATCCAACCGCTGTGCCGTATCGCCCCGGCCGGCGCAAAATCCTCCGGCTGTCACATGAATCTGAAGGAAGACTGGATGGAACCGCGCACGACTTCACGGTGCGCCCCACGCTCCGACCGGCTGGACACCGGCAGGACCGTGAAACACGGCTAACTTGATTTAAGAATAACTACGCGTAGGCATCACCATTCAGCCATAATACGTATATCTCCTCCATAATGCAACCCACCGCTTCTCCACGAGGTCTGTACCGTCGAATACGCCCTATCTGACCTGCCTGCCACAACAGAGCCCCAGGCAAACAGATATCTTCTTCGCCATTGCCCCTTCGGAACGGCAAGCCAAGAGTTGTTGTCGTTTGCGCGTATGGTATATAAAAGGGTGTTTAGGCATTGGAGACGGCTTCCGATACCATGGTCCCCTTACGAGAGATTGCATCTGCAGGCGCATGGCTACTGACTGCCGCCCTGTGCCTCGCCCATTCATCTGCCGCGGCCCAAGACCTTCCGGCCGCCTCGGAATCGACCCAGATTCAAGAAGAACGACTCCCCTCCGAGCCCCACGAAGCTGCGATTCCCGTTGGGCCACCGCCGACGCCGCCTGCACCTCCGGCTGGCGCGGCCGTTACACCATCTGAGCCTTCGCCGGTGCCACCGCCACCGTCGGCGCCAGTCTCCCCAACCAGTCCTCCGCCACCACCGGCAGCCGCAGCCGTACCACCCCCGCCGCCTTCCGCCGCAGAGCCGGCAGCAGTGGCGGCGTCTCCGGCTGCGCCGATATCTCCGGTAGCGCTTCCACCGCTGGATGTCGTGGCCCATTCCCGGAAACTGCTGCAACTGGAACCGGATGCCCTGGAACCAAGGCTGAAGCTGGCCAACGCACTCTTCCAACTCGGGGAGACCGATGGGGCCATCGACGAATACCGAACGGCGCTTCGTTTTCACCCGACCGCTGCCCAAGCGCACGCGGAGCTTGGGACCGCGCTGATGGCCAAGCAGGAGTGGCGAAACGCCGTCAGCGAGCTCCAGGAAGCCATCAAACTCGACCCCTCGCTGACACAGGCGCACTACAGCCTCGGCACGATCCAATACACACGCGGCAACGTGCAGTCGGCCATCCAGGCCTACCAGGAAGCACTGCGTCGGAAACCGGATTTCGCAGAAGCCCATTACCGATTGGGGCTGGTGTTGAAACTGGCGGGCAAGGAAAAGGATGCCACCCAGGAACTCGAAGCCGCCGCCCTGGCCGGATTGGCCAAGGCTCAATATTTCCTCGGCAACGCCTACCGATCGGGCCAAGGCGTGGAGAAGAACCAAGTCATGGCCATCACGTGGTGGTCCCGCGCCTTTGAGCAAGGGCTGCCGGAGGCCGCCCAAGCCCTCACGCAACTCCGACGATTGGCTGCGGTGAAGGGTTCACTCCAGACGAAACAATCCAAAGCAGCCGCCGACGCCTTTCGCGACTATTGCGAACAGATTTGGCTGGATTTCCCGGATCTCGATCGCGACCGGAACGGCGCCACCGTCGGCACCACGCTGCTGAAGCTCGGCCGCACGGCCGATGCGCTCCCCGTTCTTCTCAGAGAAGCCTATGCCCTCAACGACGCGGCACACGACGCGCTGGTGCGGCTCTACGAACAAGGGCTCGACAGTCAATTACCTCCCCATGGTCAATGGATCCTCACGTTCCTCGATAACACGGCCGGTGATGGAGTCGTCCCATCCAAGGTGGCGCTCGCCCGGATCTATGGTAAGGGGCAAGGCGTTTCCGTCGATCTCCCCAAAGCCAAGGGATATCTCAAGGGGCTGCCCCGCGACGACGCGAAGCGCATCCTGGAAGAGTTCAACGCCGATAGCACCAAGCCATAGCGGGCGTTTGCCATGGGCCAGGCGACACGTGTGTTCTTCAGCACTCTGTGGTTGCAGGCGGTGACGACCGGTCTCGTCGCCACCCTGCTGGCGGCGTTGCTCTGGGCGTGGGCGCCGGCCCTCTACTCTGCCCTCGATTCCGGCCCTTACGATACCTGGCTCACACTTCGACATTCGCCTGCTGCCAGTCCCGATATCCTGCTCATCCTTCGCGACCAATCCGCTGATCAGCAATTCGGCACCGGCCTGTGGGACCGCAGTCTCGTCGCCCGCAGCATCACCGCGCTACATGACGCCGGCGCCTCAAGGATCGGCATCGATCTTCCAATCGACCGACCCAGCCCCCCGAACCTCGGTGGGGCGGTGAGCGACGCCCTCCTGATCGAAGCCATCAAGTCTGTCGGGTCTGTGGCGTATCCGCTGTACCCTCAGTCCTGGATCGGGAGCGATCCGACGCTCGAATCATCCGGCAAGGGCACACTTCCCCCGGAACCCGCGTCCATCCTTCCCGAACTCGATCCGGATCGGGTCGTGCGTCGGCTACCGCTCTCGAGCCATGTCGGCGCCCTTGATCTCCCGGCCTTTGGCGTCCTCTTGGCTATGAAATCGACGGCCGAGCATCCTAATACGGAGAGGCTTCTTGGCCCCTCTTCTACAAACCTGCTCCTGAGTGTGGTGCAGGACGGAAGCGCCACGGCATTCCGCTCGATCAGCTTTGCCGACTTCATGAAACTACTGGACGGCAAGCATGGCGACGAGCTTGATCATATGATCAGCGGCAAGATCGCCGTGCTGTTGTTGCAGCCCAGGCAAGCTCCTGCTTACCTGCTTCCCTCAGGCCAGGAAGTGTCCGACGGCCTGCTGCACGTGCATCTGCTCAATACTCTGCTGACCCGTCACTGGATTCATACCATTCCGGCCGGAGGTCGGCTGGCGGTGGCGATTGCGCTCGCTGCCGGGATCGCCTACGTGACGCTGCGACGGGCAAATGCCGCCGGGTGGCTGTTCGGCGTGGCTAGTCTGGGCATCTATACGCTCATCGTGCTGGTCTCCCTGTGGGGCATGCAGGTCGTGTTGCCGGTCGTCTTACCCTTCACAGCTTCCAGTTTAGTCTTACTGACGACAGGGCTGCTCGGTCACGTGATGGCATCACGGCGCATGGCGCTCGTGGAGCAGGACATGCTGCACATACAGCAGGATCTCAGCGCGGCGCGTGAGGCCTTGGTCTGTAGGGAGAATGCGGTCGAGTCGCTCGAAGAGGATTTGGAGTCGGCCCGAATTCAGGCATCTCAGTCTGCCACGAAAGAAGCCGAGCTATTGAAAACTTCCGCCGACCTCCACCATCGGATGCTTGAGGCGCAGCAACAGGAAACAGCTGCGCGCAGTCGCATCGATGAATTGGAACGACAGTTGGGCGGTTTGCGCACTGCGGCCGGAAGTGGTGGCCCGCTGGGGGATGTCGAGCAGGATCAACTCCGCCGCGAATGCGAGCAATTGGGCATCGTGACCAGACACCCCAGGATGCTGGGGGCATTCCGCGACATCAAGAAGGGCTCTCGGTCGGCGGTGACCGTGCTGATCCTGGGTGAGCCCGGCACGGGGAAGGAACTCTTCGCGCGGGCCGTCCATCGCTTGAGCCCTCGCGGCGCCAAAGCTTTTGTCGCCGTGAACATGGCGGCTATTTCACCCGAACTCTTCGAGAGCGAACTGTTCGGCCACGTCCGAGGCAGTTTCACCGGCGCCCTCTCCGACCGGAAGGGCTTCTTCGAACTGGCCCATCAGGGCACGATTTTTCTCGATGAGATCGGCGACCTCCGGCTCGACCATCAAAGCAAACTGCTGCGGGTGCTCCAAGACAGAACATTCTATCGAGTCGGGGCGACGACCCCCACGACCGTCGACGTTCGCATCGTGGCCGCGACCAACAAGGACCTTCAACGCGGCGTCTCCGAGGGTTGGTTCCGAGAAGACCTGTATTTTCGATTGAAAGGGCTGGTATTGACGCTCCCACCCCTGCGCGACCGTCCGGAGGACATCGGCCCGCTGGCGGAGCGTTGTCTGAACGAGCTGACGCGGGGAAGCGACCGTCCTCCGATGCAGCTGTCGCAGGAGGCGCTCGAGACCCTGGCCCATCAACCGTGGAAAGGGAACGTCCGTGAACTACGGCAGTGCCTTGAGCAGGCAGCCGCCCTGAGCGACCGACCGATCCTCACGGCCCTCGACTTGCGGCTTGATGGGACTGCGACAACGGGAGCGGTCGCCCGGCCCATGCCGCCGCTGCTTCCGGATGCGAGCGGGGACGCAGCCGTCTTGACGATACTCCGGCAACACGGGTTCGATATGCAAGCAACGGCCAAAGCTTTGGGTTGGGATCGCAGCACCGTCACCCAGCGGCTCAAGGGACTCTGCTTCCAAGCCCTCGTGCACAGTCGAGGCGATAAGGCTCAAGCGGCCGCCACGCTGGCGGGGGATTCATCCCTCACGAGAACGGTCGAACTGAAATTGCTCGATTACTACAACCACCTGCTCGAGACGATCCAACCCTTCACGGGAGCGGAGGAAGCCCTCGCGGACTGCAAACGCCGCTTCAAAAACCTGCCCGACCGCCACTTCAAGTCCGTTGAAGCCCTCGTGCGCGAACACTTTCGTCAAAGCGCCGCCGCGCCGAAGCCGTAACGTCTTACAGGCAGACAGTGGGCGGCACGTCATCGGGCTTGGCCTGAGCCACCCCGTTCGGCACGGGCCTTTGACGCCTCGACCTCGGGCAACGGTTGCCCCACTAGGCTCTTGAGATACGCCTTGTCGATGGCATCAAAGATCGCCTGACGGGCGCCCCCCTCAGGCCCCTCGACTGCGACCACAACATTGTGCACGGCCAAGCCGGCGCTCCGCCGAACACTCGGGGTACCCACTGTTTCGGTCGTGCTGCTTGCCTCCGGGAACCGGTCCACATTTATCGCGAGCCGCACGAGAAACTCTTGAGGAAAGGTCTCCAGCTTCTTCGCCTGGGCGCGCAGCTGATCGGCCTGAGCCACTACGCTCGCCTTGTGGTCGGCGACAACCTTGTTCGCTGCTGCCTCGAGCTTGCGCCCTTCCGTGTTCGCCCGCTCGACCTGAGCCTGCTGCTCGGCCGTAAATGGCGGATCTTTTCGGCTCCGCCGTGGCGCCCCATCGTAGGCGGAGCGCATCTGCGCCAATAGCTCTTTGTACCGCGCATTTTCTTCCGGTGGGAGTGTTTCTAACGCCTCGATCTGCTTCTCGATGGCCTTGCGTTCACCATATAGCCGATCGGCTTCCGCCTTGGGAAACTTGTAAAGGTAACCTCCGGCCATCGCCGGGGAAAAGGAGCCCTCCGGGTCGGCCTTGCAGAAGGACAGCTTGGGTTGCCGGGTGAAGTCGTATGCGGCACCGCGGCGTTCGCTGCTCGGGATCGGCGCAGGAAGGGCAGCCGCCAGCGCCGCCTCAGCGCGAACGGCGAAGGCCAGTTCCGCTTGGGTCGCCTCCCGTACCCCATCGACACAGTCAGCCCAAACCGTCCCGACCATCACGAACAGGCCCCCTAACGTGGACAGGGCGACCAATGAACGACCAAAGGTTCGAACCATTTTTCTCCTCCGATAATGGCCTGGGATATCCCAGGCGTCGGTCAATACCGTCGTTGCCGGCTTTCCGATCTACGCCACACTCCTCCGTGGGAGTGCCTCCGTAGAATTGTCCAGCCTGGGAAGAGTCTACCCAAATAGGTTCGACAGAACCAGAGCGATCTCTGGCCCGCTGCAAAGTGGATCACCGTAGTTCGGAATTACTTCCAGCCATGTAGGATCTGATTCATGCGGGTCTGTCCCCGCATGCCCCGCTGATCCCCGCACCCTCGGCCGATCCCCTCATGAGACTCCTCCCTCTAAGCCTTTGACTCAACGAATAAATCCTAGATTTCGTTCTTGTCACAACCTGGTCCCAGCCTTGCTCTAGCCTTCGCCCAACCGCGACGGCCGGAAGGGAGGTGAACATGGGGCCAGGTCGATCACAGAGGGAGACCACACGACAGACAGGACCACACAACCAGCACGGGATCATCCGGCTGTATATCGAAGGAGGCAGTCACCATGCAGAAATCACCGACCGCAACCGTCAGCTCAAGTTCAGTCGCTCCCACCATCGTGGGCCCGGACAAGGAAATGAAGGAGATCTATATCCTCGGGGGGTTGGTCTTCTTCCTTGCGACCGTCGTCGCGGGATTTTGGTACTACTCGCAAACAGACGAGGCCGCCCATAGTAACTGGCCGAGCGAAGCAGTGGACAACGCGCAGGTCTCCCAAGCACTGAAGAGTCAGCCGGAGATCCTTCCTGCCGTGACACCAGCTATCCCCATTGCAGCAACCGCGGTGGCCACCCGCATCAGCGACGTACTCCACGATGATATCTTCTTCGAGATCGGCCGCAAGGGCCTCACCGACGACGGCAAGGCTGCACTTCTGAAACATGCCGAATTCCTCAAACAGGAGGCCGACTGGGGCGTGCTCGTGCAGGGCTATACCGACCAGCAGGGCTCGGCGCACTACAACAAGATCCTTGGTCAGAAGCGCGCGGATGGCGTGAAGCAGCAACTGATGGCCCTCGGCGTTCCGGAAACGGCCATCCGGACCGTGAGCTTGGGTGAAGAAGGAGCCCTCTGCGTCGACCAGAGCGATGCCTGCCGGCGGATGAATCGCCGGGTGCATCTCGAACTGCGCAAGATCGGGTTGGACCATATGGTCATCCCAACCGTGGCGGCACCGGCGGATCTCGACAATCAGCCGAGTGAGGTGGACCATGCCATCCTGGGCAATGACCACACCGTCACCGGAGACAGCCTACTCTCCTCCACACCTTCGACTTTCGAGACCGTGGTACCTCCGGCTGACGTGCCGGAAAGCGACTCCGCGCACTGAGCTCTATCCAACGCCGCACCCGCGTGAGGGCGTCTCCCCTCACGCGGCCCTTGGACAGCCAAACCACCACCCTCAACCATTCGATCGAGGTCATCATGGCAGCAGTTCATCACGCACTACGTTCCCGGTTCATATCGACGCCTCCCATCCGTCTCTTTCTCCTCCTCCTCAGCATGATTACCCCAGTCTTCGCCCCAGCCCAGCCCCGGGCTGAAGAACAGATCTCCACGCATAGTCTGTCAACCATCGGCCTTCAGGAAATCGGGGAAGGCTCGCTGCTCTTTCGCACTGGGGAACCAGGCCGCTATGTGCCTGCGCCGATCCTGAAAACGGACGTGCAGATCGCAGTAACCGGCATCATCGCACGCGCCACCGTCAGGCAAGAGTTCCGTAACCCCAGCCGCAAGAAAGGCGCGTGGGTGGAGGGGATCTATGTTTTTCCGCTTCCGGAAACCGCGGCTGTCGATCACCTGCTCATGCATGTGGGCGACCGAATCATCGAAGGACATGTCAAGGAACGGGGCGAGGCGAAGCAGACCTATGAACGGGGCAAGCAGCAGGGTCAGCGCGCCAGTCTGGTCGAGCAAGAACGGCCCAACATCTTCACGACTTCGGTTGCCAACATCGGACCCGGCGAAACGATCACCGTCGAAATCCAGTACCAGGAGATCGTCCGGTATGACCAGGGTCGCTTCTCGCTACGATTCCCCATGGTGGTGGGCCATCGGTATAGCCCCGGGACGCCGGTGCTGATCGAGGGAAAGGGTCAGCAAGGGACAGGCATCACCCTCGATACGGATCGGGTACCGGATGCCTCGCGCATCACACCGCCGATCCACACCCCCGGTGATGGGCCGACGAATCCGGTAAGCCTCTCCGTAACCCTGGCTGCGGGATTTCCTGTCGATAGGGTCGAATCTCCCTACCATCCGATCCTCGTGCTTCCGGACTCCGACAACCGGCGGTTGATCACGCTACGAGAGGAGACTGTGCCGGCCGATCGAGACTTTGAGCTGACTTGGACCCCGTCCCCCTCCGCCGCGCCATCCGCGACCCTGTTCACGGAGCAGCGGGAAGGGCACACCTACGCGCTCCTGATGCTCATGCCGCCGGCCCAGACGGGAACCTCCGCCCCGCGACCGCCCCGTGACATCACCTTCATCATCGACACCTCCGGCTCCATGGCCGGCACCTCCATCGAGCAGGCAAAGGCCTCTCTGTCTTCAGCCTTGTCTCGCTTGACCACGCAGGATCGATTCAACGTGATTCAATTCAATAACGTGGTTCGGTCGCTCTTTACCGGCTTGGAGCCGGTCACACCGGAGTCGATGAAAAAGGCCGTCCGGTATACCGACCATCTCGTGGCCGACGGCGGCACCGAAATCGTACCGGCCGTCCGACAGGCCTTGAAGAGCGTGCAAGACACGTCCCGCCTGCAACAAATCGTGCTCCTGACAGACGGACAGGTCGGTAACGAAGACGAATTGTTCGAGCTCCTACAGCAGAAACTGGGAGCGAGGCGATTTTTCACGGTCGGCATCGGGTCGGCGCCCAATAGCCATCTGATGCACAAGGCTGCGGAGATGGGACGCGGCTCCTTCACCTACATCGGCAATGTGACCGAAGTCAGAGAGAAGATGGACGGGCTGTTTCGTAAACTCGAGCGGCCGGTCCTGCACGACGTGACACTGGATGTCGCGGGCTGGACGAACGCGCAGGTTTATCCGTCGCACCTGGCCGACCTCTATGAAGGAGAACCGGTTGTCCTTGCGGTGCGAGCGGAAGCGGCCCCCGCGCAGGCGACGATCCGAGGGGAAATGGGGTCTGGAGCCTGGTCAATGCCGGTCGCTCTTCGCGAAGCATCGTCCAAGGAGGGGCTCTCAGTGTATTGGGCGAGAAAGAAAATCGCGGCGCTGCTGGCCGAAGCCTTCACCGGGTCGCCGGAGGAACAGATTCGAAACGCCGTGCTTCAGGTAGCTCTCGACCATCACTTAGTCAGCAAGTACACGAGCCTCGTGGCCGTGGACGTGACGCCGGCGCGGCCGGGCGACCATCAGCTGCAGTCACATCCCCTCGGCACAAACCTGGCCCAAGGCCAGGATTATCAAGCCATCATGGGACTTCCGGCCACGGCCACGGCTGGCCCGCTGCACGCCCTGGCCGGAGCAGCCAGCCTCTTCCTGGCTTGGCTGCTGTGGGTTGCGAGACGGCACCGATCCGATTGGAGTAACGACCAATGCGATCGTCTTTGCTGACGCGCCTGCTCGCCGGCCTCCTGTGTCTTGGTTGCTGGCAACTGGGCCAGGGCGCATGGATCTACGCGAAGGCCGGGCTCGCGCAGTTCCTGCTGCAGCGAGCTTGGTCCCGTGCCCTCCAGGGTGAGGTCGATCCGAAACCCTGGCCCTGGGCGGATACGAGCCCGGTCGCGCGACTGCGCGCACCGGGCTCGGGGGTGGACATGATCGTGCTCTCGGGAGCCTACGGCCGCACGCTGGCCTTCGGACCGGGGCATCTCACGTCGAGCGCGCTCCCTCATCAAGCCGGCACCATGGTCGTCACCGGTCATCGCGATACGCACTTTCGCTTTCTTCGTGATCTCAGACCGAACGACCGGCTGGAAGTGACGGGAACCGACGGGCGGACGAGGCAGTTTACGGTCACGCAATCCCGCGTAATGGATGCCAGACAGGACAGCCTTGCCTTACAAGACACAGGTCACGAGCTCGTCCTCGTGACCTGTTACCCGTTCGACGCGCTACGCCCAGGCGGTCCTCTACGCTACGTCGTTCGGGCTGTGGAAGAGTCCTGAGGATCAGTGCGATATTGAGTGTTGATGACTCGCGCCATCTCCCGCTTCCGGCAATTGAGGCGCGCCACGCAACCGATGCAGGAGCTGATACATCACCGGCAGCACGATCAAGATCAGCGCCGCGGAGGTCAGCATCCCTCCGACCACGACACGCGCCAGCGGTTGCTGGGACTGGGCGCCGATGCCGCTGGCAATGGCGGCAGGTAAGAGTCCGATCGCCGCCGCGAGCGAGGTCATCAGCACCGGCCGCATGCGAACCTCCGCCGCTTTCATGATCGCGCTACGAATGTCATGCCCCTCGTCGAGCAGGTCCTGCATGCGGCTCACCAGGATCAAGGCGCCCTGTACTGCCACGCCGAACAATGAGATGAATCCCACCGCGGCTGAAATACTGAAGTGGGTGCCGGTCACGAGCAGCGCCAGCACGCCTCCCACCAGCGAGAACGGCACCGCCGCCAGCACCAGCAAAGCATCGCGCAATGAATTGAGCACGAAATACACCAGGAACAGAATCAAGAGAAGCGTCACGGGGACGATCCTCGCCAAGCGGCTCTTCTCATCCTGCAACTGGTCGAATTCCCCGTGCCACTCGATGCGATAGCCTTCGGGAAACTGCACCGTTTCGGCAATTCGCTTCTGCGCCTCGCCCACGGCCCCTTCCAGGTCCCGCCCCCGCACACTGAACTTGATGGGGATATAGCGCTCGTTGTTTTCCCGATAGACGATGAAGGCTCCGGTCTGTTCCGTGATCGTCGAAAGCTGCTTGAGCGGAATCCTCGCGCCTTCCGGAGTGCTCACGACGATATTGCCGATGGAGTCGATGTCGCGCCGGAACTCCGGCAGGAATCGCACGACCAGGTCGAACCACCGTTCCCCTTCATAAACCTGCGTCACCGCCTGCCCGCCCACGGCGGCTTGAATCACGTCGTTGACGTCGCCGACCTTGAGTCCATACCGCGCGCATTCTTCGCGGTTCACCTCGATCACGAGATTGGGCTGCCCCAGCAGATGCAGCACTCCGAGGTCCTTGACCCCCTCGACGCCTTTCATGACCTGCTCGAGTTGCTTGGCGAGCGCCTCCAGCGTCTTCAGGTCGCTCCCGAACAGCTTGATGGCGTTTTCGCCCTTGACGCCGGACATCGCTTCCTGGACGTTGTCCTGAATGGCTTGAGAAAAATTGAAGGTCACGCCCGGGATCACCGCAAGGCGCTGCTCGATGGCATCGATGAGCGCCTTCTTGTCGGGCACCTCCGCCCGCCATTGTTTGAACGGCTTCAGCGTCACGAGAAACTCGGCATTGAAAAAGCTCGTGGGATCGGTGCCATCGTCCGGCCGACCGAGTTGCGACGCTGCGCTGATAACTTCCGGAAATTGACGAAACACGCTCCGAATTTGGGTCACGAGGTGGCTGGCCTCCTCGAAGGATATATCGACCGGGAAGGTGGTTCGCATCCAGATATTGCCTTCTTCAAGGGCCGGCATGAATTCCCCGCCCACGAATGGGACCGCCGCTATCGCCGCCACCAACGAGAGGACCGCGATACCGATCACGACCATCTCATGCCGAAGACCCCACCCCAGCACGGCCAAATACCACCGTTTCAGGAGCTCCACGATTTTGGTATCCCGCTCCTCAACGGCAGTCGACAGCAGGAGGGAGCAGAGCGCGGGAGCCAGCGTGAAGGCCATCAGCAAGGCGCCCGACAGCGCAAATCCATATGTCAGCGACATCGGCGCGAAAACCTTGCCTGGCACCCCGGTCATGGTGAACAGGGGCAGAAACGCGATCACGATAATCGTGGTGGCGAAGAAGATCGGGCGGCCCACCTCGCGCGCCGCCCGCATCACATGCATCGGCACCGTCAGGCCGTGCGACCGCCTGTGGGAGATGTGGTAGAAAATGCTCTCCACCATGATCAGGGTCGAGTCCACGATGATGCCGAAGTCCACGGCCCCCAAGGAAATGAGGTTCGCCGATTGCTTGTTCAGCACCATCATGCCGAAGGTGAACAGGAGCGCGACCGGCACGGTCAAGGCGACGATCATCGACGTGCGGAAGTGGCCGAGAAAGATGTAAAGAATGACGGAGACCAGCACGATACCCGCGATCAAGATGTCCACGACAGTTTCGATTGTCGTGTGAATGAGCACGGTGCGGTCGTAGAAAGTCTTGATCTTGACGCCCTGCGGCAGCTTGCGCGTGTTCAGGTCGGCCACTTTCTCGTGTACTTTTTCGAGCACGGGCAAGGCCTGGGCACCCCGCTGCAGCAGCACCACACCTTCCACGACATCGTCACGGTCGTCGATCCCGACCTTGCCGAGGCGAACGCGATACCCGAGACTGGTTTTCCCCAGATTGCGGATAAAAACGGGCGTCCCTTCTTTTTCCGTCACGACCGTGTTGGCGATATCGTCAAGCTTCTTGATCAGACCCATGCCGCGGATATTGAAGCTCTGCGACCCCATCGTGAGGTAGTTTCCGCCGACGTCGGTATTGCTCTTGGCCAGCCCGTCCATGACCTGATCGAGCGTGACGTTGTAGCTCATGAGCTGCCCGGGATCGAGCTCGACGTGGTATTCCTTGGTCGTGCCGCCGAAGGTGGACACGTCGATCACGCCCGGCACGCGCTTGAACTCCCGGCGAATCTGCCAGTCTTGAGTGGTCTTCAAATCCGTGAGGCTGCTCTGCTCCCCGACCAACTCATAGCGATAGATCTCGGCGATCGCCGACCAGGGTGAAATCGTCGGCTGGATATTCTGCGGAAGCGTGACTTGCTGAAGCCGGTTCAAGACCTCCTGACGGTCGCGGAAGTAATCCGTCGAAAAATCGAAATATACCTTGATGTCGCTGAGGCCAAATATCGAGAGGGACCGGATGTCGGTCAGCCCCGGCATACCCTGCAACGCGATCTCGATCGGCAGGGTGATCGCCCGTTCCATCTGCTCGCCCGACCACCCCGGATACTGGGTGATGACTTCGATCATCGGCGGGGACGGATCGGGATAGGCCACGACATCCAGAATGTGGAAGGCATACAGGCCGCCGAACAGGAGAGCGAGTCCCAAAATACACACGAACAGGCGCTGGGTCAGGGCGAATTGGACGATGCGCTCGATCATGCCGCGATCCTCGTAGAATTCTATCGACATACCCGCACCGGCAGGGCCGAGCGGATTTCATTCCATGCGCTACCGCACCATCGACGCTCGATGCTCCGCCCGTTAGGCGAGGATCGAGTCGAGGGCGTGACTGGGCTTTCGCGTGCGGATGATCTAGAGTCGATAGACGGAGAGCCTGGCGTGCCGGAGTCTGGCGTGGGCCTGCGCATCTTCCCAGGCGGCGGCCCGAGCAAAGGCAGGTGCGGCTTGGGAGGGCAAGGGAGTCTCGATCAGGGAGTCTACAATCGTGATCGCCAGCACGGCGGTCCCTCGCAGCTCGTCGGACTCTGCTTCCATGACTTGCTGCCGTTCAGCCACCGGCCGAACCAGATCATCTTGGAGATCGAGGAGGTCGAACCAAGCCAGTGTGCCGGCAAGGATCCAGATGAGCAAGACCAGGAGAATGCGACAATGTCTCAACGGTTGCCAGATTCGCGACATGAACGGACTCAGCCTGACGGAAAAACACCGGCCTATAGGTGTGAGCCAGCGATCCAAATCCTAGCACAGTGGACCGGTAGCGACAAGAAAGCCTGGGAAGTCGAGCGGGACGGGAAAGACAGGCCACTGCTCCTGAGTGGGGTGATCCGACTCCGTATCCCATCACCATTTGTCTGATCGCGGTCCCATCCGCGGTGATAAGGGCCGGACTCAATTGGTTTGAATCAACTCTCGGGGCAAGCCCGTAGCGGCCTGCTGGTCCAGGGGAACCGACCGAGGCTTCATGCTCTTCAGATCGATATGATCGGCGATCTGTTGGGCAAGGAATCGGTGGAAGGCGGGATTGTAATGAAGTTCATCAATGATGGCCTTCTTGTCCTGTCCCCATCGTTTGAAGAGGCCGCTGAGATTGATGAATCCGGATTCCGCCTCCAGCCGTGGATAGACCCGCTGCACTTGTCCGGCCCAGACGGTGGCATCGTGCGTCAGTGGTCTCCGATAGAGACCGGGGGTGTAGTTATACAGGGCATGGGGTTGAAGGAAAAAATACGGTTCGATGCCGTAGGATCGGCAGATGGCGGTGGCGAGAACGCGGTTCTGACTGAAGCTATTCACGATATGGTCGACGCTGATCTCCCCCGCCGCCGCAACCTGTTGCGCCACGCTCCGCTGCCCCGCAAGCGACACTCGGCGTGCAATGGCGTGCGCGAGCCGGACCATGGGGATATTGTCAGTCATGGACCCGACTACCTGGGGCCAGTCGACCCCCTCGGCAAACTGCAATCGATGGAACTGTTGTTCCGCCCGACGATATAAATTGGGGACGTCACCGCTCTCCCCCCAGTTGACTCCATCCAAGAACAGCACCGCGCTCGGACGGTGCCCCGCACGAATGAGATCGACCAGCAGCACGGTTTCCTGGCTCGGATAGTAGTAGCCCCTGCCGTAGTTCAGTACGGAGACGTGAACGGCCAGGTTCAATGCTCTCGCCCGCTCATTGAGCAGCGCGGCCAAATAGCTCGGCCACGTCTGTTCGTCCGACACGTTATAGCCGAAGGTCGTGCTTCCTCCCAAGGCCAGGATCGTGACTTCCGGCAACCCTGCCGAATTCTCGGGATTGACCGTACGCCGGTGCGGGAACCCTTGTGTATCAACCTCAACCCTCACACGTTTGCCCTGAAACGGCGGCTCAGAGAACAGCACCCAGGGCTGATACGCCATCCCTTCGAGGGCGAGTTCATAGAACTCATCCAGCACCTCCGACGCATATTGCTGATCATCGAGTCCATAGCCGTTGAAATCAAACCATTCCAATTGATACGACGAGCGCTTGCCGTTGTCGATGGGAGATCCATCGGCATTGAAAAAGGGACCACTTGCCTTGTGCGTTGTGGCTTCCGCCGAGCGAGCAGGGTCGCCAAAAACGTCGATGAGCCAAAACAGACCAGCGAGGAGACAATTGAGCAGGAGCAACCCAACGATCGTGTTGAGCAGCAGAAGGGACGATGACCGGTACAGTGGGGCAATTCGAAGAATCACGCCCAACTCCACGCGAACCGGATCGACATTGCGCGTCGAGCACCCGCATGCAGCGACGAGGGGACGTGGAGAGCCCGCCGCGGCGCCCAATTGCGATCTCGACAACCGCGCAAGGATACTCGAAATATATCCCGGTCTACAAGTGAGATCCTGTGGTTCTGCGGATGCGCCCTGACCATCCGGGAAAGAGGGTCGAATGCAGGAAGGCGGGCGGACAATGCCCGCCCCCCACAGCACTCATATTGCCGAGACAAGAGGTAGCCTTGTCCCAATGGCCTTGTAGCCCCGATATTCCCAGTGCCCCCATCGATTGCACTGTTTGATTGACCTCTGACTCACTTGCGGTACTCTGAGCACATACACCCCAAACCTTGGAGGACTCGTCACTATGAGCCGACATCACATAGCGGCAGCGATCGTCATAGGCAGCATCTTGGTCGCCTACGCCGTCGACACGCAGGCCGGGGGCAACCCCGACAATGGCCCTGGCTGTGGACTAGGGAAGTTGGCCTGGATGGATTACAGCGGGCCCAAGCAGATCGCCCCTCAAGTCATGATGGCCACCACCAACGCCACGTTCGGCAGCCAAACGTTCGGGATTTCTTCCGGCACCTCAGGCTGCACGAATGATGGCGTCGTGATGAAAAGCAAGCACGTGAGTCTCACCTCCGGATCCTTCAAGAGTCTGGAGCAGGAAATGGCCCAGGGACAGGGCGAACACTTGGCCGCGTTGGCCACGCTGCTCGGGATCCAAGAACAAGATCAACCGGCGTTTTTCCGGCTGCTCCAGGAGAAATACAGCACATTGATTCCGTCCGAGCACGCGACCCCGCTCTCGATGTTGGAAGCGATCCGAGCCGCTATGGCGGAACATCCGCTGTTGAGGCAGACCGCCTTCGTCACCGATCCATCCTGGGAAGAAAACAAGTAACGAAAATCTGAGGTCGACGCCTTCGATCTACAGGCACAGGCAGCGCTTCTCTGATCTCGATCCACCCAAGCGGCTTGGGATCGGAGGAGCACTGCGAGGTCTCTCGCTTGAGGTACAACCACCGGCCTGCTTCGCGCGATGACATCAGCATGGCCTCGTCCCGGCCCTACTCGACCCGAATTACCGACAGCGCATAACCCTCCCGGGACATTGTGGCTTCTATCCTGTCTCCCGGATTGACCCGGCGCTCGACTCTCGTATGGTCGGTGAGTTCCAGCCGAATGGTCTCACCGGCTTGGTTCCTCACGAAATAGGACCGGTCGAAAATCTCAAGGGTGTCGCGGCCGTCGGAATTTTTCGCCATATGAAACTCCCCCACAACGGAGGACACCTCCCCAGTAATAGTCTGCAATACCACGGAATCAGGGCGCGATTGGCCCCAGCCTGCGGGCTCCCCGACGATCCCACTGACCTGGAGGACGCTGGGGGCAATCAGGGTAACCATGATTGTTGCCAAGGGCTTCATCTCGCCCTCCTTTCGGAGAAGACATCAACCATCTCGCATTGCGGCCTCTCTGCGGAAAAGCCGTCTCCGTTACAGTTTGACCCGTTACCGTCTTGGTCATAGCAAAGTTCGATCCCCTGCTCCATTTTCCTCAACACCACACAACCCCGTGGCATTGCGCCTTTTCAGCGCCATGAGTTTGTGAGTTCAATCCGGTACGACCTGCTGTGGGCGGCTGTGCACCGTGCGCGATGCGCGTATTCGCACGAGTGGTCGTACGAGACCCGGCCTGAAACAAGCAACTGATTGACTACTCCGTCCGGGAGTTCGACAGCGCACACTCGCACCTCGCCACACCTGCCTCGAATGATTCTTGGAAGAAACTAGGGTTCCGGACAGGTCCTAACTTCGGCCGCACCTGGTAGCAATCACGCTACAACTGAGAAATCACTCACCCATGCCCCAAACCTACCCACAACCGGAGCGCCCGACGGAACGTCTGTTCAGATGGCTGGCGCTTCTTGCCTTCATCTTCCTCATTTCTGTGTGGATCTTCGGTATCGCCAAGCTTTAGTACCTTGCCGAATGATCGTTTCTTTCCCTGGCCTGTTCTTGCAGTCGCAGCTGACCGCCTCGGCATGCAAGTTGAGCGAAGCGCACGGCGCATGGAGTGAGAACGTGACTTCCGAGACTCGAGGCGAATTACCGAGAAAGCCCGACAGGGACTGCTGGAAGCGAAGAGACGCTGGTAGCGAAGCAGATAGGCGGAAGGACTTCCACCCGTCGCCCAGAACCATCGCATCCGCTCTGGTTTTGGATTTGGTGCATGGAGCCGGCGACTGGAATCGAACCAGCGACCTGCGGTTTACGAAACCGCTGCTCTGCCAACTGAGCTACGCCGGCTTGGCGAGACCGAGAAACGAGAACAGAAACGCCATATTACTGAGGCAAGGAAAGACCTGTCAATGCTCACGCAGGTTTGTACGAGGCGTTCGGCTTATTTCAGCTTGCTCAACGGCAGCCCTCGTATCGGCGAGAATTCTCCATTGCCTGGTCGACACAGTGGTTCCTGTGAATTGTGGAACTGATTTCTCGCCGCCGAGGTGACCTGTCCATGCACGTAACTGCAAAGTTCCCCCGTAAGGACCGTTCCATTCTTGTCCAGATCGGCAGCGCCCCGTAATCCCTTCAGGAGAAAGTAGGTAAAGAGTCCGTGCTGGCCTTGCTGATGGGCGTGCGCTTCCTGCAGGATAGGATTTCCCACCATCCACATCACCGCTTGCTGGCCATCTGACTCTTCCCAGACCGGCTGGGTCGGTTTGGATGAGTCGGCACCCGGCGAGGGATCCAGGGAGAGATCCAAGAACAAGACGACTTTCTTGACCGAGGTATGGGCCAGTGCCCGCTGCACACGGGCGAGGGAAAACATACGCCCTGTGGAGACGAGCGACCCATCGTAGGGAATGATCGACACCGCCCCGGAGGTCGCGTCGACCACAGCCCGCCCAGACACATAGACATAGGCGATGGTCGGCGGCCCGCCCTGCTTCGGAAGCCACCGTTCGAAAACCTCAGCGAGATCGTCTTTCAGACCGTGGCTGTCCGTGACGACCTTGACCCTCGGCAGGGGAATTCCCAGGACAGAATGGAAGTACTGGCCCACGACCTCCGCGTCACGCGCGGCAAACTTTACGGCCGGCATGGCGGGATCACGAAAACTGCCGACACCGATGGCGATCCCCACGGCATTGGGCTGTTTCAACTTTCCAGGCGTCTTCGGCAATTGATCCACGTCAACCGATAGGACTTCCACCTCGTCGGCACGTTCCGGACTGATAGCCACCACGAATCGTTTGGGAGCCGGAAGTTCGACCCCTGCGGCAGCCCGCAGCGTGCAGATCAATTCGCCTTGCTCTGCCCCCGACACCTGACCCAACTTGCCTTCGACCGCAACCCGGCGAACCTGACCAGGCTCGATCACTCCGACCACGACCGTCGGTTTCAGTTCGCCCACGATCGCCGGATGCCCGGCCAGCACGATTTCCACCGCCTGCGCCGCCACCGTGCCCTCATTCTTCACCTCAAATTCGACGGTGAAGGGCTCCGCCTGCTCCAGAATCTGGTTGCGACTCTCATCACGGAGGATCGTCCGGAACGAGAGCTTGGTGGGTCCGGCCTGCAGCTCCGCCGGCTGAGACGGAGTGGGGACGGGGGCAGACGCAGGCACCGGCGCCGATGGGGGCTCCACCGGAACGACCGAGACCGACGGTGCGGTCGCGGCCCCTGCTGCGTGAGGCATAGCGGATTCCATGGGCGTGATCGGCGTCGCAACCGGCGCGCTGCCGCTTTTCTTCAGCTGCGCCACTTCGCGTACCTTCGACGCGGTGCCAAGCTGTTCGGCCATGCCCTCGGCCAACTTCTCAATAGCCTCCTGGACCGCTGGACCGACTCCAGTCACATCGCAGGTATCAGCCTTCGCCTCTGCTTCGCCGGTGGCAGAAGCCTGCAATCGTTTACTGTGCAGGAGATTGCCCTGTTGGTCAGTATAGGAAAACTCGACTCCCAATGTGGCAGTGGCCGGATAGGATTTGTTGCTCTTTCGTGGCACGAAGAGATCGATCTGATGAGGGCCCAGCGCGGCATCCACCCTCCCGTCCGAGGTCGACTGTAAGTCATTGACCGGCAAGACCTTCTGAAAAACTCGCTTCATCCGTTTCTCAATGGCTTGTTCCAGTTGCGGATGGATGGGCAAGCTGACGGTTTTTCCGCAGGCATCGCGATATTGGATTTCGGCCGCGACGATGCTGGCATCAAGACGAAGCTGAACCGTCAGTGGGAGATTGTAGTTCGTCGACAGGCCGCTACGTTGAGAGAAGAACTGGCACCCCGACAGCGCGATGCACAGCACTGCCGCCACGGCCGCCTTACCGAAGGCCTTCCGCCTTCTCCCGCTTTGCTGATCCATAAGATGATACGGCACGATAGTTCCTTATACCCAATCCCCAAGGCCCGAACAACCGATCCTGCTCTCGCGCCGTTGACAGGACGCAGGCCCTCCGTTATCGTCCCTGCGGTGACCAGCAACCATTCTTCGGCCGATCGGCCCGACCCACCGTTCACCTGGTCCGCCGCCGCAGACCTGATCCGGCTTCGCAATCAGTCCGGCACCTGGCTCTTACTGTTGCCCAGCCTCTGGAGCCTCGTGCTGGCCAACCAGGGGCTTCCACCGGTTTCGCTGGTCTCGACTTTTGTCGCCGGCGCATTCGTCATGCGCAGTCTTGGAGTCGTGTTCAACGATCTCGCCGATCGCAACTTCGACCGCCAGGTCTCTAGAACGCTGACACGTCCCCTCGCCTCCGGGCGGCTGTCCGTTCGCCAGGCCCTGATCATTGCCGCAGTGCTACTCGTCATCGCCGGCGGCCTGGTCCTACGGCTCAATCCTCTCACGATCTGGCTCAGCCCGATCGCCGTCGCGCTCGCCGCCTGTTATCCGCTCATGAAGCGCTGGATTCACTTGCCCCAAGCCATGCTCGGCGTCGCCTTCGGATGGGGGGCGATTATGGCCTGGGCCGCCTCACGCGACACCGTCGAGTTGCCGGCGTGGCTCCTATTCGGCGCCACCGTTTGCTGGGCGGTGGCGTACGATACGATCTACGCGCTCCAGGATCGGGACGATGACCGTCGCGTCGGAGTGAAATCCTCGGCCCTGTGGTTCGGGAATCACGTGCCGATGGCGGTGGCCCTTTGTCTGACCGGAATGCTGGGATGCCTCGTGTTCGCCGGGCTCGTGAGTGGGTTGGGCTACACGTATTACGCGCTGCTGCTCGTTTCGGCGGGTATCTTCGCCCTACAGCTCCAGAAACTGCAAAGGCCTCTGACTCCGCCAGAGGCCTTTGCGATGTTCTATCAACACATTTATGCCGGCGCCGCCATCCTAGTTGGACTGTGGCTCGGCAGTATTGCCGCCGTCGGTTAGCCTTCTGTCTCGACCTTATCGATGGGCTTGTCTGGCTTCGGTGCGCGCAAGGTCTTGAGGTACAAGCTCACGGCCTTGGCATCCGCGTCCGTGAATCCCAGCGCGGGCATCCGGGTGTCTGGCTTCATGGCTTGAGGATTCCGCAACCAGCGATAGACCCACGTCGGATTCAAACGGAACCCGGCGCGGTCCAATGCGGGACCGACCTTGCCGCCTTCGTCGCCGATCTTGTGGCAACCGTTGCAGCCATACTTGTTCACATACAGCCGCTTGCCGACTTCCGCCAATTTGTTTTCGGCATCCGCCTTCATCGTGAGGTCCGGTCTGGTGATGTTCACGCCTTTGCCGGGGCGAGTCGTAAAGTTCTTCAGGTTTTCCGCCGCGGCGTCCGCTGCCTTCTTGGCTTGGCCCATTACCGCGACTTCTTTGGCAAAGGCATTGTCGTCGACGTCGACGTTCTTTTTCTCGGCTTCCTCGGTGGCCTTCTTTTCGGCTTCCTCTGCCACGCGCTTGGCTTCTTCAAATTTTTGCTCAGCGGCCTTGTTGGCCTCTTCCAATTCCTTCTTTCGGCCGTCGACCTTAAACTCCAGCTTCATGCCATGCAGGCTTCGGACATAGCCCACGATCGCCCAGATTTCTTCTTCCGAGAGGGTATATTTGAACGTCGGCATGGTCGGCACCGCGAACTCGTCGTCGCCGATCTTGTCGCCGTTTGGGCTGGTGTCCTTCATGTCACGGGAAATCGTGTTGAAGATATCCTCGTCTTTGAAGGTCCCCATTTCCGATTTGTTGGACAGATCCTTCGGTTTCGGGTCGGTCATGGAGGACCAGTTGAAGCCCTCATTCTGCCGTCCGTGCTCGCCGTGACAGTGCATGCAATAGTGGGCATAGAGCTTTTGCCCCTTTGCCGATTGCTCGTTCTGGAACATCGAGCAACCCGCGCCGATCACACCGAAGAGACCGATGAGTCCCGCTACCGTTCCTGCAACGCGTATCCGTCCCCACGCCCTCATGCTCGCTACCCTTTCTTTAGTCGTCTCACGAGGACTAACTCGAAACCTACCGCCAATGCCACTGCAAGCAGGGCGTAGATGTACGGTGAATAGTCGGGTGGCGGTTCCGCACGGAAGTACCACCACGAGGAGATCGCCTTTTCCGAGCCCTTTTCCTTGGGCTGCCCGCTTTCGAGTTTCTTGCCGTCCCACACCGCAAAGGCGATGCTGATGAAGTCTCCGGGCTTGATCTGGGTGTCCTCAGTCGGATGCTCCGTGGCCAGCGGACGTGAGAACACCACTTTCCACGTGCCGGACTGATAGACGCCTTTGGCGTTCACATCTTGATGGGATTGGGGTTTCAAGGTGCCGAAGCCCTTCGCGGACATGTCGACACCTTTCCCATCCTTGTTCTTCCAGTACCAGATATTGACCGGGCCACCTTCGACCTGAAACATCGGTTGGCCGTGGGCGAAGTGGGCCTTCGTGTCACCGACCATGAATTCAAGCGCGGCGGCGTCGTCCGGATCTTCCGTTGGATCGGAATACTCCACCATGATCGCGACGTTCTTGCCGTCGTGTAATCCGCGCACCTTGACGGTCTTCGCCGTCACTTCAGTAATTCGCACCGGCCAATGTACCTGGGGGGACATCGGGAATTCCGCCGGCTGCGCCGTTGCCCACGCCGCAGCCGTTGGGTCGTCGGTCGGCAAACTGCCCTTGACGAGATTGGCCCGCACAGCCACGCTCTCCTGACTGTGCGCAGGCATGGTTCCCCATACCAGGCCCAGCCCGACGAGGGCCAGTACCCCCATTATCGATCGCTGTCCCCTTCTCCTCGCTCGTGCCATACGTTCCCCTTAATTACGCGACGCGGTGCCGATGAACGGCTGCCTACTCGGTTTCGTCCCAGGTACGGGGCTTCTGACCGGCGCCGTCATACTCACCCATGATCACTTTCCAAATGTCCTCGTCGGACATTTCCAATTCCCAGCGCGGCATCGCAGACTTCCACGGCATGCCTTCCACCGGCAGACCAACGCCGCCCTTCTTGATGCGCCAGAAGAGGAAGCTCTCCTGCAACATCGCGATCGTCGTCGGATCCTTAAAATTGGCCGGAGGAGGATTGAACCCTGCAGCCGCAAAGCCTTTGCCGTCAAAATTCCCGTGGCAAGGGGCGCAGCGTGACGCATACAGACCCTTGCCGTACATGATGTTTTCCGGCGTTTTCGGCACGGGATTCGACAAACCGCTGTATTCGCCCGGAGGTGCCGGGTGAATGGTGCGGTTTTCGGCCGGAGGCGCATCGCTCGGTGCCGTGCTGCCGTAGGTCTGCCATCCGATCAGGAGGGGGAACAAGGCCAGCACCAAATAGCGAGGCGCTTGCATGGCCGCGCCCGCTTCGCCCGACAGAAAGCGGAAAATCGGACCGAAGAAGGCGTCCTTCGACGCGCCGCTCAGGGTGGCGAAAATTACCACGCCGGTAAGCGTGAGCATGAGGTATACAAAAATCAGGCTCGAGGGCAACGGCGCGGAGTGCGGCAGATTCGGAACGACAAACTTCAAAAACAGATAGACAATGACCGTCAGGATTACCGGTCTGACAAGTACGCCACCCATATCGCCTCCTACACGTCTCCCAGGATCGACTAACGGGCCTGCGCCACTGATACCATACCGGCGTCAGCAGCCTTCACCGGAGTCGCTCCCGGCATTTCCAGGTCCGACGGATTCACGCTGATCGGCTCACCGCTCATCTGCTGGAGGAATGCGATGACCGACAGAATTTCGTTTCTCGACAACCCGATCGGGTTCTTATTGATGTACGGCATCCGGGCCGGATATTCCTTCGGCGCGCCTTCGTGACGATAGTCCAGGTAAATGTACGCCTGTGGTTCAGTCAAACTCTCGAAGAGGAACTCGCGCGACAACTTGGATCCGATGCCCTTCAAATCAGGACAGCGCGCCGATTCGCTCGGTCCGATGGAATGACAGAGCGCGCATTGGCCCTTGCTGAAGAAAATTTTCTGTCCGATCGAAGCCATGTCGGTCGGCGTCTTGATGTCGGCGATGTTGATGCTTTCCTCCGCGGGAGGCAGCGAGGCCATCTGAGGCACCGCGAGAGCCACCAGGGAGAAGAGTCCCAGGACAATGGCTACGAAGCCGATCACCCGAAGGAATTGCGCCTTGACGAACAGCAGAATGACCGTTCCGAGGCCGATCACACAGAGACCGATTAGCTGCAGTTTAACGACTTCGCTCATAGAGTCCCCGACTATTGAGTGTATAGTTGTGAGTTTTCCAACTCAGAACTAGTAATTCATCACCGTGCGACCGTCATCATCCCTGGGACGGATTGTCTGGTGATCCACCGGCCATTTGCGGCAACGCACCCTGCGGCACCGCACCCTTGGTCGCCTGCCCGCCTGCCGCCGCCTTGGCCTTGTCTCCCATTGTGGCCACCCAGAAAATGAAGGCCACCAGCAGACAAAACAGGAACGTGCATAGCGCCATGAACGCGGCAGCGTACCCGAGAGCCGGTGAATAGGCATAGGGAGAGGAGTCACGCATGACACCGTAGATGTGCCAGTGGACCCGTGAGGAGGACCGTGCATAGCCCATCAACGTCATCAGAAGAATGACCATGATTGCGTTGAGGACCAAGGAATAGCCCGCGCGCGGCGGCATTTTCCCCCACACCATTTCGGTGGTGGTTTTGGCACTCTTCAACAGCAATGCCGTCAGTGGCGTAATCGTCAACATCACGAACAGGACGATACCGACCTGGGAGGTCGAGAAGTAGTTGATGCGGATGATTGCCGGGACGAAATATCCCCACACACCGAGCACAATGACGGCAATACCCGCGAGCACCAGTACGGCGCCCATGACGGCCTTGGCGGCCTTCGCCCATCCAGCCGTATCTTCCTTGCCGGCGCGCCAATACATGATGAAACTCATGAACGTCACGAGAATCATCAGGTTGGACACCGTCATCTTGGCCGACATAACTCCGAATACACCCAGGAGCGGGTGGTGCGTGCCGCCCATCTTCCGGGCTTCTTCCAAGCTGGCCACAAGGGAGTGCGGCGTCATCCACACGCCGAGACAGAGGAGGAGGATGACCAACATCGCCATGATCGGCTTGCGATATTGCACTTCCGATCCTGGGATGCGATGCGTAATGCCGAGCCAGAAATAATAGTTGGCGCTGAGGAACAGGACTCCGATGAGCATGGCCTGCAGGATAAACAGCCAGGAGAGGAATCCGCCCATGAGCGTAATGCCCATCTGCTGGTTGTATTGATAGATTTCCCGCATCAGCCAGTAGCCGGCAAACGGGAGGGGCAACAGACCGAACACGCCGATGAAGTTGCCGACGTAACCCATCCAATCGTAGTGGTAACGCTCTTCGGTCGTCTTCGCGGACAGATAGCGAATACCGGCATAGGCGCCGCAGATATACCCACCCAATACGACGTTGGCGATGATCCGGTGAATGTTCACAGGCCACCAGGTCGGATTCCACGTTGCGGCCCAGGCGCGCTGGAAATCGGTTCCTTCCGCAATCACGACGGGGCTCGCCTGGAAGGTCGCCCATGAATTCGGCACGATCATGATGAAGAAAGCAAAGACGTTCAGCAGGAAACCCAGGAACACGTGAAGATTCTTCTTGCCGCCTTCGGCCATCGCATCCCAGCCGTACCAATAGAGGTACAGGGTCGCGGTTTCGATGAGGAACAGCATGCAGTAGAGCAGGAATGACGGAAAGAAAATGTCCGTCAGGTAGTTCATCAACTTGGGATAGAAGGCCACGAGGAGGAACAATAGGATACCGCCGAAGAGCGCCGTCGTCGCATAAGACGAGGTCAACAGCTTCGTGAACTCCTTAGCCAACTTGTCGTACCGCTTGTCACCGGACTTCCAGGCCACGACTTCGCACAGCCAGGCGAAAATCGGCACCCCGAGCACGAACCCCGCGAGGAGCAAGTGAAGCTGCGCGACAATCCAGACCAAATTCCGGCTGCCGATACCGGGAATGTCTCGGTACTCGGTCTGCCCGCTTCCACCTTCCGCGTAGCCGGCATCGGGCATTCCCAGCAGCCCGAAGACTGCCGCGATTCCCGCAAAGAGGGCCACACGACCCAGCAGCTGATTCCACCGTTTCGTATGAGCCCGAGCCTGGTGCACCATGGTTGTCACCTCGTCCTTAACCTTCATATCACTTACCTGCCGGCTTTCCCCCAGGGGCTGGTTGTGCTTTGGCATCCGCCTTCGGCGCACTATCCTTGGCAGCTGCCTTCTCTTTGCCCGGCGCCTTATCCTTCTGCTTTTCTTCTTCGGCAGCCTTCGCTTCGAGGGCCGCGATCTTCATTTCGGAATCTTTGAAGGACTTTTCGTCCTTGGTGAGTGACTTCTGCAGATCGTAGGCCGGCTCCACCTTCACTTCGGCCGGTTTACAGCATTCATGGGGATGGGGCGTAGACACCGGAAGAACGGCCCAGAAGAGAATGCTCATGACGGCACCGACGCCGGTAAAGGCCGTCAGCATCAAGCTCTGGTCTGCAGGAACTCGCTCCATATCCCAACGGGTAATCAAACCTTGGTAACTGTCGCTCAGGGCATTGGCTTGATTCACCTTGCTCTGAACGAGCCGCCCGAGAATCGTCATGCCGACAAGGCACAAAATCACCAACATTACCGTCGAGACGGTGCCCCAGATGCTGAGCTCAAGACCGATCTTTTCCGCCACCGGCAAAGCCTTGAGCATGTCGCTGTTTACGATGTCGTGCGCCAACGAACGCGCCACATCCGTCGCGCCCCCCTCGATGAGCCACAACAACGGCAAATAGATCGCCCCAGCCAGGGCAAACCTGACCCACAAGGCTGAACCGATCGATGCGGGCGGCTCAATACGCAGCCGTTCGAGGAAGGCGGTCCGAGACACCAACCCAATTGCCCAAATGTCGATCGGGATGGAAATGAGAAGCAGGAACGTCAGTCCCAGCCCCTCGCCGAAATGAAAACCCAACGCCCCGGTCACCACAAAGAACGCAAAGACGCTGACCGGACTGATCAGGAGAAACAAGAACGCCACGGCCAGCTTGTTCTCGAGATGCATCGTGCCCATCGCCATGAAGAGGAGCGCGAAGCCCATCTTGATCGGCAGGGCCGTCCAGCAGGCGTTCCAGAAGATGGTGAGCCCTAACTTAAATGACGACATGCTTTCTCGACCCGTCATGTGCCCCAGACCCTCCGGCTATTCGAGGAATTCACGGTTGATGATCGCGGCCACGGTGAAAATCAGGATGCTGGACATCACGACGATCCAGCTGATCAGCGCGATAGGCCGTTTGAAAATGTTTCTTTCGGGATCGCGGTCGATGAACGGCAGGGCTGCCAGCAACGCCATGAAGACACCCGGCAACGCAATCGCGCCCAGGAACTGCCCGAACTCTCCCGCGAACACCTTCAAACGCAGCAATTGGAACAGGAACAAGAAGTACCACTCCGGCTCGGGATGGTAGTCGCCGGGATCGGGCGTGGCTTCTTCAAGCAGAACGACCGGCTCCCAGAACGCAAGGCTGCAGATCGACAGGAACACCACCACCATTCCCACGATGTCTTTCCAAATCTGACGCGGGAAGAAGTAGTCGGTCTTGGCCTTGATCTCCTCCACGCTGCCGCGGAACGGCCCGGCAGGACCGGCTTTGCGGAACAGGAAGAGGTGGAGACCGGCGAGCCCCATCAGCGCCGCCGGGAGCACCATGACGTGAATGACGAAGAATCGGCTGAGGGTCATCTGGCCGGGCGTCGGACCGCCCTTGAGGAAGCGAGCCATGAAGTCACCCAGCACGGGCGTCTTGTCCATGATCTCGACGCCGACCGTGGTGGCCCAATAGGCACGCTGGTCCCACGGGAGCAGGTAACCGGTGAAACCAAATCCCATCACGATCCCAAACAGGGCCAAACCTACCAACCAGATGAGCTCGCGGGGCTTTTTATAAGCGCCCCATAGGAACACCTGCGACATATGGGCGAACACACAGACCACCATCGCGGTGGATCCCCAGAAATGGTAACTGAGGAGGAACCAGCCGTAATCGACGGTGTGGATGATGTATTGGGTGCTCGCGTAGGCATGGTCGGCGGTCGGCACGTAGTAGAACATCAACAGGATGCCCGTCACGGCCTGCATGATGAAGATGAAGAGCAGGACGGAACCGAACACATAGGCCCAGCGAGACCCTCCGGGGACCGGCTCGTTGAGCATCTTGGCCTGAAGGGTCTTCAGGCCGACGCGTTCGTCGACGAAGGCAAGAACCTGTTCGATGACTGAAGGCTGCTGATTGGTCGGCTGCGTGGTCGTATCCATTTAGACAATCCGAACCTGGGCCTTGGTGCCCGCTTTGAATTCCATGTCGATAATGGCGATTTCGCCGGTGGCCGTCACTTGAATCGGGAGCGGATCCAACGCCCGAGGGGCCGGTCCGTCCAACACTTTGCCTGCCGCGTCATAGATGCTCAGATGGCAAGGGCAGAGAAACACCTGGCCAAGGGTCTTGTGGGTCCGCCACTTGAAGCCGCATCCGAGATGGGGGCATTTACCCGAATAGGCCACGTACGGGACATCTTTCTTGTTCGTCCAGACGTGCTTCCCGGCGGCATCACGGAACTCCATGTCCTTGCCTTGATAGATGGTCTCCAACACTTTCGGCGTCGCCTTCAGCACCCAAACGTTTTTGTCGATTTCCTGTTCGGGCATGTAGGCTTCTTTGACCTTGCGCTTGTACTTATACTGAATGCCGACATCGTCCTGCTTGATCTTCCCGACATTGCCGATCTTGAGCCAGCTGTTGTCGAAGGGCGCATACATCGGCTTCATCAGATATTTCAGGACTGGGAAGGCCAACGGAAATCCGATCAGGAAGCCGATGGCGTGGGTGAAATTTGCGAAGAACGTCCGACGCTTGACGCTCCGCTCCAACTCAGGGAACGGAACCAGCACCTCACCGGGTGTGACGTGGATCTTCTCCTCGAGGTGGGCGATTTCCACCTCGTGGGTCGTCACATACTCGTCGCGCTTGAACGGTGGGAGCCCCCCAAAGTCGGCCGAGGCCAAACGCAGCGTGACCGCTTCCTCGGTGACACCCTGCACTTGACCGATGGGTACCTGCCGTTCGGCCGGCCCCATGCCGTCACCGCCAACCACAATGTGGCTGATCTCATGGGAGAGCGGATCCATAACGATCCGGCGGACTTCCCCCACCTCACGATCGGTACAACGAACTTTCGATTTCAGTTTCGGCTGCATCATGCTCACTTCATCTTGATGGGCTTCGGGGTATTGACCGACGCATTCTTGAACGTCGCCAACCACGCAGCCAACGCCTGCACGTCCTTCGGTTCCATCAGGTCCTTGTACTTGTCGGGCATCTTACCCTTCTCGTACTCCTGATCGAAACCTTCCGCCTTGTAGCTCTTCGGATCGAGAATCTTTCGGGCAATTTCATCCGCCGAAAGCAGATTGCCCAGGTTGTCGAGTTCCGGACCGCGCTTCTTGCCGCCTTCACCCTTCAACTTGTGGCAGTTGTAGCACTCCTGCAGCTGCCACTGTTCCTCGCCCATTTTCGCAATATCTCCGCTGGAAGCCACAGTCGAGGTCGGCGCCGAATCACCACCGGCTTTTTGATCGGCCGGGGCCTGGGCCGCGCCGAGCGACTGAAGACGCGCCGTGAGCTCCTTGGCCTTTTCGTCCAAGGCCTTTGCGCGCTGCATCAACACATCGACCTTGCCGGCCTCGTATTGTTCCCGCTTCGGCTTGAGAATCTTGTCGATCTTGCCCTTCTCGTCCTCGGGATCATATTGGGGCCACAGCGAAGCACCCGAAATATAGACGACGCAAAGGACAACGTAAAATACGATCAAGGCTCCGACGGCCTTTACGCCGCCGAACGGCTTCAGCGTCGGCAAATCCAAGATAATGAACACGATGGCGCCGAGCATGGCATAGCCGAAGAACAGCGCTTGGAACACGAAGGGGAATCCAAGGGCATTGGTCGCCCCGAACAGAATTCCTCCGATCACAACTCCGATGATGGTTTTCTTGATGATATTTCCCATGAGTGCCTCGTTTCTCGCTCCCTACTCGTAGTCGTACCTTACTTCGCCCCCGCTGGAACCGGGCTCGCCTCATGGGCATGGCCCTTGGAGTCGGAGGGACGCAAGGTCACGATGATCGCGAAGCTGACCACGGCATAGAACACCACCGTGATACCGGTAATCCACCAAGCCGAATACGACAGCGTCGGCGTGAAGGATTCGGCCGTGAAGTCCGGCAGCAAGTTGTACGTGTGGAAGTACTTCCGCAGCAAGGACCGGACGGCGCCCATCAGACCCATAGTCCAGATGGCGCTGAACGCCAAGAACACCAGAACGAATTGCGAGGCGAAGTCGATCTTGCCCCACACGATCGTGCCCTGCGAAACGGCACGATTATAAATGACATAGTTGACGACCGTGACGAACACCAGCGTGAAGGCCGCGCTGTTCTTC
The DNA here is from genome assembly GCA_019637075.1 of Nitrospiraceae bacterium. Lineage (NCBI taxonomy): Bacteria > Pseudomonadati > Nitrospirota > Nitrospiria > Nitrospirales > Nitrospiraceae > Nitrospiraceae bacterium. Next base: position 572,562 of record JAHBWI010000003.1, on the reverse strand, counting down.
GCCGGCATGAGGGCCAGGAAGTTCCAGTCGGACGGCAGTTCGAGTTCGGCCACCAACTTGGCGCCGGTCGGTACGAATCCGTGGGGCGTCATCCAAATCGCGTTACCAACCACAACCATAAGGAAGCCGACCTTAATGACCGTGCTCGACGAGACGGTGATGGGGATGAAGCGGCCCAAAATCACCGGCGCCAGCAACATCGGCAACAAGAAGGCCAATGATCGGGGATCCGGCACGGGGTAATCGGTGAGTACCTTGGTCATGACCAGCGGCAATGCCACCATGATGACCGGCGCGAGCACCGTCATGCGGACCCGCTCAACACCTTCGATACGCTTCATGCTGAGCCAGATATAGTAGTTGCTGGCCAAGAAGATTAGCCCGATCATAGCGCCCTGCATTTCGAAGAACATCGACAGCTGGTCGGCCATCATGTAGGGGCAGATCGAGGCGTCGTAGTCACAGAGTTCGTAGGCCAACAGGTAGCCCATGAACGGCAGGAACAAGAGCGCGCCCACGCCGATCATGTTGCCGACGAAACCCATCCAATCGTAATAGGAACGCTCTTCATCCTTCTTCGCGCCCATGTACATGTAGGCGGCGATCAGGCCGGCCACGAACCCACCGAAGGTCACGTTGCCGACCAGGCGATGCAAGTTCAGAGGCATCCAGCTGTAGTTGAACACCTTGTCCCACAACGACGCCGCGGCCAAGAACTCCGCCGGAGACACACCCTCCGCCTTGACCGGCGTATTCATGAACGAAGTCGGGGCATCGATCACGAACAACGTGATCGTTCCGATGAGGTTCAGCAGCACACCCATAGCAATGTGGCGCGCCTTCTTCTCCCCCTTCATGTGATCCCAGGTGTAGAAGTACATGTACAGCACGAATGTTTCCGCAATGAATAACAGCGGATACACGACGGCGAAGATGAGGAAGAAATGATTGATCAACCAGGTAGTGAACTGCGGATAGGTCGCCAGCAGCACGAAAATGAAGAGGCCGCCGGTCAACGCGGTCATACTATAAAGAATGACCGTGACCTTGGTGACCTCCTTCGCGAGCCGATCGTAACGCGGATCCTGTTTGCGGTACCCCAGCCATTCAGAGATGACCACGAAGATCGGGGCACCCAGAATGAAACCGGCGAAGAGGATGTGGAGCTGCGCGACGATCCAGACCGCCGTGCGGTTCCCGGTGTAAGGGAACTCCACGGGAGGCGCACTGGGGGCCTGCGCATACGCAACACCTCCCCAGACCGCCACAATCGCGAACAGAGCTAACAAACAGCGCTGCCAGATTTTCATGATGTCTCGCCGCTCCTCCTCATTCCGACCGATTGACCCACCGCAGATTCAAAACCCAGCCTTCGTTACTTCACCTGATTGGCAGGAACCCATTCCTTCTTGTTCGGATCCCAGCCCTTGCCGGCGAGACCGAAGCTGGCTTCGAACGCCATGACCTTCCATCGGTCTTCATCCGAAAGCTTGCTCTTCCAGGCCTTCATCTTGGTGTTAGGCACGCCTTCCGAGATACGCCAGAACCACACCGAGTCCGAGTACATCTTCATGCGGTCACCGTTGCGGAAATCGCGGGCACCGGCCTTGACCGGCTTGCCGTCCTTGCCGTGACAGCTGGCGCAGTTCACGTCCGGGTTCTTCGCGCCGATGTAGATTTCCTTGCCTTCCTCGACAATCTTCGGATCGGTCCACCATCCGGCAGGCATATGCTTGTCGGCATACTCAGCGGGAGCCGGCGGCGGAGGAACGATCGGTCCTTCTCCACCCCCCTCACCACCACCGCCGCACCCGGCTACGGCAAGCCCGAACCCAATCGCGCCGACGACGACAGCCAACTTGCTCAATCCTGCGTGCTTCATAACGGTTTACCCGCTCCTTTCTTCGTGCCGAGACCTGTATGCCGTCTCGACAGTGTGCCCATTGACAGAAAAAAAAGACGCTTTCGTCGAGGCGGAGTACGGCAGCCTCGGCAAAAGCGTCAAGATTCAGCGAACAACGAGGTCACAGTTGGACTTCCCCCGCCTGCACAACATCACTCGATCCGGCGAGGGACAACGCCCCACGGACCGCTCTCTATTTATGCCGCTTGCCCTGTCCCTTTCTTTGCCGTTGCTCTTCACGAGCCCGCTTGCGGGAGATCTTTAGCCCAATCCACCCCAGAATAGCAACAGCCGAGACACCCAGCCCGATCAAGAACCACTTCGGCGGGCCGAGATCGCTCTCGCACCCACTTCCAAAACTGACCCAGAGCTTTCGTTCCGTCTCGAGGTCGTTCGGATCAAACTGAATTTTATGATTCTGCTGCTCCCCGCCGACTTCCACCAACAGCGGGTCGCCCACGTTATCGTTATGCAGGTGAAGGGTAACCTTGTAGTACCCGTCACCATCGGTCTGGACTGTCTGCCCGTAGGTGATCCGGGTGTCCTTCACCAGGACGTCAACCCCGGCTCGCCCCTTCCCATCGGAGCCACATACGAACCCTTCAACGGTGAAGCGGTGATCGGCTGCGTGACTCGCGAGTGAAATCGACGGCCACGCGAGGGGTCCGATGATCCCCAATGCAACCCAACACCATGCGGAGGCACCGCAACCGATTGTCCTCCGACCTCGTCTTGTCATACCCCTTGTCGACCTGCTGTTCGCCCTCGAGCAAACCCTGCTGAACCCCACGCAGCGAGCGGCCACATCGACATGGGCATGCCCAATTTTGAGGCCGATCCTTCTAGCATAGGGCACCCTCTTTGTCAACAAATGGATCGAGTCAAACAGCACGAGAAATCACTCTAAACTCCAGCACAGATTCGACGGGATCGTACGCAGGAACACCTGCTTATCACGGTGGTGCTCATTGCATACGAACACCTCCGCAGAATCCATCAGTGAAGGATCGGCCATACAGTTGCGATGAATGGGAACCGCGGCGGGTGAATGATCTACGGCGTGAGGGAGCTTCGGAGAAAAAAACAGAGTGGGATGATCGACACGTCCGTCCTGTTACCCGACGGCGTTTCACGAGCAACGGACAACGCCCGCTGCTCGCCCCTCAGAGGTGGCCGCGGGCCCTGGCTTCAGCCTCCACACGCTCGGATTCGGCCCGACGCTCGGATTCCTTCTTGGCGTGCCAGGATTCCCAGGATTTGCCGTTGGCGGTATCCTCACCCGAGAAGGTAATGGCAGCCACGTCGGTGTAGGGAATGGTCAGGACACCGGCGCCGTTTGAGGGGAACACTTCGAGCCAAGCCGAGGGCCCCTCGCCGGATCGGTTGAACACGAAGCATGGGATCGACTCGCCGGATGTTCGCTCGATCGTCACATCACCGCGATAGTCGAAGGCGAGCTCGATGGCCTGCTGCAGCTCGGCCGCCGAAGAAGGACGCAGCACCTTCCCTTCGGGGCTGCTGAAGTGAGTGGGTTGCGAGTTGGGCTCAGTCATGATGGACCAAAGGGGTTACGGCCAATGGCGTACAGCCTCTAGCCGCAATAGAATTTGCCGTTTCAACCAACCATTTGCGACATGGCATGTGCCCTGCGCTCCTTATCTGGCTGTCGGCAACAGGGTGATCTTCACGGTGCGGGCAAACCCTGACACCGTGCCGAAGGTGTCTTCAACCGCCGACGCCTCATACCCGCAGTGCACCATACACTCGGCGCACTTTTCGTTCTTGCTGGTCCCGTAGTTCTGCCACTCCGTCGCTTCCATCAGCTCGCGAAACGTCTTCGTATAGCCTTCCTGCAGCAGATAACAGGGCTTCTGCCAGCCGAACACGTTGTACGTGGGATTGCCCCAGGGCGTGCACTGGTACTCCTTAATGCCCATAAGGAAGTCCAGGAACAACGGCGACTGGTTGAACTTCCATGCCCGCTTCGGGCTGTGCAGAATCTTCGAGAAAAGTTCCCTGGTCTTGGCCTTCTTGAGAAAGTGCTGCTGGTCAGGGGCCTTCTGGTAACTGTAGCCGGGGGAAATCATCATCCCCTCGACACCCAGGGCCATCATCTCGTCGAAGAACTGGCGCACGCGATCGGGGTTCGCGTCGTCGAACAACGTCGTGTTGGTCGTCACGCGATGCCCACGGTTCAGGGCTTCTTTAATCGCCCTCACCGCGACGTCGTACACCCCATCGCGGCAGACCGCTAGATCATGCTCCCGCTTCAACCCGTCCATGTGAACGCTGAACGTCAGATACTTGGACGGGGGAAAGTCCTTGAGCTTCCGCTCGAGCAAAATCGCATTGGTGCAGACATAGATGTACCGCTTCTGCGCGACCAACCCCTCCACGATCCGCCCGATTTCCGGATGGATCAGGGGTTCGCCGCCTGGAATGGCGACGATCGGCGCCCCGCACTCTTCGGCCGCCGCCCAGCACTGTTCCGGGGTCAGCCGCTTGTCGAGCACATGGTCGGGGTACTGGATCTTCCCGCAGCCCGCGCAAGCCAAGTTGCAGCGGAACAACGGTTCGAGCATCAGCACCAGGGGATAGCGCTTAACCCCCTTAAGCTTTTGGGTGAGTACGTACTTCGCAACTGTATACATCTGGGAGACTGGAACAGCCATCCCTCTCTCCTCTGGTTTAGAGTTCGCTGTATGGAATGCGACCGAGAAAGTCGGTCTTCTCAGGATAATCGAGGGGATTCTACCACCGGACTTGAAAAATCGTCAATTTAGCGGAGTGTCGCGGCAGGCCTAACGCGCGATCGGTAGTCCAGGAAGAAGGCAAGGAAGACGCCGACGACCAACGCCAGCACGCCGGCGACGGCCGTGTTCAACAAAACCCGAGGCCGGCTGCGCTTGTCGGCCGGCACCCCGGGATCAAGCACCTGGACGGTCGGCGTATCGCGGGCCTCGGCGATCTTTGCCTGCTCGTACTGCGACGTGAGCAGCGAGAACAAGGTCTCCTGCACCTTCACCTGACGGAACAGCCGGGCATATTGCAACGCCAACTCCGGCACCGACACCATCGCCGGGTGAAGCCGATCCTGCCCCGGCAACATGCCCTTGCCGTTTTTACCCGACTCCATCAGGGCCAACTGCTTTTTCAGCTCTTCGATATTGGAATGGATCCGGGCCAGGTCCGGGTTATCGCTCGACAGATACGTTCCCATCACCTGGGACTGTACTTCCTGCGCAGTGATCTGGGCCTGGATCATGGCCGCCGCTTCGATCATGACCTTGGATTGGGCTTCTACGGCGACCGTGCGATTCTTCGTCTGGAAATCCCGTAGCGCTTCTTCGGCCTTGCCCATGGTCTCTTGCGTCTCCGCCAACCGTCGTTCGATGAAGACGCGATTCTGCCCGGCCTTGCTGACATTCACCGTCCGGTTCAGGCGGTCGAGATTGGCCACGTAGAAATTGGCCATGTCCGCGGCCACTTGCGGATCAATATCCTCCACGGCCACCTTCACGACCTTTTCCTTCGTCACGGTAATGCGTACGCGGTCGGACAGCTCTTCGCGAGTGTCGACCATCGTCTTTTCCCGATAGCGTTCCATCAAATTGAACTTGGCGATCACGTCATCGGCCATGACACGAGACTTGAGGATCGACACGAACACGTCGGTCGGCGTGGTGGGCAACCCCGGCAGATTCACGCCAAGATTCTGCGCCACATTACCGGCCGCACCGGTCGCCATCAACAGGGCGCCGAGCGCACCCGTCTCTTTACTCTCCAATTGCGGCAGCACGGCCGCGGTCGACTCGTAGATCTTCGGCAGCAAAAGGCTCACGGTCGCGGCCAGCGCAATCGCCCCCAGACAGAGCCCGCCGATCAGTTTCCACCGCGAGACCACGACGTCCCAGTAATCGAACAGGCTCACGCCGTCGATCGGTGCCGGCTCCTCCACGCGAGTCCGTGGAGGCTCCATCAACGCTTGGGGTGTGTCGGATTGCCAATCCATCTCTTAAACCTGCACGTGGCTTCCGGCAGCTGGCATGCGGTTGAGGTCACAATATCCCTTTCCCCGGGCCTTCTGCTATTACGCCGGAGGCCCTGTGCGCCCGCAATCAACGTCCCACCACGGCGATGCCCGCCGCCGTGAGAGCCAAGCTGCCGATGATACTGGCCACCGTCTGCCACAGCGCCAGCTGCGGCGTCCGAGTCTCGATTTTTTGCGGGATCACGATCGTATCGCCGGGCCGTACGTCCTTGACGGCCAGGTAGGTGGCTTCAGTCGTCCCGTTGGCCCGCATGATGTAGGACTCTTTCTTGTTGGCATCTTCGGTCATGCCGCCAGCCTGCCGCAGATAGTCTTCAAATTCGAGATTCGGTCGGTGCACGACCGTGCTGGGATTCCGTACCGACCCGATAATACTAACAGTCTGTGGCGGCGTCGGGATACGGATCATGTCTCTGGCTTCGAGAATGATATCGTCCTCACTCCCCTCGAGCTTTTCGAGCGAATCCATTTTGACCACCACCCGGCCGAGTTCAACGCGGGAGGTGATGGCTTCCAATTGCTGGAGTCGCAACATCAACACCTGCTGCTCCGCGATCGCTCCACCTGTCGAAAGGGCCGCAGGTCCGCTCAGCCCGGCCGTCCCGGCTGCAACTCCCGCCGCCTGCGCGGTCAAGCGCTGCCGCTCTGATGCGATGTATCGCTCCAGTTCACTCTGCTGCTTGATTTTGACCGACTCGCGCACCAACACAAGCCCACTGGGGAAAGAATTCGGCGTGAACCCTCCGACCCGCTTCAGCACCGAGCTCAGGCGCTCGCCGGTCTCGATGGTAAGATAGCCGGGCCGTTTCACCTCACCCTCAACAAGCACAAGGCTCGGCGGCCGCACTTGGGTCGACACCACGACCTGATCCAGTCGTGACAGGGGGAGATTGTCGGCCTCGCTTCCGTCAAACAGTGCCTTGGGGCTGAAGGAAATGACCTTCGTCTGGTAAGTGGCGGGATCGGTCCGGACGATCTCCGCGCGATCCTGATGGGCATCGACAGTCAGCTTGTCCTTGGTCAACAAGTCGCGCAGGTGCATACCCGCCCGGAATTCATAGGGACCCGGCGTCTTGACCGCACCGACCAGACTCACCACGTTCACCGCCTGAGTCGGCAATGTCCCGATACGAATGTAGTCGCCATCCAAGAGAATGGGGTCGCCGCCCGCTACACCGATTCGACTCTTTTCATCACCGCGTGACCGCATGGCCAGAACCAGGTCCACGTCGATAAGCTGGCGCCCCTCGACATTGGGGTCGAGCCGGAACATGTGGCACCGCTGCCGATCCGACAGGGGGGTTAAGCCTCCGGCCAAAGACAACAGGTCGGTCAAGCGCGTACCGGGCTTGGCTTCATAAATCGCCGGCCGTTTGACCGCGCCGCTGATCGCCACGACAGGGCCGACCGGCGGCACCATTACCACATCGCCACCCTGGAGCCGCACATCACCGCGACGATCGCCCTGCATCAGAAACTCATAGAGGTCCAGCTCGGCCACAGCCTTTCCGTCGCGCATGATCTTGACCTGGCGGAGCGAACCGGAATGGGCGGGGCCGCAGGCCGCATAGAGTGCATTGGAGGCCGTCGCCAAAGCGCTCAATTCATATGCGCCGGGGCGGACGACCTCGCCCACCACAAACACCTTCATCGTCCGGATACGCGCCATCGACACGTGTAATTCGAACCGCTTGAGCAACGTACTGAGCCTGGCACGGATCGTCTTTTCGGCTTCGACAAACGTTTGGCCGCCGACCGGGATCGCCCCCACCTGCGGCAACACCAACATCCCGTCCCGTTCTACCGGTGCGATATAGCTCCGATTGAAACTTTGGTCCGGCACATTCCAAATGTGCACCCCCAGCGAATCCTGGGGACCGATGACATAATCGGGTCCTACAGGGACATCCTGCACGGGAGAAAAGGTATTCGCATTGGCATCGAAGAACTCGTAGCCGAACTGCTTCAGCCGGCTCTTTACACCTTGCAGAATGGAAAACTGCGCGAAGGCTTCCTCGATTGAAAAATCTTGGGCGCGCAGGAGTTCGCCCGTGAACGGCTTCTTCTCAGCATCCTGTACAGTCAGCGGAGCACGCTGATCAGCGGACGGAACCTGCTGGCCCGGCAACATGGGCACCAATGCCCCGGGAATTCCAGCCTGACCTGGTCGGCGGGCCAAGGTCTGTTTCTCCCGCTCCACCTGAGCCTGATATTCAAGCTCGCGCCGTTCCTTCTGGACACGAAGCGTTTCTTGCTTGCGGTCAAGTTCTTCCTGCTCCTGCCGCAACCGTTGTTCGACCGATCCGGGCAGCAGACTGCGCGGCTCAAGCGGCCAATAGTCGTTCAAGTTGGGAATCGTCGATTCGGGGGAAAGGTCCGCGGTCGGTCTGGTCGGACAGGGAGTCTGAGTCGGGGTCAGCGGTTGTAACGCCGTCGGATTCGTGACGATCGGCTGGCCCGGCGACCCTTGCAAGCCATATAACCCCAAAGCCCCGGCCCCAAACGGGATCGACGGTGCAACGGGACTGCCTGCTGATGCACCTGCCGATCCCAAACCCGGTAGCGGCACCGGTAGAGTTTGAGCCAACAGAGCGGGCGGCAAGACCATCGCACTGCAGATCATCCAAATGAGCAAGCGTGTTCCAAGGCTAATCGACATCGTCCTGTACCTAGAAGTGGGAGTTCCCCGTATAGCCTTGCCACAGTAGCCAATCAAGCTTCCTGACGTCAACTACAGGAGGCCGAACAGCTATCGGCTCAAAATTGGACAACAACCCCGGTCCAGAACAAATGATTCTTGGCCGTCACCCCGCCAGCGAACGTCTCGGCGAAGGGGTTGATGGCGGTCACCTGCCCCGGGTTGCTCAAGCGCTGAAAGATGTAGCCGCCCATGAATTGGAGCGACGAGGAATACCAATAGGTCAGGTCAATAGCAGCCTCCCGCTTTCGCTCGTGAATCGGTTGCCCTCGGTCCCGTTCCTGAAGATTGAAGTTCGCCCCGAGTTGCAGCGCCTCCGCGAGGTAGCGAGTCGTGCGCACGAAGAGGTCGATCCCGTCGGTGCCCATATGGTGCCCCAAAGCAAACCCGCGGTACCGCATCCCGCTCGCGTAGGGAAAGTTGTTGTACCAAACCTGCCGCAACTCGGGATGCCGTCGCCGCCCCAAATCGGTGTCGGCATACTCGATGCGGAGATCCATGCTGTCGCCGGAGAACACCTGCGGGATGTAAATTCCTCCCAGAATGGCCGTTCGACTCGGAATCGGCAGCTCCGACCACTTGTCTTCGGTACCCATCTCGCCATAGAGCTGCAGCCCTGCAGGAAAGGGGACCAAATAGGACACGTGCGGCACCCGCAATCGAAAATCCACCATCGCCTGCTCGTTCACATCACGATTGCCCGTTTGGTTGGACTCATGGATATAGGCATCCACCACCGCCCCCGGAAACGATTGGTCATGTCCTCGACCATCGAACTGGGTCAACCGAGTCAGCCCGAGTTCGAGCCAAGTGGTCGGCAAGTAGCTCAAGCGGAGACCGAATACCTTGGCACGAGAAAAGTCCCGATCCCGCTCGAGCTGGGCCAGGAACGAGTTGATCTTCCATTCACCAAGTCCACTCAAGAAACCGGGCAGACGAAAGGGTCGATCGGTGCCGACTCGGATCATGTCCATGGGAAAGGCATGGTCGGTCAGCAACAATGAACCATGATAGCCATGCCCCCACCATTGGGTCCCGCGTCCCGCCTCAACCGAGATGTTGGCATACGTGAGTTTAAGGCTGAACTCACGGAGGTAAAAGTTCTCGCTATTGTTCGTGGCCCCGATACCGAGCAGGTGCCGGTTGCTGATGAATTTCGGCTGAACCATCGCGGAAGCCCAATCGTTGAACTCGACCCAACCTCGCGCATCGGTTTGGTTCTGCACGCCGTTGACGTAGTATTCGCCGCCCCGATTTTCGCGAAACCGCACGGTCTGCCCGCCGCCGATCGAGGAGACATCCATCTCGGATTGCACGCGCAGTCCATAGCGCAACATCCCCTGAGGGTCGCCGGCCGAGCGGCGCAAGATGCCCATCCGCACCAACTCCGGACGAAACTCCTGCATCAGCCGTTCAAGCAACGGCTCCCCGACGGCCTCGCGCCCGTCGACCTCGACCTCATCTTGACGAATCCGCTCGACCGCGCGCGCAACATACTCCGCCGCTTGCTTCCGACTGTAGGGCTTCGGGCCCAGGATGGCGCGATCGATCAGGTCGAGACCGACCAACCGTTCGATTGCCTCATACGACCAGTGGTGGAGCGGCACATTCGATGTCGCATGACCAATCCCCTCGTACGCGAGCACGAAGAGGAGCACGACCGGCACAACGCAAACAAAAAGCCGACGGACCAACCCGATTCCTCCTACAGGGCAAAGGGGTAATTTTGGGAAAACGGAGGGGAACAAGTCAATCGCCGACAGGCATCAACCTGTTGCTATGGAAGCCGACTGATTGTGCGAAGCAGGATGAGGAGATCGCCGAGAAATGAGGCATTTCGCACATATTCTCTGGCCACTCGAATCTTATCGGGCAGGATGTGTTGAACGTAATACTCCTCGGGACATTCTGTCTCCGCAAGGATTGTCTCTTCATTTCGATACTTGAGCGAGGCGGGATCCGTGATTCCCGGACGGACCTTCAATAACTCCTCATAGTCGTGGCGGAACTGCTCAACATAGTGGCGCACTTCAGGCCGCGGCCCCACGAGACTCATTTCTCCACGCAAGACATTCAGCAATTGCGGCAGCTCATCGAGTTTTGTCCGTCTCAGCCATCGCCCCACAACGGTCACCCGCGCGTCTCCGCTCACGGTGATTTCGCCTCCATCCAGCCCCGCATTTGCGCACATCGTGCGAAACTTGTACATGCGAAATGGACGAAAATTCCGACCGATCCGTTCGTGCAGGAAAAACACCGGCCCAAGCGAGTCGAATTTGACCCACAAGGCGATGCAGACAAGCAGCGGAAACAGGAAAACGACCCCCACCAGGGCAAGCATGAAATCCATGCAGCGCTTGATCACCGGCGATACTCGGCAACAACGGTCCGTACGGAATCAATGACGTGCCGGATGTCTGCGTCGCTCATCCGTGGATAAATGGGCAATGAAACTATCCGGTCGAACGCCTCGCTTGCGACCGGATAGTCCCTAGAGGTGAAGCCAAATCTCGACCGATAGTAGGGGTGGAGGTGTAGCGGTATGAAATGAACGGATGTGCCCACCCCAAGTTTTTTCAGCGCTTCTATAAACCCGTTACGCGTGATACGGAGCCGCTGTAAGTCAAGCTGGATCACGTAGAGGTGCCAGGAATGCTCAACATCCCTCGCAGCCTGCGGAAGTCGCAATTCAGGCAAATCGGCGAACCCGGCATGATAAGCCGCGGCAACCGTCTTCCGCGCCTCAAGGGAACGGCGCGCTTTGGCCAGTTGTTCAACCCCGATCGCGGCTGCGATATCCGTCAGGTTGTACTTATACCCGGGCGCTTCGATTTCGTAATACCACGAGCCGGCATCCGTATACCGAGCCCATGCGTCCTTGGTAATCCCATGCAGGGTCATCCGGCGCATGTGTTCAGCCCACGCCTGATTGTTGGTCGTGGCCATCCCCCCTTCACCGGTCGTCAGGGTCTTCGTAGCATAAAAAGAAAAACAAGTGATGTCGCCGATGGAGCCGATTCTTCTGCCCCGATAGACGGAGGGAAATGCGTGGGCGGCATCTTCGACGACCGCCAGTTTGTGAGCCGCCGCGACCTCCGATAGAGACTGCATATCGCATGGGTGTCCGGCGAAATGTACGGGGATCACGGCTTTTGTCCGACTGGTAATTTTTTCAGCAAACCTGTTCGGGTCTAAATTCAATGTGGTCGGGTCACAGTCCACCAGAACCGGAATAGCTTTGAAATACACCACGACCTCCGCGGTAGCGGCAAACGTCATGGTCGGGACGATAACTTCATCTCCCTCTTGCACTCCGACGGCATCCAACGCGACATGCAATGCGGCCGTACAGGAATTCGTCGCCACCGCATGCTCAGTTCCGACTTGTGCGGCGAAACGCTCCTCGAACTGTTTTACTTTGTTCCCTGTCGTCAACCAACCTGACTCAAGCACCTTCGTCACCGCGGAGATTTCTTCCGCACCAATATCCGGCAGATGGAACGGCACAGAGCGCTCACTCATAGCGTAAGCCTTTGCGGATGGTTCCGAGATAGTGCGTGCGCAACAAGGGCACGAGACTCAGTACCTGACAGGCAAGCCATGAGACCGGCGCGACCATGCGAACAAGCGGAGGCAGTAATGTCATGCTGCGGAGTTGAACGTGACACGCTGGGAACAGTCTCAGGATTTCGCGCTTCTTGACGCCACGCACATCAGGATTCCACGGGTTATCGCGATAAAAGTCGTACCACAGAATGATCCCGTCCTGCTTCAGTACTCTCAGCATTTCCTTTGCGAGTTGTATCTGAGCCAAGGGATCCAGGATCGAGGTAAAGACTGTCGATTGAATAACCAGATCGAAGCTTTCATCTGGAAACATCAACGTTCTCGCATCACCACAATGAATACAGACCCCGGCAGGGCTAAGCCGTTGAGCCGTGGCCGCTCTTTCTGGCAAGAGTTCTACGCCGGTAATGTTCCCGGGATTGGCGCCCCACCTAACGAGATCCCGAATCCAAACTCCACTACCACAGCCAACTTCGAGAATTTTCCCATTTCGCAAGACGTCGCGATCCATTTCCCTCAAGATGTCGAGCACACCTCGTTCGCGTTCCTGCAACATAAAGAGTTGTCCGGGATTAGACAGCCCATAAATGTTCTGGGGGACGGGGATCTTTCTTTGCTCCCAAATGGGCTCAAGCCGATCCCGCTCGAAGTCTGACTGCACTGTCTGCATAGCGGCACCAGGTCCTTTCCCTGGCTACGCACCAGTTAGCGCGACAAGGGAACCGCCCGACCATCGAGACCACCGTGCCGGCGGAACACCCATATGTCCCAACAACCGTGAAGAAAACCGGTTCCATACGCTGCATGAATGATCGGAAAGACAAGTACGGAAAAGAGGCTCGGCGCCCAGCCATATTGCCGTATCATACTCACCGCAACGATAAGATTCGCGGCCGCATAGGCAGCAACAACTCCCTGCGTCAGTCCCCAAAAGGCTGGGGCTAACAACCCCAGAATTACAACCGCCAGTAGTCCAACCAGGAATACGGAGGGAATCAATTGTCGAAATGTCAAAATGCGCATCAGTTTATAGGCCGTCAGCGGTTTGAAATACCCATACTGATAGTAAGTACGCCATAGCTTCGCGAGGGAAGTACGAGCATAGTAGTAGGCGCGAACTTCCGGCACCAGTAGAACCTTTCCCCCATTGATGATGAGACGATGGTTGAACTCATCGTCTTGGTTTCTTACAAACTGCTCGTCGAAAAGGCCGATTTTATCGAAAACCTCCCGCCTGTAACATCCCCCCCACACAGTATCAACCCATCGAGGCTTCGATAGGGTGGAGGTGTATAGGGAACTTCCAACCCCAAACGGATGAGATACGGCACAGGCAATTGAAGCCGCAACCACGCCCCGTCGGCCCGGAACGGAAATCCTTACTCCTCCGACGTTATCGGCACCAGTCGAGAGGAGAAACGAGACCAGCTTCGAAATATAGTCAGGACAATAGGTTGCATGTGCGTCCATTCGTACAATAAACGCTCCCTTCGCTTCTCGAATGCCAACATTCAGTGCACAAGGCGTCGTTTGGCGCTCATTGTCCACCATCCGCACGAATGAATAACGCATTGAATACTCACGGAGTATCGGCCTAGTTCCATCCTGGCTCATTCCATCTATGACGAGCACCTCCATCAGTGCATGGGGGTAGTCGCCGGCAATGATTGAATCAAGGCATGCTTGGATGTAATCGGCCTCGTTTCGACATGGTACAAGCACCGTGACAAACTTCATTGGCGACGCCATTGTCACGGGACTATTCTGAAAGTTTTATGCACGCGACGTTGCCGACCCAGCAGGCCAGCCCCAACGACAAGAGCCACAGACGAGAATCATGGTCGGTATCAGCAACCCTTCCACCAGCAAGCCCTTGTATCCCTCGACACCAACACGCATCAGCATCGGAATGCTCGCGACGAACATCGTGGGGGCAATCAATCTGCAAATTCCGGCGAACTGTGAATCTTGCTCTGACCACTTCTCCGGAGCTGATATGCATGCTGCCCACACATAGCCCCATACGAGCGCCCCAATCGCGACACCTAGTATGCCGAAGTTCAGATACCATCCGGCTGCATGATGAATTGTGTACCCCTGTCCTTCTGCCGCCCCCACTTGCTCCGCATAGTAATAATAAATATCGGGAGGACGGTCCGGCCACACAGCTCTTGGAACGATGGACGCCATCCCGCTGATCAGGCTCTGACCGTAGGTGAGCGGAACCTTCAGCGATAATGCACCGTACAGTGAAAAATGGGCCGCATAAGCCTCATTACTTGAGAACAGCAGTTGCGCAAGATCAAACCATTGAGACGGCTCCACGTCGACAAGCGCTCCTGCCACAGCGGAAAGAGGCAGACCGCGCACAGTGTCGATTACCCGCAAGATGGCTACTCCAACGAGAGCTGCCATCAGTACCCCCACCAGTCGCTTCTTTTGAGCATTCGCTTCGTACAAAAGCATCCCCACTACCCCAGCAAACAACAACTCATTTTTGTTGCCAAGCATGAGGGCAAACCAAATGAGACCACCGATCAGTACTGTGTACCCAACCATGGCAATCCGGTTCCTTTGGCCAACAAACACACGAGGGTGACGCCCGCTTACCGCCACGGCTAATCCGATCGCGGCGGACAAAAACGCTCCTCGATTCAAGAGCTGATGGATCGTGAAGAAGGGAACGGCCTCGCCCAGCATCCCGCGCGTTACCGCGTACCCCGACAGATTTAGCCCTTCAGCGGTTTCAAGGGATTCTCTGACAAGCCAATAGCTCACCACGCCGCAAACGACACCGAATCCCAGCAGGACAACGTGATTAACTCGGATTGGAGACTTGAGGTGGATGCCACTCGATGTCCTACCTCGGACGCGCATCAATAAGCAGACTTCAATGACAAGGATGAATCCCACGTAAAGAATCAACGCGCTGAAATAGCTCCCGTCCAGATTCACCGGAAAGAGCTTCTCCTCCAGATAGCCATACGATTTGCCCCCGACACCGGCCAGACGATCGCTCACAATCGACCATGCGCCGAACAACGACCAGTAGTACATCATGGCGAGGCCGGTCAGGATGGCGAGGCTTTTCGTCCTCCTCCAAATCAAGAAGGCCAAGAAGGCAATGACAACCGTTCCTCCCCCGAGCAGCAAATAATACGGCACAGTTCCATCCCCCAAATCGAGCGATTGAAACTCAGGCTGTCAGCACTTCCCGGTAGACAGCTACCAATTGGCGCGCAACATTCTCAGAAGAAATATCTGCGACCGTCTCATGCCCATTGGAACGACGGGGGTCGCGCAGGATTTCAGCAAGTCCCTTAGCAATTGAAGAAGGGCGCCGTTCCACGATGATCGAGGGAGTAACCTTGGCCAGACGCTCACGCACATCACCCGCATCCACTGTCACTACTGGGAGATCGCAAGCCACGGCTTCTTTCACGATATTCGGCGAACCTTCCCAATCACTGGTCACTAATAGGCAATCGGCGGCGTTGAGATACGTCGATATGTCAGCATGGGCGACCCGGCCGTTCAATTCAACGAAATCAAAGTCGAGCGACATTTTCCTAGCTTCAGCCACGGCTGCCAATGCCAAGTCCTTCCGTTTGACCAATGGGTCATCTCCCACATTGAACAATACGACTGGTCTCCCTGGAGGCCAGCCCAGTTGGCGGCGCGCCACGTCCCGAGAGATCGGCCGAAACCTCGATAGGTCGACCCCGGTAGGAATGATTCGCACTTCGCTTCCACCTCTCCAAAGCCTGCCTCTGAGTTCCGCACTCACGCACACAATACGAGCGGCGCGATACGCAGCGATTTGGGAAAGAAATCGCCCCAACCTGGAACGAATTGAAGAAATACTCGGGCACGGATTCAAATCACTGCCTCGGTAAGTAATTACGATCGGAATCGAGACGGAAAGTGCCGCTAGCATCGCGGTCACGGTGCCGTAGTGCGCATGAACCAGATTGGGGCGAAATTCGCGAATCTCTTTGCGCAAGCGCCGCGTCTCATAGAGCACCACCACAGGAGAGGTGCGGGACCACAAAAACACCGAATGATTCATCACTCCCAAGGCAGAGAGCGAACTGATTTGCTCCGTAGCAAACACCATACGTTGCGGATCCGGCGGCCCCGGGAGAACGTGACACACCCGAAGCGGCGCTTCGCTGGAAACCGAACAAGGCAGCACCTCGGTCGATTCCTTTTCCAACTGGAGCATGAAGGGATCGCAGCTTTCACTCATACCGATAAGACATGCTGAAGATCATTACAGGATCGGATTCCAGCGTTGCAGCCAACGCTCCAACCCCCAGAGCCCATATACGCGCTGACACATGTTGTCTCGGCTAATCCGCAGGTCACTCCATCGTTGGCAGACAAACGCCTGCAACAACTGTTCGACGTACTCCGGACGGATCAATGCTCTCACCATGGCTTTAGGCGAAATCAGCTGCTGTTGGACCTCATGCCTGCCCTTTTCTCCGAGCCACGTATCGAACGGAAACCTGAAACCTGTCTTCGCGCGGCCACAAATTTCGTCAGGCAAATATTTCTTGGCCAGCGCCCGAAGAATTCGCTTATTTTCCGTGAAAGAATATTTCTTCGTTTCGGGGATGCCTGCGGAACAATTAAGTACGGACTCACCGAGAAACGGCACCCGGACCTCCAAACCATGCATGCTGCTCATCATGTCTACTTTTCGGAGGTAATCGCCTGGCAAAGCCGTTGTCACGGTCGCGTCGATAAATTCCGCACCGCCTGCCTGGAGCGTATGCTCGGCCTTAGAAAGAATTCCTGGTCTCCACCCTTCCAACTGTTGAGAAACTAACGGTGAGAGAACGGCCCCAATCTCAGGCGGGAGCAAATAGGATGACAGGATGAACAAGCGCTCATTTCCGCCAGCCTCAGCAGCCATTAACAGACGTCTAATCTGCCGGATACGATCCGACCCTGATGCGAGGAGCGCTCCATTACAGCAAGCGCGAAGTCCTCGAAGCAACCACTGCGGAACTACATGCAGGTGCTCAGCCATATCGGCATAGCTGAAGCGAGGATATCCCCCGAACATTTCGTCGCCTCCGTCGCCTCCAATCATCACTTTGACAAAAGGCTTTACAGCTTTGCAGATGAAATACGTGGGTACTGCCGATGAGTCGCCAAATGGCTGATCAAATTGCGCCAACACCTCATCGAGGAGAGACAAGTCACCGTATCCGTCGGCCACCGGAATTTCATGGTGTTCGATCCCCAGCCATCGCGCAACCCCCCCCGCAAAACGAGACTCATCGTACGTGCTATCGCCGAACTTCACCGTAAAAGTTGGGATTCGCCGCCCTAAACTCCTTACAATCATTGAAACCAGGAGAGAGGAATCAATTCCTCCGCTGAGGAATGCGCCCAAGGGAACATCAGCAACGAGCTGTTCGCTCAGGCTGCTAAGAATTGCCGTTTCAGTTCGTTCCAGGACGACGGAATCTTCCCATTCCATAGGCGTTCGCTTCCAGGACCAGAAGCGCCCATGCTCGACCCCTCGATTTCCTAACCTCAGCCAGGCTCCAGGCTCAAGTTCCTGCACTTCGGAGAAAAATGTCTCAGGCGGAGTCGTATAGGCCAGCGAAAGATGACTCAGGACGGCACGATAGTTCAGAGTTAATGCCCCACTTGCTAGATCCCGCAGTGCCTTGATCTCTGACGCAAAACAGAAGACACCGTCGAAATCTGCATAGTAGAGGGGTTTGATGCCTATACGGTCGCGAGCTAGAAACAACTCATCCGCAACTGTATCGTAGAGCGCAAACGCAAACATCCCGTGCAACTTCGTGAGGCAGGATGTTCCCCAGGTACGGAGGGCTTGCAGCAACACCTCGGTGTCTGAATTCGTACCAAACGTGCACCCCAAATCTTCCAGCTCATTCCGCAACGATTGGAAATTGTAAATCTCTCCATTAAAAACAAGGACATGCCGGTTATCCCTTGACCACATTGGCTGAGCCCCTCCCACCGGATCGATAATGGAGAGTCTCGCGTGTCCCAAACCAACGGTACTCGTACCATCGACCCAACACTCCAGGCCATCCGGTCCTCGATGGCGTAGCGAAAGCGTCATGTGTTGTATTTTTTGCGGGAGACAGGGATCACTGCTCGTTTGAACAATACCGCAGATTCCACACATATGATTCTACCGTCTTACCTCGAATACGGAGCCAGTGACGCCCACAGAGGTCGCCACTAAGAGTTGCCTTCCGACACGTCGATTGAGCACCACACCCAACACGACGCTAGTCAGCAGGTAATACGCACTGATCGCAGCTGCGATGCCCACAAGGCCGCCCCACCAAAGACCAAACGCCTTGAAGATTAAGCCAGTGGTGTATGTACCAATCTCAATTTTCGCAGGGAGAGCCATATCGCCCTGGGCATAAAACGCATTGACAAAAATGTGACTCACCCCAGCCGCACAGAGGACACCAGAACACCCCACAAGAACGCCCCAGATATTCACGAAATCATTCGGATTTACCTTTCCATAGATGCCCCAATACTCCAGAACGCTTGTCTGGTATAGGCCAACCGCTGTCAGAACAAGCAGCAAACTTGCGCCACAACTCAAACACCCCATCCACCAAGCCCTTCGTCGCCACAGCGCATTGAAAGCACTCCATGCCCCCTCATTTGCGAACCGAGCCATGGTCGGGATTACAGGAGCTGCCACGCCGTGGTTGAGGACACGGCTCATCGCTGAATGGATTCTCAAGACAAAATCTAGGATCGTGATACTGCCGGGGCTGAGAAGCGAAGCCAGAAATCGGTCCACGACAAAGCCCGAACGGCTGTATGACACGCTGATAACAAGCGGCCGCATCTTCACCCCTACGTTGTAAAGCACAGCAGGCATTTCTCGCAGCGCCGCCATGGTCGGTCGTCCAAGGGTGGGGAGTAGGATGACGGCCGAGAAGGTGGTTATCCCAACCTGCGTCCATGCAGCGAATCGAACCCCCCAGTGATCAAGCCCCGCAACCAGCGCTCCCCATCCCCCTAGGGTAGCGAGCACCAACGACAGGGCCGGCCATACGAACTGCCCCCTGGCTTGCGACAGCGCAACCAACACTGTTCCGCAGGCACCGCCGATAACCCCGAGCAGTTGAATCTGCGCCAACTGCACCGTCAAATTCATGCCAAATTCAGTGAGACCTGGGGCCAGAATGCGTACCGTCGGGGGAGCCAGAAAAATCAGGACCACCGTAGCTACGACCGACAAGACCCCGATTCCGGATACAAGCGGCCATGCAAGCCTGTTCCGCTCAGACTCTCCTTTGGATGACAGAAACGGAATGAGTACGAATCCAAGCGGTTCCATCAGCAACACCGTTACTGCTTGAGGCAAAGTTGCCCCTGCATACAAAGCATCCGCATCCATGCCTACTCCAAGGTGCGCAATTGTGTACCACTGTATTCCGAACGCACTCAGGATTTGGGCCACGGTGATCACGGACAGCGTCGTACCCAGACGTACCTGTTCATGTTCAAACCCAGGGTCGACTTCTGCCCCAGATATGGTATTCCCCGGCAACGTACCCCCCGACCGGTTTTCCACTACCACTTACGACCTGCGGTACCCAGTGGCGCCAGGCGCCTACCTTTACTCATGCCAACGATGCCCACCGATATTTCGGCACGTTGACGGATCGCGCCACTCCCTCTTATGATCCGCTCCCATTGTGCTGCCGCCCAAACAGTCGCCATATAACTCGTTACTCGTTTTAGTCTTCGGGGCGATCCTCTCCCTTGCCACTGCTGCACCCGCGGTTTCACAAGAGGTTTCTCAACCGGACCCGAGCCCCCACCTCCTCGACGCCCGCTTCTCCGTCAGCACCTTCATGCTCAACCTCGAGAAACAAGGCCTCGAGGACAACACCTTCACCAACGGACTCGGCCGCGATACGACGCTCATCGGCAATTTGGTCAACGCGACCGTCTATCGGCGGTTGCTTCCCCATCTCGAAGCCGAGCTCGGGGTCTTTGCCAACATGCCCTTCGGACACGACACCGAAGTGTCTCAAGTCCGGCCCATCGTCCGCTTGACCTATCAACCGATCGACCAGATCACCGCCGTCGCCGGGACGATCCGCACTCCGCACCGGGACTTCCACGACGCCGTCTTCGACAACGGCAATCGCTTCCTGCGTCCCATCGAGCAGGGGGTTCAAATGCTAGTTGATTCTCGCTACTATCGGCAAGACCTCTTCATCAACTGGGAGCAGGCCTTCCGCGGCTCGGCCTCCAACCGGTATGACGTGGGCTACGCCGGGCAATTGCGCTTCGGCCTGCTGCACTTCAATGGGCAAGTCCATTGGGTTAGGAACGGGCAGGCCCTGTTTAAACTGGACCGATCGTTCGACACCAGGGATAACGTGGTCATCGCGGCCGGACCGGAGTTGGTGTTGGAACCGGCCTGTTATGCCTCAGCCCTATCCTGGTGGAAACAGGCGGGAATCCGCTTCACCTACCTCACGACCTATAATCAACCCGACAACGGCTCAGAGGCGACTCGCGGACGGGGGTATGAGCTGCAGACGTGGGTGGATCTTGAGGGATGGCGGCCCTGGATCTCGTTCTGGAAGGGTCGCAATTTCCTGAGCCTGCAGGGAGACCCAGAATACCGTAGCAGCAACTTCCCGGAAGTCGGCCTGTCCAAGACCTTCTGGTTGACCAACCGCGCCTCCCTCGAGTTCGGCACACAAACTCGACGTATCCGCGCCTTCTTTACCGAAGACGGCCACACCTATCTAAACCGGGACACGTTCAAATGGGTGAACCAGGAGTATCTCGTCTTCAACTGGAACTGGGATACGAACCATGCCGACCTGGCCGGCGATGTGTGGGCGTCATTGTCGCAGCCCTTCGTCGAGGCTCAATCCCCTGCCGGTGAGCGCCGCTTCAGCGCCCTGTTCGATTCGCTGACGTATGTCTACAACATTGCGTACTCAGGACTGCGCCAGGCCGGACCGCTTGCCGTCACGAATCAGACCTTCGCCGGACAGTATCTTGCCCCAGTCCTGCGCTATATGCCGATAGCCGGCTTGACGCTCGATGCCGGTGTCTTCGCCGGGCTGCCGGTCGCGGACACTCAGCATTTTCACACCGCGCAACCGATCCTCGCAGCCGAATATACATTCCTGCCCGGCGCGACCATGGTGGCCGGCACGATCCACCGGAACCATCCCTTCGTCGATGCATTGTTTAACGATGCCATGCTCTTCAGCCGTCCCGTCGAGCAGGGGTTCCAAATGCTGGTCGATCGCGAACATTACCAGCAGGATCTCTTCATCAATTGGAACCAGATCGAAACCTTCCAGAAGGCTGAACGGTTTGATGTGGGCTATGCCGGACGAGTGGCGGCAGGCTATTTCGCCTTCAACGGCCAAGTCTACTGGGCCCATTCCGGCGGCGCGCAATACTCCGAAGCCCGCACCTTCTTCGGTCCGGGCCTGCCCCGCGACCGTCCTGCGGGCAACAATTTCCTCACGGCGTTCGGACCGCAATTTACGTTCCGTCCCGGCGATCACTGGTCCTCGATCCCGTGGTTTCGCGAAATCGACGTGATGGCCCTCTATTTGAACAGCCAGAACGAACCGACACCGGGTAGCTTGCCGATCACGCGCGGCAGAGGATACCAATTGACGGGTGGCGTAGACCTGGCCGGTTGGCGCCCCTACGTCACCATATGGCGAGGCGAACAATTCAACACCGAGCGCGGTGACCCCGCCTACTTCGCCGGAAATTTTACCGAGTTTGGAATGCTCAAGGACGTGGATCTTCCTGCCGGTTTCTCGCTGCGGATCGGCGGATTCGGCCGCATCATCGACCAGCGGCTGACACACACGGAGTATGCACTGCTGAACTGGTCATGGGACCACCGGTCCTGGCGGGGCTCCTGCCTGCGTCCCACGCTGCTTCACCGCAACGAGACGCAGTGCTGATCCACACTTCTCTCTTGCCACCATACGCCAAGCCCGTTAGAGTAGCGTCGTAGCTCGCGGACGGCTTCGAACCGCGGGAATTTCATAAGGAGGCACAATGGTTCGAGGGTATTGCGCGGTCCTGATTCTGCTGGTTCTCTTGAGTTTTCCAGCGCTCGCCAACGCCGAAAACTACGTGGCGCTGGGAACGGGGCTCAACCTGCCCAGCATGGACACCACGGATTCCGGCAACCTTGAGCTCGGAAAGAATCCCTATTTCGGCGGGAAAATCGGTCACTACTTCAACGATCGCGGCTATAACTGGTTTGGGTTGGAACTCGACATGTATCGGTCCTCGCCGGGGATCAAGCAGCAGACACTCCCCACCACCACCAACCCGGCCCTATCGGGGAAAATTCCTGGCGCCGACCTGCTGGTTCATTCACTGGCCTTCAACGCTCTCGTGCGTGTCACCGGTTATCAATATAAGGTGGAACCTTACGCGGGTATGGGCATCGGGCTGAACGTCGGAAATATTTCGAGCGGCACCTTCCGCCCTGAAGCCTCGTTCGCGCCGAGTTTCAACGTGCTCACCGGCATTCGCTACTACGTCACCGACAAGATCGCTCCGTTCGTCGAATACAAATACAACTTCGCCCAGTTCAGCTGGACCCGCAGCCACGTGACCGCCGACTACCGCGCCAATCTCTTCATGTTCGGCATCGCCTTCCACTACGACCGCTGACGCCACCATGCAAGCCTGTTCAGAAGCGGAAGTCGACGACACTAGTCCGCCCGGTCGATCCTCCTACGGCGGATTCGATGCGTATCGCGCGATATCGGAGACCGCCTGAGGTTACAGGTCCGCTGGCTTCCCCGTCGCAGGCTCCACCTGGATCCCGCCGAATCGTCGGTACAACGCTGGAATGACCAAGAGCGTCAGGATGGTCGAGGTGAACAGGCCGCCGATGACCACCGTCGCCAGAGGACGCTGGACTTCCGCCCCCATGCTGGTCGCCACCGCCATAGGGAGAAAACCGAGACTCGCGACCAGCGCCGTCATGAGCACCGGCCTCAGCCGATCCATCGCCCCCTGCCGCACGGCTTCATCGATCGAGAGTCCCTCCATTTCGAGTTGCCGGATGTGACTGACCATCACCACCCCGTTCAGCACGGCGATCCCGAACAGAGCGATGAACCCGATGATGGCCGAGATGCTCATCGGCAAGCCACGCAGCCACAACGCCACGATCCCGCCGGACAGGGCCAACGGCACATTGAGAAAGATCAGTGCGGCCGGCTGCATCACGCCGAAGATCACGGACAGCACGCCGAGGATCAATAGAATCGTCATCGGCACCACAATGGCCAACCGGCGCGTGGCCTCTTCCAAATGCTGGAATTGCCCCCCCCACATCAGCTCATAGCCTTGCGGCAACGACACCTGTCGCGCTACGGCCTGTTGCGCCTCCCTCACGAAACTCCCCAAATCGCGTCCACGGATGTTATTTTCCACCACAATCCTCCGCTGCACGTGTTCGCGGCTGATTTGCGCCGGACCGGTGTCGACGCGCAGCGTGGCCACGCGCGAGAGTGGAACGAGTTCCCCGTGTGCCGTCGGAATCAGCAAGGCCCCGAGTGCCGCAGGGTCCGCCGACGCTTGATCGATCAGCCGCACCGTCAAATCAAACCGCCGCGAGCCTTGAATGACGGTGCCGACGACGCGCCCCACCCGCGACGTTTGGACCAACGCCAATACTTCGTCGGCCGTCAGTCCATAGCGCGCGATCTGTTCACGGTCGATGGTCACCCGGAGGAGCGGAAGCCCCGCCACCTGCTCCACCTTCACGTCGGCGGCACCGGGCACGGTCTCCAAGACCCGCGCGACGGCCTCTGCCTGCTGTTTGAGCACGTCGAGATCCGGACCGAAAATTTTGACGGCAAGGTCCGATCGTGTCCCGGCGATCAACTCGTTGAACCGCATCTCGATGGGCTGCGTGAAACCCAATCCGACGCCGGGCACCGCCTCCAGAATAGCCGGCTTGATCTTGGCGATGAGGTCATCGCGTGTCCTGGCCGTCGTCCACTCGCGCTGCGGCTTCAGTATGACGAAGACATCCGACATTTCCACGCCCATGACGTCGGTCGCCACGTCGGGACTTCCCGTGCGAGTCACCACCTGTACGACTTCGGGAAAGCGCCGCAATACCCGCTCGACATCGGAGGCATTTTGAACCGATTCCGTCAGCGACACACTCGGCAACCGCCACAGCTGAATGGCCATGTCTCCTTCGTCCAACCGAGGCACGAACTCCATCCCAAGCCAGGCCGCCAGGCCCAGGCTTGCCGCGAAGAGCCCCACGGCGGGGAGCACCACCAGCCGTGGCCGGGCGAGGGCCCAAGCCAAACAGGGCTCATAGACTCGACGCGCCACACGGACCAGGGCGGTGTTCTCCTCCCCACCCTGCACGGTGATCCACCACCAAGAAAGGAGCGGAATGACGGTGATCGACAGCACGAGCGACGCAGCCAAGGCGAGGATGACCGTAAGCGCCATCGGCCGGAACATCTTGCCTTCGATGCCGGTCAGGGCCAGGATCGGCACATACACCAAAATAATAATGCCGACGGCGAGCGTCATCGGCCGAAGAACCTCCCGGCCCGCCGCCAAGACCTCGGCCAACCGCGCCTCCCGGCTCAGCACGCCCTTCTTCGACAGCCGTCGAAGGATGTTGTCCACCATCACGACCGACCCGTCGACGAGCAAGCCGAAGTCGATGGCGCCCAAGCTCATCAGATTCCCCGACAACCCGAACTGCATCATGCCGGTGAAGGCAATGAGCATGGACAGCGGAATGGCCGCCGCCACGACGATCCCGGCGCGGAGGTCGCCCAGGAAAAGAAACAGCACGGCTACGACCAGCATCCCGCCCTCGAGCAAGTTGTTGCGCACCGTGCGCATCACGGTCGAGACCAGACGCGTCCGGTCGTAATAGGGCTCGATCGTGACGCCGGGGGGCAACGTGGCCTCGATCTCCTTGACCCGAGCCTTCACGCGCTCGACCACCTCACGGGCGTTTTCGCCCGCCAGCATCTGCACCATGCCGATGACCGTTTCCCCTTCGCCCATCGACGTCGCCGCGCCGAGCCGCAGGCCAGCCCCCTCCCGCACCTCGGCCACATCCGAGACGTAAATCGGCACGCCCCCTGTCCCATGCGCTACCACAATGCGCGCGAGATCGGACACCTGCGTGGCCAACGCTTCGCCACGGATGAGCAGCTGCTCGCGTTGACGTTCGATGTACCCACCTCCTGCGATGGCATTGTTGCGCGCAAGTGCGTCGAAGACCTGGCGCAGTGACAGCTTGAACGCGAGGAGCTTCGCCGGATTCACCACCACTTGAAACTGCTGCGGTTCGCCGCCCCAGATATTCACTTCCACCACGCCGGGAACTGCGCGCAGACGCATGCCGATGTCCCATTCCAGCATCGTGCGAAGCGCCATCGGCCCATACCCAGGTCCGCGCAGGGTGAATTGATAGACCTCGCCGAGTCCGGTCGTCAGCGGCCCCACGATCGGCCGCCCATATTCGGCGGGGATCAGTTCCGTCGCTCGTGCCAGGCGTTCCGTGACGAGTTGACGCGCACGGTAGACATCCGTCCGATCCTCGAAAATACAGGTGACGGCAGACAGGCCATAGCGCGATACCGATCGCAACTCGCGTAGGGCCGGCAATCCGCTCAGTGAGGCTTCAATCGGAAAGGTGACGAACTGCTCGACTTCCACCGGACCGAGCGAGGGCGCCTTGGTAAGGATCTGCACCTGCACCGGCGTGAGATCCGGCATCGCATCGATGGCCAGGCGCGAAAGCGACCACAGGCCGAGCGCGATCACCAGGAGCAGGCTCACGACCGTAAAGAAGCGATACCGAAGGGAAAGCACAAACAGCCGCTCCACGTCAGCCGCCCTCCCCCGAACCGATCTGCTCCTTGAGCAACACGTTCTTGAGATCGAACACGCCGTCGACGGCCACCCGCGTCTCGGGCGCCACACCCTTCCGAACTTCCGTCCAGCCCCCGCTTTCCCGGCCGACTTCGACCGGTGTGAAGACGAATCCTCCGTCGCGCTGCACGAACACGCCCCTAACCGCCCCGACCATGGTGACCGCGGACACAGGGATGGCCGTGACCGGCGGCCCCGCGGCGGACAATTGCACATCCACATACTCCCGCGGCTTCAGGCCATGCTCGCGGTTGGTGACATCAAACTTTACGTGGATGGTGCGGGTGACCTCATCCGCCACCGGCGCCACATAGACCAGGGGAGCCATGACCGGGTCTCCGCCTTTGGGCACGATCGTGCCCACATCCCCTTCCTTGAACTTCCTGGCTTGTTCGATCGGCAAATTGGCAAACACCCACACACGACTGGTATCCACCACTTCGAACAGTTCATTTCCCGGTGCGACCCCTTGCCCGCGTACCGCATTCTGCGCGACCACCGTGCCGGCGATGGGAGTGGTCAGGATGTAGCGGTGGCTTTCGTCATGCCGCCCCCGCTCCAATTGGGACAACTCGGCCTGCGAGAGCCCCATATGCAGCAGCTTTTCACGGATATGCTGGTACCGGGCGTTCGTTTCCAGATAGCGGCCACGGTCCTCGACCAACTTTCGCTCCGGCACGATGTCGTCGGCACGGAGTTTTTCGGTCCGGTGAAAGCTGTTCTCGGCCACGTCGGCCTGCGCCTTGCCGACCAGGTATTCCTCGATCAACTGATCGAGCTGCAGGCTGCCGATCGCGGCGAGGGGTTGTCCCGGCTTGACCCGGTCCCCCAACTGCACGTGCACCTGTTCGATCTGCCCGTCGATCCGCGAGGTAATCTTCGCGACCTGACGAAGATCCAACGCAACTTCCCCCGGCGCCGTCACAAGGTCCGGGAGCGAGCGCACCGTCACCGGTTCGGTCCGCACCCGATCTCGCACCGCCTGCGGCGGCTGGATCAGATGAACCGCCGTGGTCGCCGGCTTCGATGCCGCCTTGGGCGGCACCGCGGCCGGCTCCGGAGCCTGCTCGCCGCATCCGGCCAGCGCCAGTGCCGTGACGATCAGACTGCGAATCAGCATGGTCGGCATCATAGCCGTACTCCCTTGTCGGTCTGTGAGGCGCTCCAAACCATTACAGCGAGGTTCCCAGCGAGCGTTCCAATCGCACCAAGGCAATCGAAAGGTCCGCGCGCACCTGCGCATATTCCAACAGGGTCTGCCGGTAGACTCGTTGGGCATCGAGCACATCGAGCAAGCTGGCCACCCCCTGACGGAAACTGGTGCGGGCTACCGCCAACGTTTGCTCCGCCTGTTTGAGTAGTCCGGTTTCGAAGACATGGAGTTGATCCTGTGCCGTGCGCAATTCCTGGGTGTGCTGCGTGATCGCCTGCTCCAATTCATTGCGGGCTCGAGCCCGCTCGGCTTCTGCTCGATACTTCGCGCCCATAGCCGTTTCGATCTCGCCCTGACGCCGGTACCAGAGCGGCAGTGGGACGCTCAGCCCGGCGGTCACCGATTCGTCTCCCGCCTCGCGGTGGTAGCTCCCCAAAATGCTGACGTTGGGCACGCGCGACTCGCGCTCGTAGCGGACCGTATGGTCGGCTTGTTCCGCCACCTTGCCCAACCGCCGCAGCGCCGGGTGGTCCTCGACCGCTCTGGCCGCCAGACCCTCGACATCCAAATTCGGTTTGGGAGAAAGAAAATCTCCCTGCACGCCGAATTGTTTGCCGAGGGCACCCGCCGTGAGCGTATTCAATCGAGATTTCGCCACGAGCACGGCGTTCTGCGCCCGCGCCACATCCTTCTGGGCCTTTTGCACCTCGACCCCGGCCTTCATCGTATCGAACGAGGTGGCTTCTCCCGCCGCAACCCGCGCCTTGACCGTCCGAAGCACCTCTTCCACCAGCGTCACATTTTGCGCCGCGAGTTCGGCGTCTCGCAGCGCCAGGAGGAGGGAGAAAAAGGCGACTTTGACATCGGAGGCGAGCGTCAGCCTGGTCTCTTCCAACAGGGCGTTCGTCCCGGCCACCCCCGCATCGGCTGCTTCTTGACGGGCTTGCCGCTTCCCCGACCACTCCAAGGGTTGTTCAACCGTGATCGTCCGCTCGGTGACACGCGCCCCGTTGCTCGGGTCGCGGATCGCGCCCCGCCCTGCAACGCCGGTCAGCGACGGATTGAGATAGGCCCCGGCGGCAATCTGCTGCCCCTGGCTTTGCTTCACGAGTCCCTCGGCCCCGGCAATGGTTGGGTTCCGCTCGGCGGCCAACGCGAGGATATCTCCCAAGGAGTAGACGGCGGATGGCGGATCAGCCGTCCACCCTGCCGAGGGGACGCCCAGGGAAAAGACCACGCAGACGTATACAAATAGAACTGGAATCCGTTTCATGTGGAGCCTCCCTGCTGAACGACCAACATCGGACGACAATGCCGGGCATTCGCCGGCATCGAGGTCGTTCACCACGTCATGCGAAAACGGGACTTAGCTGAGGGAGACTGGTGGAGCGTGGGCAGAATGGGCGTGGGTCAGAAGTCGCCAGGGCTTGGCCGGCGGCACCGGATCGTCGAACAACACTCGACCACGAACGAGGCCATCGAATTCAATCGAGCTCAGCAGGACACCGACGGTAATGCAGGGTTTGAGGGGCTTGCGGTCCGTGGAATCGTTCAGCACCGAAAAACCGAGTTCCGGATGTTCGTGCCAACTCGGCGATCCGTCGCTGGAGAGGGTCACCACACCCGGCGATGGCCGCTCATAGCGATCCGACTCGCAATCGAGATCGCCCGACCAGACCGTATGGACGGTCCCTCCGTGTACATGCCCGGCTTCACCGTGATGATGATCGGCTTCCGGATGCACGTGAAACAACGGGACCAGCAGCATCCAGACGCACACCCAGATGCACAGGGCCAGGCGGCCAAGTCGGGAATCGTCGAGTAGACGGACCATAGGAGAATCAGCGTAGCATAGTCACAGACTTGCAGCAATCAAGGATGCCTTGTCCAGCAAGCAGCCGCGCGCTACCACGAATGTGGCGGCCAAGCTCCGGCCCACAGGAAGTCTACAACCAGGAGGAACCGTAGAGGGGTCTTTCCCGTCGCCAAGAGCAAGGTGAGGGGATCCGGGCGGGCAAGCAAGGTATGGAGGCGCCGAGCGGGTTCGAACCGCTGCATCGCAGTTTTGCAGACTGCTCCCTTAGCCACTTGGGTACGGCGCCCCGGGAGTCGGCATTATAAAAGGGGGATCGGTCCGAACACAACCAGGAAGAACGTGGCGCTGCGGGAAAATGCGTCAGCGTTTGGTCGGAAGCACAGGGATGTCGCGCACGAGGGTCGACGGTTGATCGCTGCCTTGACCGATCGGTTCCCAACCGGCCTCCGTCTTTCCGTTCGCGTCACGATCGGCGGATTCGGAAACCCCTTCGGCCTCCTTCTCCTTGGCCATCTGCTCGACTTCATGGATCAGCGTATCCATGAGTTCTTCCATCGGCACCTTGCGCATCAGCTTGCCCTTCTTGAAGAGAATCCCCTTCCCTTCGCCGCCGGCAATACCAATGTCCGCTTCCTTGCCTTCGCCGATTCCGTTGACCACGCAGCCGAGCACCGACACGTTGAGCGGAGTCTTGATGTGCCCGAGCTTCTTTTCCAATTCGTTGGCCATGCGCACGACGTCGATTTCGACGCGGCCGCAGGTCGGACAGGCGATCACGTTGATGCCGCGATGGCGTAACTCGAGCGACTTGAGGATCTCGAACCCGACCTTCACTTCCTCGACCGGATCAGCCGCCAACGACACCCGCAGCGTATCGCCGATGCCCTGCGTCAGCAAGAAGCCCAGCCCGATGGCGGACTTCACGGCGCCGGTCATAGCCGTGCCGGCTTCGGTGATGCCGATGTGCAGGGGATAATTCGATTGGGTCGAAAACAGGTAATAGGCATCGATGGCGTGGTGGACGTCGGAAGCCTTGAGGGACACCTTCAGATTGGTGAACCCTTCGTCCTCGAGCGCATGGACGGCATTCAACGCCGATTCCGACAGGGCCTCCGGAGAAGGCCAGCCGTACTTGTCCAGCAACGGCCGCTCAAGCGATCCGCCGTTGACCCCCACGCGCAGGGGAATCCCCCGCTCGTTCACCGCCTTGATCACTTCCTGCACCTTCCACCAGGCCCCGATGTTCCCCGGGTTGATGCGCACGCAATCTACGACTTCGGCGGCTTTGAGGGCCAACCGGTGGTCGAAATGAATGTCCGCGATCAGCGGCACGGTCATGGCCGCCTTGATCTTTGGAAGCGCCGCCGCAGCTGCTTCGTCAGGCACGGCCACACGAATGACCTCGCAGCCGACTTCCTCCAGCTGCCGGATCTGTTCCACCGTGGCCTTCACGTCGCGGGTGTCGGTCGAGCACATCGACTGGACCGCAATCGGCGCATCCCCGCCGATCTTCACGTTTCCCACCTGAATCTGCCGCGTCTTCTTCCTGGTGATATGCATCAGTGTCTCAGCCCTAACTCCGACACTTTATCTCTAATTTTTGCTTGCTCAGCTTCCCTGCTCATCGCCCAGGGGCAGTCCGCCCACCAGCGAAGCCACTCGGCTCGCTTCATCGGCTGCAGCGCCCTTGCCGAGCAATTCCTTCACGCTGGCATAAATCCCGTCGGCAGTCAGGCCATAGCGTTCGCGCAGGAAGTCCTGAGGACCCTGCTCGATATACCAATCGGGCAAACCGATGACTTTCGTCCGCAGATGCGTAATGCCCGCCTCGGCAATCGCTTCGAGCACTGCCGAGCCGAACCCGCCCATCTTGCACCCCTCTTCGACCGTGACGAGGTAGCGAACGTTCTTCGCAGTCTTCGCGATCAATTCACCGTCGAGAGGCTTCACAAAACGGCCGTTGATGACGGCCGCCGAGATACCGTCTTCGGCCAGACGTTCGGCTGCCTTGACGGCCTGCCACACCGTGACGCCGATGGCGACGATGGCGACATCGGTTCCTTCGCGCAGTACTTCTCCCTTGCCGATCGGCAAGGCAGTCGGCTCCGGATCCATCGGGACACCGAGGCTCACGCCGCGCGGATAGCGCACGGAGGCGGGACCGTCGAAATCCAAACAGGTCTTGATCAGGTGCTGCAGTTCGTTTTCATCCTTGGGCGCCGTGACGACCATGTTCGGCACGTGCCGCAGAAATGCATAGTCGAACGCGCCATGGTGCGTTGTGCCGTCCTCAGCCACGAGCCCGCCTCGATCGATGCAGAACATGACCGGCAGATTCTGGGTGGCCACGTCGTGTACGACTTGGTCGTAGGCACGCTGCAGGAAGGTCGAATACAAGGCCACGACGGGCTTCATGCCCTGCGCTGCCATACCGGCGGCGAACGTCACGGCATGTTGCTCGGCGATTCCCACGTCATACAGCCGATCGGGAAACGCCTTTTCGAACACGTTCAGGCCGGTGCCTTCGCACATGGCCGCGGTGATCGCCACGATCCGCTTGTCTTGCTTGGCCAACTTCACCAACGTGTCGACCGCCATCGCCGTATAGGTCGGACGCGGAGACTTCTTGGCCGGGGCTCCCGTTTCGCGCACAAAGGACGGACAGGCATGGAACCACACCGGGTTTTCCATCGCCGGCTGATAGCCGAGCCCTTTCTTCGTAATCACATGCAACAGCACGGGGCCCTTCATCTTCAGCACGTTCTCGAGCGTCGGCAGGAGATGCTCGAAGTTGTGTCCGTCGATCGGACCGGCGTACTGGAAGCCCAGTTCCTCAAACAGGAGACCCGGGAGAATCGCGCCCTTGGCCAACTCTTCAGCCCGACGCGCGATCTTTTGCACTTCCAGGCCGATGTGGGGGATCTTGCGCAACAACTGTCCGGTTTCCTCGCGCATGCGGGCATAGAACTCGCCGGTGAATGTCCGGTTCAAATAGGCGGAAATGGCGCCGACGTTCTTGGAAATAGACATCTGGTTGTCGTTCAGAACCACGAGGAAGTCACGGTTGGTTCCGCCGGCGTGGTGGAGACCTTCCAGCGTCATCCCGGCCGTCATCGCGCCGTCGCCGACCACACAGACCACCTTGTACTTTTCATCCTGCTGATCGCGGGCCTCCGCCATGCCGAACGCAGCCGACACACCCGTTCCCGCGTGCCCCGCGTTGAAGGTATCGTAGGCGCTCTCTTCTCGCTTGGTGAACCCGCTCAACCCGCCATACTGGCGCAGCGTGTGAAATTGCTCGCGACGACCGGTCAGCAGCTTGTGGGTGTAGGCCTGGTTGCTCGTGTCCCAGACGATCTTGTCATTCGGCGTATCAAGGAGGTACTGCAGAGCGACGGTCAGTTCAACCACGCCGAGGTTGGAGGCCAGGTGCCCGCCGACGTTAGAGACCACGGAAATGATCTGGTCGCGAATCTCCTGGCAGAGTTCGGGGAACTGCTCCGGGGAGAGTCGCTTCAAATCAGCCGGACTATGTATGGTCTTCAACAGCGACATTGCTCTATCTCCTTGTCAAATGATGAGAAACGAACCACGGTACTCAACGGGATGTAGCTGTATGGCGCAGGGTATAACGAAGCAGCGAAGAAGTTTTCCGTAATTCGGAATAGTCTCACATATGCCCCCTGCACTGTCAAGGGTTTTACTCTATATTCTGGGCAGTTAGCTCTCAGCGCTCCTAGCTCCCGAATCGGTACGTGAACAGGGTGGAGACCGTAAAATCCGCCGCACTCCCCGTGATGAAATCCAGATTCTCCACGCCATACACCTGCCACAGCAACCCGCGCGCGACACGGTAACTGAAGCCGACTGCCGACTCCGTCACGCCCTTATCCAACGTCTGAGTGCCGGTACCATGGAACGGTGACGAGTAATAGTCGAACTGGGCCGTAAAGGACAGATTCTCGGACCACAGATACTCGACCGCCGCCAGCCCACTCATGACCGGATAGAGGGCGAGTCCAGCCAAATGCCCGGTCGGAAAAATCCCGTTCACGTTCGCATAGACGATCCAACGTGACGCCAGCGTCTTTTCCATGGCCAGCCCGACTGCGGCATCGGGATGGCCGCTGCCGAAGATTTGTTCACGGTTTCCCGTGGGTGCCTTCACCCCGACTCGGAAGGACAGTGCCGGTACTACTGTCGTTTCCTTCAGCACCTGATACTTCCCAAAGAAAGAAATATCCCCCAAGCCCGTTCCACCCTCCTTGCCGCTGAAGAGGGTCCGTCCGGCACGGTCGACCTGGTAGGCATAACCCACGTTCATCAGAGCATTGCGCGCCGGAGCCAATCCCGTCGTTGCCCGCTCCGTCGCCATAATGGCCCCTTCGAGAAACCCACGATACCGGTGCAGAACCGGCACTTCGGCCCCAACTTCGAACCGATCGTTCACGCCATATCGCAAGAACAGGCCGGCCCGCAGCGTTTCGAACTTCATCGTCGTCTGGGCCTGATCCGTGACGTCGCGCGCAATGCTGCTGGTTTCGGCCAGCTCCAGCCGGACATCGAAGGTGCCCGGCTTCACAACATTCGCCCGATCACCCGGCATCTGCAGGACCAATTGCTGTATCGCTTGAAAATTTCTGACAGGCAAAGGACCGAATCCATCGGCCAAGGCGGCCGATGGGGCTGACGCCGACAGCACAATGAGGACGCTGAGCGTGGGCCACCATATGGTCCGACTCAAAAGGAATTTCACAAGTCCGCCGAGTGATGGGTGGCTCGTGACAGGGTCGTGGCGATTTCGGAAAGCAGCCTGCATCGAGATCTCGGCTTTCGCATGGCGCCCGAACGAGGGACGCTTCCCGAGCCGCAATCGCCGGAGTGCTCAGCTAATAGGGGAAATCTAGACCGGCAAACACCGCGCTGTTGCCTTCGCGACTCCAGCCGATGTCCAGACGGCCGACTACGTTCGGCCGTACGATGCCCCGCAGTCCGACCCCTGGGGTCATGCGGTAATCCTTGAAACTGACGTCCTTGAACGAATTGAACACCTGCCCCGTATCCAAAAACGGGGCAATCTCAAGGTCCGCCGTCACGCCGGCCACCTTGGTACGAATAAGATGAATCCGTTCTTCAATACTGAACGCCAGCAGGTGCTTATCGATGAAGCGATCCATGCCGTACCCCCGCAGGTTGTTTTGTCCGCCAAGGGACGACTGCTCGAAAAACGGCACCTGCGTTCCAAGCGTCGCCTGCAGGTCGGCCCGCACGACGAGAATCGCGCGCTTCGACTCGCTCGGAATCAACTTCTTGATTTCCAACTCGTAGCGCGAATACACGGGGTGATCGTGATTGCGCACATTCTGGTTCAGCTCGGCATAGGCCGTCACGGCCACGCCGTCGGTCGGCGTCACAAGATTGTCCCGGGTGTCATAGAGAAACGTGGCCCGGTGGCCGATGATGATCGACTCGCCTCGAATCCCGTCCACATTCGGGTACTGGTCGACGGAAAACGGCAGATCGGTCGCGCCCCGTTCGAGCCGCACTTGCCGCACCCGCTGCCCGACGGCAATCTGCGTCACCTCATTGGCATGGACCCCGAAGCGCCAATAGGCCCTGGCCTCGCGCGCCGTGTAGTTGGATTCACCAGACTCCGGTGTCGTTTGGCCGATGCCGAAGAAGCGAGACGTGGCGTTCTTGAAAAACGTGCCGCCGAAGTTCAACGAGTATTGGCCATTGTTAAAGGCCGGATCGGCATAATTGAAAAACAGCTTCCGCTCGATCTTTTCGGTGAACGAGCCGATGAACCGCATCTCCCGCCCGCCCGGTTCATACTTGAACAGGTTGAAGACGCCGCGCGAACCCACAATCGAGTTCTGGATGAACATCGGCGCCATGAGATAGCGCAGCTCTCCGTCCGGATCGGTGATCAGGATCGGCGCAATGAGACCGGCGTCGTTTCCGTCGTTCCGGCTGGTCGACACCGATGGGACAGGAAATACCTGCGTGTCCGCATGGGCGGACAGGGCCCCGACCCACAGGAGAAACCCCGCCAGCGCCAAGCAAGCCCAGCGCCACAATCCTGGAGTCCCTTGCGTGGCCGCTGCCGCGATCGAATGCCTCGTATCCGTTCTACGGGGCTTTGATCTTTTCGGATTTCTTGCGCAGTTGGTCGACGAGATCGGGGTACGAGGAGGTTCGGAGGATCTTTGAGAATTGCCCACGGTAATTGTTGACCAGGCTGACGCCGTCCACGACCACGTCATAGACGCGCCAATCGTTATTCTTGTTCAGCAAACGGTAGTCCATCGGGATTTCCGTCTTCCCGGACAGGACCTTGGTGCGCACCTCGGCATATTCCTTTTCCGTGCGCTCGTTCAAATATTGGACACCTTCGCCCGAATAGGTTTCAACACGATCGGCATACGTGTTGGTCAGAAGCGTCCGGAACAGATCGACGAACTCCTGCTTGTCCTTGTCCGACAGCTGGTTCCAGGGTGCCCCCAGGGATCGGCGGGACATTTCCGGGTAATCGAAGCGATCGCTCACGACCTTCTCCAGCCGCTGTCTCCGCTCTTCGGACTTCGTCGGCTGCTTGAGCTCTTTGTCCCCCACGATCTTCAGCACTTCGTCGATCGTCCCCTTGACCGCGTCGGTTGCGGTCATCGCAAAGACCGTCACCGCGCCCAGACATATCTGCAGCGCCATCACCACCGCCAGAACCCCTCCACGACGTGCGATCATACGATTCCCTCTGTGTGTGGTCTCCGTTCTGTTACCTATCCGATCCATGGCGACCAACCGGTCAGTTGACCTTCCCGTGTACATACTGGCTGACCAGTTCCTCTAGA
The DNA here is from genome assembly GCA_019637075.1 of Nitrospiraceae bacterium. Lineage (NCBI taxonomy): Bacteria > Pseudomonadati > Nitrospirota > Nitrospiria > Nitrospirales > Nitrospiraceae > Nitrospiraceae bacterium. The sequence goes on along the minus strand of JAHBWI010000003.1, from coordinate 536,555 downwards.
TCAAGCCCGGATTCCGTATCCCTGATCTTATCACCCGGCTTGAGCGCATCGCCGCCGCCCCCGATGGATAAGGCCAGGTATTTGTCTCCGATGATTCCCCTGGTCTTGATCGACGCAATCGTGTCCGAGTATAGCTTCACGCCATCGCGAATCGCGAGCGTCACCACGGCGCGATCATTGTTTAACCCGATTTGTTTGACCCGTCCGACTTCCACGCCTGCGATCTCCACCGAGGCGCCCGATTTCAATCCGGACGCCGAGGTGAACTCGGCATCAACCATGTAATTATTCCCGCCGATCACTTCCAGCTTGCCCAACTTGATCGACAAGTAGCCCAGGCAGGCCAACCCCACCAATACGAACAGGCCCACGATCATCTCTAACTTGGCTCGCTCCATATCGCGCTCCTCATAGCAGGATGCCGAACTCGTCTCTCGCCTCGAAGGCATCCCGGTGTCAGATCGCTTGATCTCTCGCCCCAACGTCAATGGTTGGAGGTCGTTATGGCGTGGCCGACGGCGCCTTGACCGTCACGGAACCACCCACAAAAATGAACTCTCGAATTTCCTCGTCCGTCGTCTTCACGAACTCACTGGATGGCGCCATGGCGGCGATCTTGCCTTTTCTCAACATCGCCACGTAATCGGAAAGCCCGAAGATTTCCGGAATCTCGTGGCTTACCATGATCGCCGTAAAGCCGAAGGTCTTCTGCATCTTCACAATTAAATCGTGGATGGCCTTGGCCATGAGGGGATCGAGCCCCGTGGTCGGCTCGTCGAACAGAATGATCTCCGGTTCCATGACCAACGCGCGCGCCAACCCTGCTCGCTTTCGCATGCCGCCGCTGAGTTCGGCCGGAAATTTGTGGCCCATCCCCGCCAGACCGACCTGCGCCAGCTTCTCGTCGACTCGGCGTGTGACCTGCTCGCCCTTCAAACGCAATTTTTCCCGCAGGGGAAAAGCCACGTTCTCAAATACCGTGAGCGAATCGAACAACGCGGCGCCCTGAAACAACATGGCAAACCGTTTGCGCACGTCGTTCAAAGCCGTCCCCTTCAATCGGCTGATCTCAACCCCTTCCACCCAGACTTGGCCCCGATCGGGCTGCATCAAGCCGATCATATGCTTGAGCAACACGCTCTTGCCTTCGCCGCTCTTGCCGATGATGGTCGTCAACTTGCCTTTGGGGATCTCCAAATCCACCCCCCGCAGGACCGGCTGGCCACCGAGCGTTTTTTCCACACCGACGAGCTTGATCATAGCCTCTCGTGAGACGTCAGATGTGAGGCGCCCAACGGAAGCCGCGCAGGAAGAACGCCCTCCGGCTCTCGTGCCCCCTCACGTCTTCTGTCTCACCTTTCACATCTTTACAACAGCACCGATGTCAGGAAATAGTCCCACACCAGAATCAACACCGCGGAGAGCACCACCGCCTCAGTCGTGGCGGTTCCCAATCCCTCGGCACTTTGCCTAGTGTAAAACCCTTTGTAGCAGCAGACCCAGCTGATCAGCAGACCGAAGCTGATGGATTTCATAATGCCGCCATAGACGTCCTTCCATTCCACGGCGGATTCAATCGAACTCCAATAGGCCCCGTGACTCCCACCCAGCAGATCAACCCCGACGATGTAGCCGCCGAAAATCCCCACGACATCGAACAGCGCGACGAGCAGGGGCACGCCGATCAAGCTCGCCACGAGTTTGGGGGCGATGAGATACTGCAACGGATTGATCGCCATGGTGTCGAGCGCATCGATCTGCTCCGTGATCCGCATAATCCCGATCTCGGCCGTCATGGCGGAGCCGGCTCGCGCGGTCACCATCAGGGCGGCAAGCACCGGGCCCAGTTCGCGGATGATGCTCAGGGCCACCGCCGATCCCAACACGGCCTCTGATCCGAACTTCCGCAGCGTGTAGTATCCCTGCAGTGCCAGCACCATCCCTGTAAAGACGGCGGTCAGCACGATGACGAAGGTCGATTTGTAGCCGATGAAGTGGAGTTGCTTGACGATTTGGTACAGCCGAAGGGGCGGTCGACCGAGCCATGCGAACGACGAGAGGATGAAGAGGAACATCCGTCCCATCTGCTCCGTCAGATCCAGGGAATAGCGCCCGATCTTTGCGACCCGTTCCACGCCGCTTCCTCCTTCCGCGCGTCAGGCGCGACGACCAGCCGAGAGGCCCGCCCACGCCCGATACACCGCCGTCAGATGCCGGCCCGCTTCTCGACTTTGCCGCCTGAGCCGATTGAGGCCGATCAGACAAGACGGACGCGTCACGCAGGCCGCAATACCGGCCAGCCACCCAGATGGCCTGAGAAACAGGTTGAAGTCAAGCGGAAGATCTTCTTCGAGCAGGTCGGAGACGGTCCGCACGATCGTAAACGGAATTCGATGCTCCCGCGCCACGGCACCGAGCGCCGCGCTTTCCATATCGAGTCCGATACCTTTCTCCTGTCGCGCCACAGCCAGCTTTTCGGCGGCGCGGCAGAGCACGGTCGGGACGGTGACGAATCGTCCGCAATGAACGGGAAGCCCTGCCTGCCGACCTGCGAGCGCCACTTCTTCCGCAACCGTGAGGTCGCAGGGTGTTTCGTGCTTCGCTCGCTCATCTTCCCGCAACACCACATCCGTGCCGATCAACACATCGCCGACGGCGGCATGGTCGAGCGCACAGGCGAACCCGGCCGACACGATCAACCGGAAGGCGTGTTGGGCGCACAGGGCTTTGGCCGTCGCAGTGGCACGTGCCGGCCCAACCCCCATCGGGACGACCCACCATTCCTGATTCGGCTGTCGGATAACCTCACAGGCAATCCCCGCTACCATTCGACGCTCGGCCGGCGGCAGGGCGGACAACAACGCCTGACGCTCCCATCGCGTGGCGACAAAGATCCCGACGGGCGTCACGGGGACACCAGCCGGGCGACAAAACAATTGGATGGAAAGGCCGGGGTCAATCGGTCAGCGCGGTGACCGGAACTGGCCGGATTGATAGGCCTGCAGACGCAACTCATCGGCCCTCGTCGTTCCACGAGTCTTGAGATTGCGGTACATGGCAAGCGCCCACAAGGGGAAATACTGCGAGTACCAATGGTAGCGAAGGTAGAACACGCGAGGGAAACCCGTGCCGGTATGGCGCACTTCTTCCCATGAGCCATCCTTCCGCTGATTTCGAATGAGGTAGTGAATACCCCGCGCCACGCTGAACGAATCGAACACGCCGGCGGACATCAGCGCCAGCAATGCCCAGGCGGTTTGCGACGGCGTGCTCTCACCGCGACCGCTGTGCGCTACATCGGCATACGACAAGCAGGACTCGCCCCAACCACCGTCCGGGTTCTGCTTCGATTCGAGCCAGGTGACGGCCCGCCGGATATACGGCGCAGAAAGGTCCTCTCCGATCGCGCGCAACCCCGCCAGAACCGACCACGTGCCGTAGATATAATTGACGCCCCACCGTCCGTACCAACTGCCGTCCTTTTCCTGGTCGTTCTTCACGAAGGCCAAGGCCGACGCCACACAGGGATGCGTCCAATCATAGCCCAGCGTCGCCAACATCTCGAGACAACGCCCGGCCAAGTCGGCAGTGCTGGGGTCCAGCAACGCACGGTGGTCTGCGAAGGGGATGTAGTTGAAGACAATCCGGTTGTTGTCCTTATCGTAGGCGCCCCACCCACCGTCTGACCCTTGCATGGACACGACCCAGCGGCAGCCGCGGTTGATGGACGCCCGCTGCTGTTGGCTGTCCTGCATTCGCACCTTGGCCAAGGCCATCAACACAACGGCGGAGTCGTCCACATCCGGAAATGCTTCGTTCTCAAACTGGAAATACCATCCGCCCGGTTCGGCACCGGGGGAGGAAATGATCCAGTCACCCACGGTCGTCGTCTGCTTCGAGAGCAGCCAAGCCGCAGCCTTCTGCAAAGCAGGATGATCCTGCGGCATGCCGCACTCGATCAGCGTGTTCATCAGCAGGGACGTATCCCAGATCGGCGAATGGCACGGCTGCAGATGCATCGCATCTACCCGGTTGCCGTTCTCGTGAACCTGATCGTAGATCGCCAGATCGTCGATTTCTTTCATGGCCTTCACGACCAAGGGATCGTCGTGCCGATAGCCCAGGCAGTGCAACGCCATCACGGAATTGGCCATTGCGGGATAAATCGCGCCGAGGCCACCGCTGCCCTTCATATGGTCGACCATCCAGTGTTCGGCCCATTCGAGGGACTTCTGCCTGACCCACTCGACCGGCGAACGATCGTAGATCTTCAGCAACCCGTCGAGATTGATGAAGAAATTGCGCGCCGTAAACCAGGTGCGATCTTTCTTGAACGGCGGAACGGTGGAGTAGTCGATCAGTTCCTTCGGTTGAACATAGAGTTCATCGATTCCGCGATCCTCCGGAATGGCGCAGAGCGGCCGCTTGGCGAAAATGATCAGGAGCGGAATCAAGACCGCGCGAGACCAATAAGAGATCGCGTAGATGCTGAAATAGAACCGCTTCGGCAGCAGCATGATTTCCGGCGGCATGCTCGGCACGCCTTTCCAGTCATACTGTCCGAATAGCGCCAGGGCGATCTTGCTGAACACGTTGGAAGCGGTCACACCCCCCATGCCCAGGATGCATTCCTTGGCCCTGACCATGAACGGCTCATCCGCCGATACGCCCGATAGTTTGAGGGCAAAATACGCCTTCACCGAGGCGCTGATCTCGGCAGGACCGCCGTAATAAATAGGCCATCCGCCATTGGGGAGCTGCGCGGACTTCAAGTAGCGCACAGCCTTAACTTCGATTTCGGGATCGACGCAATCCATGAAATGCCGGAGCATCAGGTACTCCGACGTCAGCGTCGTGTCCGCCTCGAGTTCCGCAACCCAGTAGCCTTCGTTGGGATGCTGCCGCCCCAGAAACCATACTTGGCTCTTCCGGATCGCCTCTTCCAAGGCTTCGAGTTGGCCGGTGGCCTGACTGTGAGCCCGCTTACTCGTCGTATCTCCCGTGATCGCCGTCGCACTCTTGTCGGACACCAACCGCAGCACAGGTCCTGCGGCAAGATCCCGCGCGGCCCTGATACCGTTGGGTACGGTGACGAGCAAACTGCCGGACAAACGATCGAGGAAGTTCTTAATGATCCGCATAGCGTTGTGCCGTGAGTCTAGAAAAAACGGCAGGATAGGACTTCGAGACGGTTCCATCTTTCAGCGAAGGCTCGCATGGAACCGCACTGTACCAGTAGCATTCATTAACAGGGGTTTATAACAAACTGCTTACAGGCAGTCAAGGACCACGCCGCCATTCCGACCGCGCATCACGTGTCCTGGCCAACCCTTTATGCCGGCTGCAGGTCGCCCAACTTCACCGAAATGATTTTCGACACTCCGGGTTCTTCCATCGTCACCCCGAAGAGCGAATCAGCCATCGCCATCGTGCGCTTATTGTGCGTGATCACGAGGAACTGCGCAGAAGTTGAGAGGCTGCGCAGCACCGACGTAAACCGCCCGATATTCTCTTCGTCCAACGGCGCATCGATTTCGTCAAGGATGCAGAACGGCGTCGGTCGGATGAGAAAGCTCGCGATCAACAGTGCCATGGCGGTCAGGGTTTTCTCGCCACCCGATAGCATCGTGATGCTCTTGAGTCGTTTACCCGGCGGCTGAGCCACGATTTCCACACCGGGCTCACGGGCCACATTCTGCTCGGCGCCCTCTTCCACCGGCTCATCGACCAACTGCAATTCCGCACGTCCTCCGGGAAAGAACTGCGAGAACACTTCGATGAATTTCTGCTGCAGTTCATTGAACGTGTTTACGAACATATCCTTCGTCGTCCGGTTGATCCGTTGGATGATTTCCTTGAGCGACGCGATGGAATTGGACAGGTCCTGTTCCTGGGCGGAGAGAAACTTGTGGCGCTCATCCAACTCGCGGTGCTCCTCGATGGCCGCCAAGTTGATGGCCCCCATGCGATCCAACCGTTCGCGAATCTTCTGCAGCTGCTCCCGCAACTGCGGAGTTTCCTCGGCGGCAAACGGATTCTCCGGCGTCGGCGTCCCCTCCTGCGTGTCTGCATTCGCCGGTGACTCGGCCGGTGCCAGCAAGGACATCGGATCAATTTGATAGGTACCGGATAGGGTACTTTCCAACGTCGACAGATGGGTTTTGACTTCCGCCCGCCGAACCTCCACCCCCATCCGTTCGTCGCGCAAACCGGAGAGAACTTGCCGAGCCCCGGTCAGCCCCTGCTCCACGGCGTGCAAGGCCGCCATCTGTTCCGCCTGCCGTTCCTGGGCGGCAACCAAGTCGGCCTTGATCCGGTCGACCTCCGCACCCAACTCTTGGCACAAGGCCTCCTGCCGCAGCCGCTCCTCACGGCTTTGCTCGATGGCCTCGATCACGCCTTGGAGCTGCGCCTCCAAATCAGCCACTCGATGCCGAGACGATTCCAGGCGCTGGTTGAGGCGTGAGATATCATTGACGCCGTGATCCCGCCTGCCTCGCAGACTCTCCAGCGTCAGGCGGGCTTCGGTTAAACGCTGCTGCAACTCCATTCCTTGTCGGTCCAACGCGCCGACCCGTTCCCGGACCTGCGCCAACGTCGCTTCCTGTCCGGATTTTTCGCCCATCCATTGGCCGAGCTGCACCTGTCCGGCATAGAGTTCCTCACGAACCCGCTCTTGTTCGGCCATGCCTTGCGCCAACTCTCCGGCGAGATTCCCCAGACGCCGCTCCAATTCCGCACGGCGTTGCTCGACACCGGCATCGTCCTTCTCGAGCGACAACTCCAGCATTTCGGCCTGGCGAATCGCACCGGCAAGCCGCTGTTCCTGCTCTCGCGTTTCGGCCAATTGCCGCCCGGCCTCGTCTTTTGCCTGGCGCGCCTGATCCAGCTGCTCCGCAGCCTCAACCCGCCGCGCTTCCAATTCCAACACTTCACGGCGCCGCTGGAGCACGCCGCCCGTGCTCGTACCGGAACCACCGGTAATGACTCCGGCCGCATCCAGCGTTTCCCCGGATAAACTAACGAAGGTCGGGCCGCTGGGCGCAGCCCATTGGTGCTGTTCCCACAGGTGAAGCGCGACCGACAGGGAATCCACGATCACGATCCCGTCGAACAGATAGGCCAGCGTGGCGGCCGATTCTTCCCCGGCACGAATCAGATCCACCGCTCGACCGACGACGCCGGGTTGTCCCTGCAACTGGTCCCACCATGGCTGTACCGGCGCCTGTCCCGAGTCGCCCGTCGCCCAACGCAACTGCTGCGGGATGAACGCCCCTCGCCCCAGCTCCTTACCTTTCAAGAACTCAACTGCCCGGCAGGCCGCCTCCGGTCCGTCGACCAGCCAGCCCCGAACTCGATCACCGAGAATTGTCTCGACGGCTCGATCAAGCCCAGCCGGCACCACAAGCCATTCGGCCAGCGCATCGCGCACGCCGTCGCACGTCCTGAGCGCGGTTTGCTCCTCATCGCCCTCCCGGCCATACCCCATCTCTTCGCGGACGACGCCCTGTAGGGTACCGAGCCGTGACTCCACGCCCGCGACCTCTTCCGTGAGCCGCACGATGTCGCGATCCGAGGAGACGACTTGCGCGCCCAGTTGCTCGATCCGCAGCACGGCTTCATCGCGCTGCGCCGACAGGGTCTGGATGCGCTCGCCCACTTCCCCGCGCTGCAAGGACAAATTGTGCCGCTGCTCGTCGAGCACGCTCACCTGCCCCGTCAACTCGTTCTGTTCGCGTGTGATCCGTTCGCAACGCGCGGCGGTTTCTCCCTGTCGTCGGGTAAGCTGCGCCAGATTTTGCTCGGTATTGGCGACGAGCACCGCCAGGTTGAGGACATCCTGCCGACCGCGTTCTTCTTCAGCCAACGCAGCCGCCCGCTGCCCCGCAAGCGTCTTGGCCTCACTGTCCAAATCGGTAAAGAGCCGCTCCTGTTCTCCGATCTCCGACTCCACCTGCAGCAGTACTTCACGCAAGGATTCCGACTCGGCCTGGGCTTGTTCCTGTTCGGCGTTCAGCCGCCCCATTTCCTGGGTCGCCTGCGCGCGCTGCTGTTCGTACATCTGCATCCGGTTGCGCTCCACCTCGGCCGAGGCCAGCGCATGCGATTGCTTCTGTTCGATGGCGGTCAACTCATCACGCACGCGGGACATCGACTCGGCTGCGTCGGTCATGCGCAGGCGGATTGCTTCCTGCTCCGTTTCGAGCCTGGCCTGCTCCGCGGCCTGGCTGCTTTCCCGTGATTCGATATCGCGCGCCTGCACCTCGATGCCGTCGAGGTCGTCGCGCATGGTGCGGTAGTCGCGGCTCAACAACTCAATTTCCAACCCACGCGCTTCCTGCTGCAAATTTTGATACGAACGCGCTTGCCGAGCCTGGCGCTCCAACGAGTTCAGCTGCTTCTTCACCTCGGCGATGATGTCGCGGACCCGCAATAGGTTTTGCTGCGTCTGGTCGAGCTTGCGAAGCGCCTCGGCCTTTTGCTTCTTGTAGCGGACGATGCCGGCCGTTTCTTCGATCAGTTCGCGGCGATCCTGCGGAGAGGCCTGGAGAATCTGCTCGATCCGCCCCTGCTCGATAACGGTGTGTCCCTTCGAGCCGGCTCTGGTCTCGATCAACACGCTTCGAATGTCTTTCAGCCGGCATTGGGTTTTGTTGATGAGGTATTCACTGTCACCGTTCCGGTAGAGCCGCCGCGTGATCATGAGTTCTTGATATTCGCCGAGTTGACTCGGCAGACCCGCGATCGAATCGAGGCGCAACTCTCCGAGACCGCCGATGATCAGAGAAACCTCGACCATCCCAAGCGGCTTCCGGACTTCCGTGCCGTTGAAAATTACGTCTTCCATGCGCTCGCTTCGGAGCGTCTTGGTGCTTTGCTCGCCCAAAACCCACAGGATGGAGTCGACCACGTTGCTTTTTCCGCTGCCGTTCGGACCGACGATGGCGGTAATGCCCTCGGGGAATTGAATCTTGGCTTCCGCAAATGACTTAAAGCCGAGCATTTCCAGGGACTTCAGGTACACCAGCCACCTCCCGATCGAGAAGGTTAAAGTGGGTCGACTCGTGGGAAAAACGCGGCCCTCTTCTATCACAGGGGCAGGGTGAAATCAAAAGGAAAAACCCCTGATATAGGGCAACTAATCCAGCGCAGCCCCAACATATGGAGCCTACCTGATAGGACTTCGCGATGTCGGAATTACGTGGCGTGACGGGACTGAGTCGGGAGGAAAGGGGACGGCACAACCTGGAGCCGGCGCCTGCGGACAGGCGCCGGCGTTCGGGTTCAGCAGCTATGTCGTCGATGCAGCCGCGCGCGATGCGGACTCGATGGTGACCAACTCCTTCGGGAGGAGGAATTCAACGTCTTCCTCGATCACCGTCAGTTCCTCGACGTCTTCGGAAGATCCAAGAGTCTTCAGGTAAACCACGACCTCTGAGACCAAGACCTCGGGCGCCGAAGCACCGGCGGAGATCCCAACCGCCTTGGCATCCTTGAGCCACGCCGGATTGATGTCTGATGCCGCATCGATCAAGTACGACGGAATGCCGCAATGCTCCCCCAACTCGCGCAACCGATTCGAATTCGAGCTGTTGGGGGACCCGATGACGAGGATCACATCGACCAGCTTCGAGAGCGCTTTCACCGCATTCTGGCGATTTTGCGTCGCATAGCAGATGTCTTCCTGGTGCGGCCCCTTGATGTTGGGGAATCGGCGGTTCAGGGCCTCGACGATATCACGGCATTCATCCACGCTCAGGGTCGTCTGGGTCACATAGGACAGATTCTTGGTGTTTTCGACATGCAATGCTTCGACGTCGGGTACCGACGAAACCAGGTGGAACTTATCCGGAATCTGTCCCAACGTCCCGATCACCTCCGGGTGGCCGGCATGGCCGATAAGAATCAGTTCATACCCCTGATTGTAGTCGCGGTTCACCTCGTTGTGGACCTTGATGACCAACGGGCAGGTGGCGTCGATGACATGGAGGCGCCGTGACTGAGCCTCCTGCCATACGCCTTTCGCGACGCCATGCGCACTGAAAATCACAACGGACCCTTCCGGGACTTCGCTCAACTCCTCCACAAACACTGCGCCCTTCTGGCGGAGGGAGTTGACGACATGCCGGCTGTGCACGATTTCATGCCGGACATAGATCGGCGCGCCGTACTTCTTCAGCGATAGGTCAACGATATCGATGGCACGATCCACCCCTGCACAAAATCCCCGGGGATTGGCCAGATAAATCTTCATACCAAAGTCCTTCCTCTCACGGCGCAATGAGGTTCGATGCAACCGCGAGCACACAGCCGTCGATAGCGTAAACCTTACGTCAGAGTCGACCTGATCGTCAACAGAATCGTCCCGGTCGGACGGACGCTCACCAGGCAATCGCCCCCCGCAGCAAGGCGCACCGCCCGCCCCGGTCGGTCCGAACCGGGGTTGAGCCTCATGATGCTTTATGGGACAATCCGCCTGTGTCATCCGGGACCGCCAAAAAGATTCTCATCGTCGAGGATGAGAAGGATATTCTGCAACTCGTCAAACTGTATTTGGAGAAGGACGGGTTTCGCACGGTCGTCGCCATGACCGGATCAGAGGCCCTGCGCCAGGTGAAGGCGGAGCGTCCTGACCTCATGATCCTTGACCTCATGCTACCGGAAATGGACGGCTTGGAGGTCTGCAAACGTATCCGCCTCAACCCCGACACTGCCCTCCTGCCGATCCTCATGTTAACGGCAAAAGCCGAAGAATCGGATACCGTCATCGGGCTGGAGCTGGGCGCCGACGATTACGTCACCAAGCCCTTCAGCCCCAAGGCATTGGTGGCCCGCGTGAAGGCCCTGCTTCGACGACTGGAGCGGAATGTCTCCGATGCCCGATTGACGTTCCAATACGGCCCGCTGGCAGTGGACCTCTCGCGGCATGAAGCCCGGATCGACGGCCGGGAGGTCAACCTGACGGCGAAGGAATTCGGCCTGCTTGAACACCTGCTTCGAAACATCGGGAGGGTGCTGACCCGCGACGTGCTACTCAATGCCGTGTGGGGATATGACTACTACGGCACGACCCGCACCGTCGACGTCCACGTGCGGCGGCTCAAGCAGAAGATCCCCCTCTTGGAGGAGGCCATCATATCGGTCAAATCCCTCGGCTACAAACTCCGCGAGCTCGACGCCTCGGCATGACGCTCGGAATCAGATGGAAGGTTGCCCTCGGTACGCTGGCCGCCGTCATGGTGGGGTTGGCGGTGGCGGGTGGTCTGGCCATCCGGTCGGCCGAGCAAACCGAACTGCGCAGGACCGCGGACATGTTGAATGTCCGAGTGGCGTTGGTAGGCACCTCGCTGCGGCCGCTCTTCGATCAATCCGGTGCTACGGCACCCCCGGCGATCCTGCATGCAACGGTCCAGGAGTTGAGCCAGCAATCTCACGCTCGCATCACCGTCATTCGGCAGGACGGCAACGTACTGGCAGACAGCGCGATTCCGCCGACCGGCCTCGCGACCATTGAAAACCACCTCTCGCGACCGGAAGTAGCCCAAGCCATCGCCACCGGAAGCGGAACCGATATCCGAGCCAGCCAGACTACCGGTGAACGCACCTATTATGTTGCGGTTCCCCTGGCAAGACCGGACAGAATGAATCCCGGCGTTCCGATCGTGCGGCTCGGCCTTCCCCTCACGACCATCGACGAACGCATTGCACATATCCAGCGCGACCTAGCTGCAGCGTTCGGGGTGGCGTTTCTGACCGCCATGGCACTCAGCGTCTGGGTCTCTCGCACCTTGACCAAACCCCTCTCCGAAATCGCCTCCGTGGCACGGCAGTTGGCGGGTGGCACTCCAGGAGTGCGCATCTCCACCACATCCACCGATGAAGTCGGCCTCTTGGCCCAAACCCTGAATCATATGACCGATGAGTTGGAAGCCAAAATCAAGGAGGTCTCAGACGACCGCGCGCAGTTGCTGGCCATGCTCATCGCCATGGTAGAAGGCGTGATGGTGCTCGATTACCGGGGGGTGGTGGTGCAGGTCAATCCCGCCCTGGAACGGATGTTATCACTAGAGCTGACGGAATCGCGCGGCCGCCCCTTTGGAGAACTGATTCGACACGAGGGCCTCAGCGCGCTGGTCTCGTCCGTCCTGCAGACCCGAACCGGTCAGGGCGGCGAAATCACACTCACGCCCAGCGGGCGCTGCCTACGGATTGAAGCCTCCATCGCGGGCGGGAGCCGGGAACAAGAAGCGTACGCGGTGTTCGTCTTCCACGACATCACCGACCTGCGCCGGCTCGAGAAGATCCGCAAAGATTTCGTGGCAAACGTGTCGCACGAACTGCGCACGCCGTTGACCTCGATCAAGGGCTACGTCGAAGCCCTTATGGACGGCGGCAAGAACGACCCGGACACCGCCACCGCGTTCCTCGAAATCATTATGAAGCAGAGCAATCGCCTGAACCTGATTCTCGACGATCTCCTGCAACTGTCGCAGATTGAGTCCGGCCAACTGCATTTCCGACAGGAACCAGTCGACGTACGAGCTCTGGTCGAACGCACGGTCGCGGTGATCAAGCCTCTGGCCGACAAGAAGCAGCATCAGATTGAGTTAGGCCTGCCGGAAGATCTGCCCTTCGTCAACGGTGACGAGGAGCGACTCGCCCAAGTCTTCATTAACCTCTTGGACAACGCGGTCAAATATACACCGGCCCAAGGCCACATCGTCGTCGGAGTCCGCGTACCGCGCGACCGCCACCAGAACCATGAAGTGGGAACTATCGACATCATGGTTGCCGATTCAGGCATCGGCATTCCTGAAGCCGACCGGCCACGGGTCTTTGAGCGGTTTTATCGGGTCGACAAGGCGCGGTCTCGGGAGCTTGGCGGAACGGGCCTCGGACTCGCGATCGTGAAACACATCGTCGAGGCCCACGGCGGGCACGTGTGGGTGGAAGCAAACAAACCCAGAGGAAGTCGGTTCATCGTCCGGCTTCCGGCCAGACAGAATAGCCTTACAACAATTTCGATACGATGAGATAGATGGTCGTCGCCAAGAGCGCGGCCCCCGGCAGGGTGAACAGCCAGGCCGAGAGGATTCGCGCCGTTACGCCCCAACGCACGGCGGACAAGCGCTTCACGGCTCCCACGCCCATGACGGTGGAAGTAATTGTGTGGGTGGTGCTCACCGGCAATCCGGCATGCGCGGTGAACAGCAAGACCGCCGCAGCGCCCGTCTCAGCCGCAAATCCATGCACCGGTTCGAGTTTGGCGATGCGCATCCCGAGGGTCCTGACGATCCTCCAACCCCCAACGGCAGTGCCGAGCCCCATCGCGAGGGCGCAGGAACCGATCACCCACGTCGGCACCTCCGGCGTCGAGATGGCACCGGCCGACACCAAGGCCAGCGTGATGATGCCCATGGCCTTCTGCGCATCATTCGCACCGTGACTGAAAGCCATGAAGCTCGCGGAGACCAATTGGAGACGGGAGAACACCCGCAAGGCCTGAGCCCTTGGGACACGGAAGAATGCCCAGCTCAAGGCGACCATGAGCAGAAGACCCATCGCGAACCCGAAGAACGGCGACAGCACCATCGCTTCCAACACCCCGCGCAAGCCGGAGAACTTCACCGCATTCACGCCCCCATGGGCTATCGCCGCGCCGACCAACCCGCCGATGAGGGCGTGGGAGGAACTTGTCGGCAATCCCAACATGAGCGTCAGGAAGTTCCAGATGATCGCGCCGGCCAATGCGGATGCCACGACTACTTGCGTGACAGCTTGCGGATCGACGATGCCGCCCCCGACCATTTTAGCCACCGCCGTCGACATGAACGCGCCGGCCACATTGAGGCCGCCGGCCACGATCACGGCCGTGGCCGGACTGACGACTCTCGTCGAGACAACCGTAGCAATGGCATTTGCACTGTCGTGCCACCCGTTGGAAAAATCGAAGAGCAGCGCCAGAATCACCACGAACAAGAGCAATCCGCTCAGTTCAACCATGACACGTTCATCCTATTCCACGGGGGTACTGCAGCAGTGACGCCGATGGGACAATTCCGCAGGGTCACGTGTGCTTTAAGGCGATGCGCTCCAAAATGTTGGCCACATCCTCGCAGCGGTCAGTGCCCGACTCGAAATTTTCGTAGATCTCTTTCCATTTGATGACGGCGATGGGGTCCGTGACGTTTTCGAAGAGACCCGAGATGGCGTCCCGGGAGATGCGGTCGGCTTCGTTTTCCAAGCTATTGACCCGCACGCTGCATTCGGTCACATCCGGATGCGGCTTTCCAAGAAGATCCACCGTCGCGCCGACTTCCACCGCCGCCTGATACAGCACATTGGACAGCTTGATGGCCAGCTCGGTCGGCGCGGTCACCTTGTAGAGCACGAACCGGTCGGCAATCGCCTCCACCACATCCAGAATATCGTCCAGGGCGCTCGCCAGGTCGTGGATGTCTTCGCGGTCGATGGGGGTGATGAAGGTCTGGTTCAGCTTGCGGGCGATCTCGTGCGTGATGCCATCTCCGACGTGCTCGACTTCCTTGATCCGCTTGGCCTTTTCGACGGGGTTATGAAAATCCTCCATCATGTCCTTGAGGAGGCGACTCCCCTCGATCATGTTGTGCGCGGCATTCTTGAACAGGTCGAAGAATGCTTCTTCTCTCGGTATGAGGCCAAACATACGTTCCTCTCTAAATCCGGACGCCCATGGTATTTTAGTCAGGTTACAACGGTGTTACGGGTGAACCAGTTGACAGCCACTCCGCTACCACCGCATCAGGCCCGTCGCCCAAGTCAGTCCACCACCGAACGCCCCGAGGAGCACCAGATCGCCCGAGCGTAGCCGGTTGTCTCGCACGGCTTCGTCGAGTGCAATCGGCAGCGAGGCCGAGGAGGTATTTCCGAACCGCTCAATCGCCTGGTACAGAACGCCCTCAGCCAACCCAAGACGTCGACGGAGTTGATCAAGAATACGCGCGTTCGCCTGATGTGCAATGACGCGCGCCAAATCCTGGGTCGACACGCCAAACTCCTTCAGAAGTTCAGTCATGGCCGCTTCCAGATGGCGAATCGCGGCCCGAAAGACCGGCCCACCCTGCATCCGCAGCACGTGCTCATTTGCCGAGACCGTTTCTGCCCGGCTGGGTCTGCGCGATCCCCCCGCCTTCACCTTGATCAAATCGTGTCCGGCTCCCTGTGCATAAAGACGAATGCCCAAGATTCCCGGCGCCAAGGGACCGCTCGATTCTTCCCGTACCAGCAGAGCAGCCCCAGCTCCATCCCCGAAGAGCACGGCCGTCTCCTTGTCATGCGGGTCGAGTGTGCGTGACTTAATCTCCGCCCCGATTACAAGCGCCGACTGAAATTGCCCGACGCGAATCATGGCATCGGCCATTGAAAGCCCATACAGGAACCCCGAGCAGGAGGCAGACAGATCAAATGCGGCCACGGCCTTGGTTCCCAAGCCGCGTTGGATATGGCAGGCCGTGGATGGGAATGGCATATCGGGCGAGGTTGTGGAGACAATCACCGCCTCTACCGATTCAGGCCGAAAACCCGCGGCCTGACAAGCTCGGCGCCCAGCCTCTATCCCTAAATCCGAAGTCGCCACCCCATCCTCAACGCAGTATCGAGTACGAATACCCGTCAAGGCAAAGATCGACTCGGCGGCTAACCCAACCCGAGCCCCAACCTCTTCGTTGGATAGGACTCGAGAGGGCAAGTAAACGCCGGTCCCGATAATGCGACTCCGCTTCACGTGATTCCTCTTCCATGTGCGCGGCCCCGCTTAATGCCCCCAGAGCGACCGCCTAGCGATCGAATTTTCATCATCGGGAGCCGGCGGAACTGCCTCCGGAACTCCCAGGAACGCGCGCGGCGCGATTATAGGACCCAGCCCCTAGACGGTCAACAAGCATTCCTGGTTTCGTTGCTTTTAAGTGCCAATTTTGCTAAAAATTTGAAGAGTTAGCCTAGTGGATTCTTCGGCAACTTGTAGAGGGAGGATCTGGATGCACCGGCATTCAAGGGTGGTGTATGTCTGCGTAAGCCTGATCGTCAGCCTGCTGTGGCTGAGCACCGGCTGCTCCAGCAAACAGAAGACCGCTTCCGGAAAACCGGTGACTGGAACGGACGAGCAGATCTTCCTCGGCGACACGATCGAAAAGAACTATGACCCGAATGTCATCATGAAGCGCGGGGAGGCCTTTTTCGAGAAGGAAGAATTCCCTGAAGCCATTGTCGAATTCCAGCACTTTCTCGAATTGCATCGATCGCATCAATTGGCTTCTTACGCCCAATTTAGACTCGGCGAGAGCCATCTCAAGATGGCCAAGTCTGTGGATCGGGATCCCGAGCCGGTGGCGAAGGCCATTACGGCGTTTGAAAAACTGCGGCGGGAATTTCCCGGTAACAAGTATGAAGCGCAGGCCCTTCAGCGGATCGATGAATGCCATGAATGGCTGGCCCAAACCCATCTGTTCGTCGGGCAGTTTTATTACCGCCGTGGCTCCTATCTGGCCGCCGCGCACCGCTTCGATCAGATCATGAAAGACTATGCAGACAAGAAAGTCGCGCCCGATGCCCTTTACTATTTGGCCATGAGCTATAAAGAAATGGGGGCCAATGATTGGGCGACGGAGAAATTGACCCTATTGGCCGAAAAATACCCGCAGAGTAACGCGGCACAGGACGGGAAAAAGCTCTTGGCCAAGCTACCACCGACTCCCCTAGCCGCCAGCCAGCCCGCGGTTGCCAAGACTGATCCAACTCCGGAAACGCCACGGGATGGGAATCTCGTGGCCTCGGTAATGGCCCCGGCCTTCACTGCACCGTTAAGTCGCTCCCCCGGGGCTGCCGCCCAGAGTTCGTCGGCTATCTCGATTCGCAAGCCGTTCGTTGCCTGCCGGCTTGGTGCCTGGTGCTGAGCCTCGCTGGCTTATCGCAGCCGTACCGCTTCCAGCAATAGTTCGCCCACCGACGCCTTGACCTTCGCCTTGGCCTCACCAAGAAAGCGTTCCGCCGTTGTTCGCCCCTGCAACACACCAAAGTAGCCCTGCACGATCGGTTCGTACTTGCGAAGGAGTTTGAAGCAGAGGTAAGGAAACCCATACACGACACGCGCAATCCGTGCCGTGACCCGGAATTCGGGCACGATCTCCCGCTCCACATCCTTCTCATACTCTTGCAGCGATCGCCCGGGTTCTTTGGCCGTGCGAAGGATCGCACGAGCGGCAAGCTGCCCTGATCGCACGGCATAGTATATTCCTTCGCCGAACAACGGATCGACCAAATGGCCTGCGTCGCCGACGAGTAGTACCCTGCCGTTCACGAGAGATCCGGCTTGTCCCCTTTCACCATTGCCCTCGCGGGAAAACACCGGAATGGGGTGCCCGATGGGGCGAGGAACTTCACGCTGGGCGAGCCCCTCCTGCTCCCGGACAAAGTTTTCAAAAGAGGCTCGCAGCCGGCTCGACTTTAAGCGGAACTCACCCAACCCGACCGATAGCCGCCCTTGCTTCGGGAAGATCCACCCATACCCCTGTGAGGCCGCACCAATATCCACCAGAATGCTCCGGGCACCGGGTATTTCGCAGTCATCCTCGACAGGCACTTCACTTTCAAGGGCCGGCACGCGATGGACTGAACGGCCAGGAAACAGTTGTCTGGCCACGAGGCTATTGGCCCCA
Organism: Nitrospiraceae bacterium; assembly: GCA_019637075.1. Taxonomy (NCBI): domain Bacteria; kingdom Pseudomonadati; phylum Nitrospirota; class Nitrospiria; order Nitrospirales; family Nitrospiraceae; species Nitrospiraceae bacterium. Next base: position 518,862 of record JAHBWI010000003.1, on the reverse strand, counting down.
TCGGCCCCGATGACCACCGCCGCTCGATAACGACTCCGAGCCGTTACAATATCGACCCCGTCCTCGTCCTGGGCCAGGCCGACGACCGCTTCCCCCTGATGAATGTCCGTGCCGCTCTGCCGCGCCCTCTCGCCAAGATGGTGATCGAGCCGATCCCGCATGACCATGTAGGCGATCGGGGATGATGATTCGATCAAATGAGAGCGCTGGCCCTTGTAGGTAAACCGCACCCCATAAATGCTGCGTTCGACGAGCGAATCTAACTCGAGATGCAGCACCTGCGTAATACGAGCGGATAGTCCACCGCCGCATACCTTGTAACGCGGATGGACTTCCTTGTCGAAGGCGATGACCCTAAGGCCGGCTTGGCTAAGTTCGGCCGCAGCCACAGCGCCGCCCGGCCCCATTCCGATAATTGCCGCGTCATAACTGGGGATGGGTCTTGTCTGCATGTTGATATGAATGTCCGCGATGAGGAAACCGCAGAACCGAGAAGACCGGTTGGTTCGAATGAAGCCTCGAGGAGCCAGACTGGTCAAAGGGCGAGTCGCAATTCCATTCTTCTCAATACATGAATGGGCTCTTTATTGCCCCAGGTACCATCCGATGCCGTACCGTTCGAGGAAACTGGTGATGGTTGTCAGGGAGTTGGCGTAGATCATGACACCCACCACGATCAACAACACGCCGCTCACCGTCGAAACCCCCCACAAATAGGCCCTCACTTCCTTGAAGTAGCTGAGGAATCGGTCCACACCGAGCGCTGTGAGAAACAATGGCAGCGCCAATCCAAGCGAATACGCCGTCAACAACACCACTCCGCTCAGGAGAGACTCTGTCGTGCTGGCATAGAGAAGAATGGTGCCCAACACCGGCCCCACACAAGGCGTCCACCCTGCAGCGAACGCGATCCCGATCAAGAAAGACCCCAAGAACCCGGCTGGTCGATTCCTGAACTGATACCGATGTTCCATCTTGAGAAAATTCAGGTTCAGGATCCCGAGCAGATAGAGGCCGAAGACTACAACGACTATGCCGCCAATTCGACGGAGGTGATCCTGGTACGTAATCAGTGCTTGTCCCAGCAAGCTCGCCGACGCGCCGAATGCCACGAACACGGTGGAGAACCCGGCAATGAATAACAACGAGTTTAGGATGATGGCCTTCCGGAACCGACTGCGTTCGGAGACATCGGTCAACTGTTCGACCGACAAACCCGTAATGTAGGAAATATAGGAGGGCACCAGCGGCAGTACGCAGGGAGACACAAACGAAAGCAGTCCGGCCGAGAAGGCGGCGACCAATGATATCGAAGGCATGGCATCGGTCATGACGCGGTCTCTCGCAGTAACGACTCGACAAGCCGACGCCCCTCGGGGGCACTCCAGTCACGGGCACCGGGAATGCGTTTGCGGATGATCCCCTTCTTGTCGATGAGGAACGTCATGGGGAGTTGGCGGGCCCCGTAGCGAAGACCGATGCGAAAGTCGGAATCATGCAGGATCGGAAACGTGAAGCCGACTTCCTGTTGAAACGGTCGCGTGACGGCTGCGCCTTGCGCATCGGTTGACACCGCAAGAATCTCAAACTCTTTTCGGCTGAAGGAACGATATAGGCGTTCCATGGCCGGCATCTCGATTTTGCAGGGCCCGCACCAGGTCGCCCAAAAATTCAACAGAACGACTTTTCCCCGGAACTGATCCAGGGTCACGTTAAAGCCTTCCGAATCCTTCAACAAGAAATTCGGCGCCTCTTCGTCGATCTGTGGAACGGACTCCGCTACCGGCAGGGCTCCCGATCCCATGACCGGTCCGGCGATCACAGCCTCGCGCCATACACCGGCGAGGAGAGCGATCAGACATAGCGAACAAAACAAGACCATGCGTGTCATGGACATTGCCTACGAGCCTGGTTGAACGGAGGGAGGCGTGAGCCCTGCGGCCTTTTCTCCTGGCTTGAGCAATTGGGTCAGGACCTTCAGACTGTCGAGTCGCGTCCAATCCCGCGGACCGATGATGATCTCCCTGACAATCCCCTGTTGGTCCACCAGGAAGGTTTCAGGAACTCCCATTCGCTTGTAAGGCTTGTCCGTCTTACCCCAGGAATCTACCAGGACCGGGAACGAAAGGTTGAGCGCCTTCACAAAAGGGGAAATGTCTTTGGTGGTCGTCACCCGATCGATGCTCACCGCCAGAATGACCAGCCCGTCCTTCTCGAAATTCTTGTAGAGAATTTCCATCGACGGCATCTCCTCTTTGCAGGGCTTGCACCAAGTCGCCCAAAAATTGAGGAAGACTACCTTACCGCGGAAATCGCTGAGCCGATAGGGCTTGTCATTGAGATCCGTCAGAAGAAAATCCGGCGCTTCCTTCCCTACGACCAATGGTTCGTATTTCGAACTTTGGAACCAGACGACCAAAAACATCGTGGCCAAAATTACCACCGCTATCAGAAGAACCACGACTTTGGACGAGCCGCTTGGCCCGTGGCCGGCCGTTGTCGCGTTCGAAGTCTGCTCCGTCATACGCCTATTGAATCTCCATTCCTCGATCGGCACAGTCCTCCGCGCCGTCCGCCGCGTGCAGGACTGAAGCGCGCCTCGCTTTTAGGCGTAGGCGTGGAGCCCTGATAGCAGAAAATTCACTCCCCAGAAGCAAAAGATCACCATCAGGAAGCCGAAGATCGCATAAATAGCAGCCCGATGCCCTTCCCATCCCCGCGTCATCCGAGCATGAATATAGGCGCCGTAAATCAACCAGACGATGAGCGACCAGGTTTCTTTCGGATCCCAACTCCAGTACCCACCCCATGCATAGTTGGCCCACATGGCTCCGAGGATGATTCCAAACGCGAGCAAGGGAAACCCGATCATGATGGCCTTATACCCAAGTTCATCGATCGTTTCGAGGTCCGGGAAGGCTTCATACACGCGGGACTTGCTGTCTCGGGTGATCGCACGCTCTTTGAAGAGATACATCACACCCAACCCCCCTGCCATGGCAAAGGCCGCATAGCTCGTGAGCGTCACAGACACGTGGATATAGATCCAGTAGCTGTTCAGCGCCGGAACCAGCGGTTCGGCCGTCTGATACCGGTATGGTAGCAATGAGGCTGCCCCCATTGCGATAAAGCCAATCCCCACGACGAACGCGCCGATGGCCTTGATCTTATAACGAAACTCCAACAGGACATACCCGAGGATGATGGCCCAGGAAACGTAGGCCATCGCTTCGAATTGATTCGACCACGGTGCAAAAGTTCCAGAATGCTGCATTCGCTCGAATGCACGGGTCGTCAATGCCATGGTATTCAGCATCCAACCGAACACTGTGACCAGCGTCGCCACCTGCCCGAGCTGGGTGGCCCAGGCACCGTCCCGCTCCTCCGGGCTGTCGATCGGAAGCCCAGCAGGAGCCAACTCCATCGTCGGACGCCGAGCGAACAAGTAGGCGATATAGAGGCCGAGCGCGGCCAGGTAGAGCCAGAAGGTCATGTCGAACAAAAACAGCGAGCGCATCATAACGGACCTCCGTCTATCGTTAACCGATGCCTGGCTGAGGGCTTGCTTAGCGGCCGCCAGGCGCCGTGGTTCTTGAGGCTACGGGGACTCCCCCAATCTTTTCGGTAAGCTTTCTAAATTCCTTCTGAAAATCGATCTGGCTTTTGTGGGTCGTCCCACCGACATGGATCGTCACACCAGTCTCACCAGGGACGACCTTCGCCCACAGACGACGGTGGTAAATGATCGAGGACAGCGTCATGCCGACCACCAACATCGTACACCCGATCCAGACAATGTTGACACCGGGATTCCTGGCGATTTGAAGACCGGTGAACTTCTTCGGCTGATAGCCGATGAATTCAAATTGATAGTTTGAGTCCTTAATCTCGAAAAGGTCGGGGTAGTGGTAAAACACCCACGGAGTAGATTGAACAGAACTTCGCTCATCCACGGTTAAGCGAATGGCCGGGTTAGTATGCTCGGCCGTTTTGGAATACACCTTCTTTTCCGTTGAGTTAAAGGCAAAATCTGCCACGAAGTCCGTCATTTTCATCTTCAGTGGCAGCCCGTCAATAGCCTTTTCCTTGTTCCACTCAAGGTCTACGGTCTTGAGAATCTTGTCGGTCGCCTTGTCCTTGATATTCACGCGAGCGACCTCGATCTGATCCCACGCATCCCCATAGCTGGACTGATAGAACCAAATCCCCTTGTACACCAGCGGATCATTCACGGTAATTGTCTTGGTGACCGTGGGAACGCCCTGATCCACGACAGTGAGGGTACTATTGTAGGATTTCACCGAGCCGTTTTCATGGTAGTCGATCCAGAATTTGTCGATCTTCAGGTCAAAATTTCCCCTGGGAATATGGTAGGTCTGGCCTTCCAGACAGACACCAAATTCCTGAAAGCCATAGTAGCTCCCAATCAATCCACCCAATACAATCACAGTCGCACTCAGGTGGGCGACGTGTGCCCCCACTCGCCCCATGATGCCCTTGGTGGCATATACCGTGATCTCGCCGGGATCGCTTTTGGCCAAGACCCGGTATCCTTTCTCGGCAAACAGCTTGATCAGCAATTCAGCGGCCGACTCCTTCGATTGGGCGACGGGAATCGACGACTGGTGCTTGAGTCCTTGGATGAAGGGGAGAGAAACACTCACTTTGTCGTGGCGCATTGACCGCCAGACGGAAGGGAATCGCTTATAAAAGCAGGTCAGGGAATTGACGCACAGGAGCCCGAGCAGGCCCGTAAACCACCACGTATGGTAGACATCCGTCAATCCCAATCGAAGAAACCAGCGATATGCATCCTCCCCATACTCTTGAACATACGTTTCCGCCCGCTCACCTTGCTGAATGACGGTCCCGATCGTCGCGGTCATGGCCAAGACGATAAAAAGGAACATCGCCAGCTTGATTGAGGCGAAAAAATCCACAATCTCACGGGAAAACTCGTCCCACCCCAAACCCGAGGTGGAGGGACGGGAGGATTCTGGCCCGGTCACAGCGTCCGATTTACTGCTCATGAAACGTGCGCCTATCTCCTGCAACTGGCCATAGCACAACCTCCATCCACGAATAGTATGGAGTCGCACGTAGGATCCTGCGCCGACTGGGGGCCGGATTCATCAGGATGGAGAGGCCAAGGCAGAGTGTTTGTCGAAAAGTGCTCCAAATACGCGAAATGTAAGATATCCTACAAGTCGAATCAAACGGCTGTCAAGCAACGCATAGGCCCTCGCGACACTGGTTTTCCTACCTTTGAATAGGTGGACAAATAAGGGCAGGTCCGCTAATATCGCAATAGTTTTCGCGGCAATCGAGCAATAGCCGAGGCTAGCCTAGCTCAACATCCCGTGCAATTCGGGCTCCTCACCGCGCCGCAGATCGCAGATCACCACACTTTCCAGGGGGCACAATGAGACACAACTACCTGTTTACGTCTGAATCTGTCACCGAAGGGCATCCCGATAAAATCGCTGACCAGATTTCAGACGGAATCCTCGACGCCATTCTTGCCAAGGACAAGTTCTCCCGCGTCGCCTGTGAAACCATACTGACAACCGGCATCGCCTTCGTCGCCGGAGAAATCTCCACAAAAGCCTACGTTGAAATCCCTGATATCATTCGCGATGTGATCCGTGATGTCGGATACACCGATGCATCATGGGGATTTGATTGTAACACCTGCTCGGTCCTGACCTCGATCCACCAACAGTCCGGCGATATTGCCATGGGCGTGGACTCGGGCGGAGCCGGAGACCAGGGCTTGATGTTCGGCTACGCCACAAATGAAACCAGCGAACTGATGCCCATGCCGATCGTGCTGGCTCACCGGCTGACCAAACGCCTGGCAGAGGTCCGCAAGAAGAAGATCCTCCCCTGGGTCCGTCCGGACGGAAAGTCGCAAGTCACCATCGAGTACAAGGATGGGAAGCCATTCCGCGTAGACACGATCGTTGTTTCGACACAGCACAGCCCTGAGGTTACCAATAAGCAGATTGAGCGGGGCATCATGGAACAGGTGATTCGGCCATCCATGCCGAAGGGACTCTACGATCCCGCCAGTGTAAAGCACCACATCAACCCGACCGGCCGGTTCGTAGTCGGAGGGCCGATGGGCGATACGGGTCTGACGGGAAGAAAGATTATCGTGGACACCTACGGCGGTCATGGCAGCCACGGGGGTGGCGCATTTTCCGGAAAGGATCCAACAAAGGTCGACCGCTCGGCATCCTACATGGCCCGATATATTGCCAAGAACATCGTCGCCGCAGGGCTTGCGGACAAGTGTGAGGTTCAGTTGGCCTATGCCATCGGCGTAGCGGATCCCGTCTCCGTCTTAGTCGATACGAAAGGCACCGAGAAAGTCGCCCCGGAAAGCTTAGACAAATTGGTCCGAAAGCACTTCCCGATGACCCCGCGAGGAATTATCGACCACCTCAAGTTGCGCCGGCCGATTTTCCGAAAGACCGCCGCGTACGGTCATTTCGGCCGCAATGAGGCAGAATTCACGTGGGAGAAGACGGACAAGGCCAAGGTCTTGCGCAAAGACGCGGGCATCTGATCCTGTCACGTGCGGAACAGTTCAGGGGGCGGGCCCCATGCCCGCCCCCTTTTTTCTGAGATCACGAGCAATCGACACGGCATTGACTACGACACAAGAGGAGGAGCCAGTGGATTACGATGTGAAGGATATCGAGTTAGCGGATCAGGGGAAGCTGAAGATCGAGTGGGCAGAAGCCACGATGCCAGTACTTCGGCTTATCCGTAAGCGCTTCGAGCGTGAGCAACCGCTCAAAGGCATACGCGTCACCGCCTGCCTCCACGTGACGACAGAAACCGCCAACCTCATGAAGACGCTCAAGGCCGGCGGCGCTGACGTGCGCCTCTGCGCTTCGAACCCACTGAGTACCCAGGATGACGTCGCCGCGGCACTTGTCCGCCACAACGGCATTCCGACGTTTGCCATCAAGGGTGAAGACAACAAGACTTACTATCGTCATATCGAATCCGCAATCGGCCACAAGCCGCATCTGTCGATGGATGACGGTGCCGACGTCGTCTCACACCTCCACTCCAAGCGCAAGGACCTCCTCAAGAACGTGATCGGCGGCACGGAGGAAACCACCACCGGCGTGATCCGGCTCCGCAGCATGGCCGAGAAGAAAGTCCTCAAGTTCCCCGTCATCTCCGTCAATGATGCCGATACCAAACACATGTTCGACAATCGCTATGGGACTGGTCAGAGCACCTTAGACGGTATCGTACGCGCTACGAATCGCCTGGTCTGTGGCTCCACAGTCGTGGTAGTCGGCTATGGCTGGTGCGGTCGCGGAATCGCGATGCGTGCGAAGGGGATGGGAGCTGACGTCGTGGTTACAGAAGTGGACCCCATGAAGGGCTTGGAAGCGGTTATGGACGGATATCGCGTCATGCCTATGGAGCAGGCTGCCGCGATCGGCGACTTCTTCGTCACCGTCACCGGGAACATTCACGTGATCCGCGGCGAGCACTTTGCGGCGATGAAAGACGGCGCCATCGTCTGCAATAGCGGCCATTTCAACGTGGAGTTGGACATCCCGGCACTGGAAAAGCTCAGCAAGAAAAAGCTCGCGGTGCGGACCGGTGTGGACCAGTACACCCTGAAGAACGGACGCCGAGTGAGCCTGCTCGGGGAAGGACGGTTGGTGAACCTAGCCACCGCTGAGGGCCATCCTTCCAGCGTCATGGACATGAGTTTTGCGAATCAGGCACTGGGAGCGGAATTTATCGTCAAGAATTACAAAAAACTCGAGAAGAAAGTGTACCCTGTCCCTGCCGACATCGACAAGGAAATCGCCCGTCTCAAACTGGCGGGCATGGGGATGTCGATCGATAAGCTGACCAAAGAACAGGTGAAGTACCTGGCGTCTTGGGAAATGGGAACCTAGCCGCATCAGGAGGAGCCTGCGCAAGCAGGCTCCTCGGTTTTCCCCTCAAGCTTCTCACCCTTCGGTCCGGCATCATCCCTGATCCATCCCGCCCATCCTTTGGTTTCCCAGCGTTGTGGAACCATTGCACGCCGCGGTCGAATAGACCATTCAGCATAGTCCAGGAGCACCCCACCGCAGGCTACCTACGCTGGACTGAGGTGAGTGTCAGACAGGATATCGGCTTCGCAGGCAAGTCAGTGCATGATTCGCTCTGAGTGACCAGAGCTTAACGGGAGGGCAGCACGGGCAACTCGCGGGTAGTCTCAGCTTCTTTTTGAATGCGCAGCCGCTCCGCTCTCGACTCTTCCATCACATTATGCAGCAGTTCGTCGCTCAATTGGGTGAGCTGAGCTGCAGCATCTTTCATTTCCGCGTGCTCAACCGCACGAGAGAGGACCTCTGCTTTGGTCGCACCCTTCTTTTGTCCGAGAAAGGGCTTCATAATGAGATAGGCGACATCCCGGAACGGCATGTAACGGAGGAACCGGCGGAGCAATTTGAAGGTTTGAATGGGATACCGGGTCAACTTGTAGAGAAACAGCTTCTTCAACCCTTCCTGGCGGACTCGATTGATCACTTCTCCAGGAAGGCACGTAGGATCGATCTCGGAACATTTGAAGTACTTGTACCAATCCTTGGCGTCACTCACCAAGCCACGCTTGACATATTCCTGCCACAAAGGCGTGCCCCGGTAGACACAGAGCCGATTGAAGCCGAACGTATCCAACGGTAGTCGTGAGGCAAAATCGAACGTCTTCTCCATATCCTCGACGGTTTCATCAGGATTTCCAACCGTGAAGAAACCGTGGACGATTTCGATCCCCGCCTTCTTCGCATTTTTGGCGGCGGTCTCGACTTCCTCCAGCGTTTGCTCTTTTTGCAGTCGGTCCAGAATCTTCTGACTCCCGCTTTCGATTCCAAACATCACCGTCCGACAGTGCGCCTGCGCCATAATGGGGAACAAGTGTTGCGCGACCGAGTCCACCCGTCCTTCGATTCCCCACTGAATCGAGAGCTTTGCCTCAATGATGCCTTTGCAGATCGCTTCGATGCGCTTCGGTTGAAGCAGGAAATGGTCGTCGACGAAATAGACCGACCCGTAGCCGTTGGCCTCAAGATGCTTGAGCTCCGCCACCACGTGATCGGCACTTCTGGCTCGCCACTTCCCTTCATTAAAAATCGGGATATCACAGAACACACAGGGCCAGGGACAACCCCTTGAAGTCTGCATGGTGGTGAACCGTTCCATGGAAAGAACCGCCGGCACATCCAGCGGCATCGATTCCACGAAATCCAATTCGAGACTTTCCCGATCGGGAAATGCCCACTGATCGAGGTGGCGCTCCACAGGACGATTGGGATTGTTCACCACTCGGCCATCCTGTGCCCAAGTCACCCCTCCGACACCACTGGGATCGTCCATGTTCTTGAGCAGGTCCAACAGAAGCTGCTCGCCATCGCCACGACAAACGAAATCTACTTCAGGACACTGCAGCTTGACCAAACCCGCATTCAGGCTGGCAAACACGCCCCCAAATGCCAACTTGACCTGCGCATCCGCGGCTCGAATCTGCCTGGCTAAGATCTTGGCGTAGGGATAGCTCGTCGTACTTAGGAAACTCAGGCCGACAAGGGCCGGCTTCCGCTTTTTGATCTGTTCGATGATGAAGTCGTTGGGAGTTTCCGGGTTGGCTTGATCGAACATCACACACTCATGGCCCGCCTGCTTGAGCACGGCGGACAGTGACATGATGCCGATCGGCGGAAATCCCATGACTCGAATACGGCCGTTCTTGGCCCGAGTCTTGGCAGGCAAGGCGTAAAACTGGGGATCGCGAACGTGTATGAGAAACACTAGCATGTCAGCGTCCCTATCCCGGGAAAGTGGTTGACCGGAGTGAAACCTCAAGCCTTACGGGACGCTACGCAGCCCGCAGTGTTGCAGACTATCACGATTCATACGGAAGGGGAAAGGAAAGAATCGCGGCTAACTATCATTGCGGCACACGAGGCTGTTCCCCATCGAACACCAAAGTGTCACCAGGCTGCATCGGTAAGAATCCAATCCCCAGACTCCTCACTGCATCGCCGAAGCCGTCGGCATCCTGTGTGAGCACCGGAAAGGTGCCGAAATGGTGCGGAATCGCATACTTGGCTTTGACGCTGGCCGCCGCCTTAGCTGCCATATTCGCTTCCATGCCAAAGTGCCCCCCGATATTCAGCAGAGCAATGTCGGGCCCATACTGCTCGCCGATCACTTCCATGTCTTTGAAATAGGCTGTATCCCCGGAATGGTAGAGGGTCGGGCCATGCTGGATCTTCAACACAAATCCCGCAGGATTGCCGCCGTATACAAAATCCGACTCTTGCTCCTTGGCGAAGGGATTGCCTAGCCCACTGGAGTGGAAGGCCGGCGTCATCGCAACAAGAACTTCTCCAGCAGCGATGCGGATCTCTCCACCCGGATTCATGAAGGTGGGGAATCCGATCTGCTCCTTAGGGTATCCGTGCAGCTTGGCCAGAGTCGAGGCCAACTCGAAATTGGCCACGAGTTTTGCCCCAGTTTTCTTCGCAATTGCCACGGCATCGCCGACATGGTCGAAATGCCCGTGGGTGATCAGAATGTAATCGGCCTTCTCAATGTGCTCGATCGGATTCTGTTTGTCCTTCACCAGTGGATTGACCGGGTTCTGCAGCCAAGGATCGATCAGAATGATCGCCCCCTTGGGCGTGGTCACCTCAAACGCGGCATGTCCGTGCCACGTCAGGGTCGTGCCGCGATCGGCAGCTACGGCCTCGCAAATCCAGAATGCTATCGCCAGCAGCATGCCTCCAACCCGCATCTTCATAGTTTCCTCCACGATGGTACGTGTTCACAATCAGCGTCAGCAGCATGCCGAAGCAATATGGGAAACTCAACCACAAAAATAGAACGGGGACGCCGGAACTCCCGACGCCCCCGTCCAGATGTTGTCCTACAAGAGCTCTATCGTCCCAAAGCCGTCTTCACGGCATGACCGATTTCTGCAGGATTCTTCACAACGCGAACGCCAGCAGCTTCAAGCGCCTTCATCTTCTCAGAGGCAGTTCCCTTTCCACCCGAGATGATGGCCCCTGCATGGCCCATCCGACGACCGGGAGGTGCCGTGATTCCCGCAATGAAGCTGACCACGGGTTTCTTCACTTGCTTCTTGATGAACTCGGCTGCCTTTTCTTCCGCATCGCCGCCAATCTCGCCGATCATGACGATAGCTTGCGTCTCAGGATCCTTCTCAAACAGCGGCAACACATCCACAAAACCGGTACCATTGACCGGATCGCCGCCGATGCCAACGCACGTAGTCTCTCCAAGCCCGAGCGTCGACAGCTGATGCACGGCTTCATACGTGAGGGTGCCACTGCGGGACACGACACCGACGACTCCCTTCTTGTGGATGAAACCTGGCATAATTCCAATCTTGGCTTCATCGACCGTAATGACACCGGGACAGTTGGGGCCAACGAGCCTGACATCCCGTCCTCGCAACGCCCGCTTTACCTTGACCATATCATTGACGGGAATGCCTTCAGTGATGCAGATGACGAGCTTGACACCGGCATCGGCAGCTTCCAAAATTGCGTCCGCACAGAACGGAGGCGGCACAAAGATCAGTGAGGTGTCACATTCCGTCTTTTTCACGGCGTCGCGCACGGTATTGAAGACCGGAATCCCCTCGACCTCTTGACCAGCCTTGCCCGGCGTCACGCCGGCAACTACCCGTGTTCCATACGCTTTGCATTGGGTCGCGTGGAAGGAACCTTCCTTTCCCGTGATCCCTTGCACAACCACTCGCGTATTTTTATTGACCAAAATGCTCACGGTATCCTCTTCTCTTTCCCGCCTCCCCCGGAACGCCGGGCAGACGTACAATCCTGCTGGATGGTCTTACGCGGCCTTTCCGGTCAACTTCACAATCTTTTGCGCCGCTTCCCAGAGATCATCAGCAACATCAACTTTTAGTCCTGATTCCGCCAGGAGCTTTCGCCCTTCAGGCGCGTTCGTCCCTTGCAGACGTACCACTAGGGGCACGTTGATCTTGACTTCTTTGGCCGCCTCGATAACGCCGTGGGCAATGCGTTCGCAGCGGACAATGCCGCCGAAAATATTGATAAAGATGCCCTTGACGTTAGGATCCTTGAGAAGAATCCGGAAACCGGCCGCAACCGTCTCCTTCGTGGCGCCGCCCCCGACATCGAGAAAATTTGCCGGCTCGCTGCCGGCCAACTTAATGACATCCATGGTGGCCATAGCCAAACCCGCCCCATTGACCATACAGCCGATGTTGCCATCAAGTTTCACATAGTTCAGGTTACTGGCCGTCGCCTCGATTTCCAGGGGATCTTCTTCGTTCAAGTCACGCATTTGTTGCACGTCGGCATGCCTAAAGATGCCGTTGTCATCGAACGACACCTTGCCATCCAGTGCAACTAACGTCTTTTCCTTCGTGATGATCAAAGGATTAATCTCGACGAGAGCGGCGTTCTTCTCCATGAACAGGCGATACAAATTTCCAAGCAGCTGCACGAAGGGATTGATGACGGCCGGTTCGATATTCTGCAGCCCCAATGCAAACGCGACATTCCGGCCATTATGACCTTGGAAACCGACCGCGGGATCAATGGCTTCCTTGATGATCTTCTCGGGCGTCTTTTCGGCGACCTCCTCGATTTCCATGCCGCCTTCCGTGCTCGCAATGAACGTGGCCCAACCGGTGTCCCGATCCACCAAGATACTGAGGTAGAGCTCTTTGGCAATATTGGCGCCCTCTTCCATCAGGAGACGACGCACCGTGCGTCCCTTTGGGCCGGTTTGGTGCGTGACCAACGTCTTGCCAATCAGTTCTTTGGCAAGCCCTGCGACCGCTGCTTTGTCTTTGGTGATCTTGACCCCGCCGGCCTTGCCGCGTCCGCCTGCATGAATCTGCGCTTTGACGACGAATACGGGCGTGTTCAGCTCGTTGGCCCAAGCAGTTGCCGCGTCGGGGGAGGTAATCTCCTTGCCACGCGGAACCGGCACGCCGAATTGCGCGAACAATGACTTGGCTTGAAATTCATGAACGTTCATTCCAACCTCGAGAGATATTGGCTAGTGAATGATGGTACAGAGACCAACCGCCTCAGAGTTCATCGATGCGGTAGGAGACGATGGCTGTCTCTTCCTATTCTTTTCGTGCATAGGCCGGCAGAACCATGGGCGACACCACAGCGGATGAGACCCCGTGCTGTTTGGCCTCTGCCCGGAACCGAGTGAGATGATCCAGCGTGAGGCGACCCTGTTTCCCTGCTCGTGCCCGCTCTGCAGCAACGGTTCCTGACCGTTTTCCAAAGACCATCAGGTCTAGTAACGAATTGCCCATGAGACGATTGCGTCCGTGCAACCCACCCGAAGCTTCTCCTGCGACGAACAGATGTTTGACGTCGGATTCCCCGTTCACATCGATCTTCACCCCGCCGTTCTGGTAGTGCAGCGTAGGATAGATCAGGACGGGGTCCTTTGAGATATCGATGCCGAAGCGCTCATACTGCAACACCATCGCCGGGAAATGCTTATCGAGCGTTCCTGGCCCATGCTCAACCTCCAGTAGTGGCGTATCCAACCACACTCCGACTCTCCCAGACATCGTGCGAATGCCCCGACCTTCTTCGCACTCGCGAATGATGGAGGAGGACACGACGTCTCGTGTATCGAGCTCGTTGACAAACCGTTCACCCTTGGCATTTACCAAGTGGCCGCCCTCGGAACGCATGCCTTCGGTCACCAAGGCACCGATCAACTGCTCCGGATACACGGCGCCTGACGGATGGTACTGGAAGGTGTCGATATGCATCAGCTTGGCGCCCATACGGTAGGCCATCGCGAGACCGTCCCCGGTCGCCCCATAATGGTTGCTGGTCGGAAAGCCCTGAATGTGGAGCCGGCCGATTCCGCCGGTCGCCAAAACGACCGTCTTTGCGGCTACGACGACGAAACGATGGTTATCGAGGTCCTTGAAGATGGCACCGGTACAAACGCCGTTATCACTGACCAGCTCTACGGCCGCGCAGAACTCCAGGAGCTGGATTTTCTGGTTCAGCACTTCGTCCTTTAAGACCCTCATGATCTCGAGACCGGTGTAGTCAGAGCATGTGACCAGTCGCGGTTTCGAGCTTCCGCCGCCTTTCTTCACATGCAGGTTTCCATCAGAATCCCGATCGAACAAGACGCCAAGGCCCAACAGCCATTTCGCTACCGAGGGACCATCCTCGACCATAGTCTTGAGGAGTTGGTGATCATTTTTCATATGACCACCCTTCAAGGTGTCGAGGAAGTGGGTGACGGGGGAATCCTCGTCAGCCACGGCAATCTGCATGCCCCCCTGAGCCATCACCGTGTTGGAATCGCCCAATCGCAACTTGGTCGCCAAAATAACTTTGGACCCATTCGCATGAGCATGGAGCGCAGCGGCGCAGCCCGCCCCGCCTCCCCCGACCACGAGGACGTCAGTCGTGTAATCTGGCTTGAGCGCCAGATCGCCGGGAACCGGACTTTCACCCTCCAGCAAAGCCGCCAGCTCACGAACCGTCATTTCGCCGGCGTTCGGTCCAAACTTGATGGGCCGGTAGGCGCTCTCACGGAAGTCGGGATGATACTTCTTGATCAGTTGATCGCGTTCAGCAGGCGCGTATTTTGGAAGGGTCTGCTTGCGCCGCGCCTCTCGGGTGGAGTGAACGATTTCCTGCAACTTGTGGATGTCCATTGTAATTCAGGTCTCTCGTCGTTCGGGGTTCGTCGTTGGCGGAATTGGTGTGGCTTCGGTATTGGAATTTAGCGCTGCCCGCGTCACTTCAACTCGGCACAAGCTTTGTTGAGTTCGGCATCATTCATCTTCATAACACGATCCCACTCGGCCGTATATTTGCCGGTTTCGATTTCTCGAATGCGCACGTCCAACCTGGGAGGTTTCTCGGTAAAGTGCGCCCCCTGTGCCCGGCTGACATATAACGCAACGAGATTGGGCGCAATGTCTGCGATGCACACCGGCGTGCACATACCGCACATCACGCAATCCATAAACATCTCGGACACGCTCTTAAAATCGCCGAAGACGGCCTTCCACACGCCTTCCCGCACATCGATCTTTTGGGGGCACGCTTCAGTGCAGGCGTTGCAGTTGCGGCAAAGCGGTGCTTCGGGATAGAGCGCGAATAAGTCCTGCTTAGGATCTTTCAGCTCGGCGATCTGATATGTCGCCTTGCGGGCGGGGAACGGCGGCATCATCGAAAACGACATGCCATCCTGAACCGCGGTCTGACAGGAGAGACAAGTCTTGACCTTGGGGTCATCCTTGGTTCGGTAGTAGGTCGCACAGGCACCGCAGAATCCCCCAAGGCAACCGGCGCCTCGCACAACTTCCTGGCCGGTGTACCAGAGGGCCTTCATCAAGGTGATCCCCTCAGGCACCTCATACTTCTTCCCGGCGATTTCCACTGTAACCATCCGAGGCTTTGCCACTTCGGGCTGGTCAATCACATTCTCATTGGTGTCTTGCGCCATAGGTTTCTCGTATCCGTCTAGCGTGAGGCGCCACGAGGGCGCCTCACGCATTTCGGTGTCTAGGCAATCGCGTCGACAATCGCGTTCAGCGTCGCGCTGGGCCGCATGGCTTTGCCGGCCTTGGCATCGTTCGGGTGATAGTACCCGCCGACATCCTGCGGCTTGCCCTGGGCCGCCAGCAACTCGCCGTCGATCTTCTTTTCGTTGTCCGTCAGATCCTTCGCGATCTTCGTGAACTTCTCCGCGATCTTCTTGTCCGCGGTCTGCGCGGCCAAGGCCTGCGCCCAGTAGAGCGCGAGGTAGAAGTGGCTGCCGCGGTTGTCGATCTCCCCGACCTTACGGGCTGGGGACTTGTTGCTCTCCAGGAACTTGGCATTCGCTTGATCCAGCGTATCCGCCAGGATCTTGGCGACGGGGTTGTTACCCACCTTCGCAAGGTGCTCGAGGGAAGCGGCCAGCGCAAGGAACTCGCCGAGTGAATCCCAGCGCAGGTAACCTTCCTCCTGGAATTGCTGCACGTGCTTCGGAGCGGATCCTCCTGCACCGGTCTCGAACAGACCTCCCCCATTGAGCAAAGGAACGATCGAGAGCATCTTGGCACTGGTGCCGATTTCAAGAATTGGGAACAGGTCCGTGAGATAGTCCCGAAGCACGTTACCAGTCACGGAGATCGTGTCCTTACCTTCCTTCATCCGCTCGATGGAGAAACGGCAGGCCTCGGCCGGCGACATGATCTTGATTTCCAGACCGTTCGTATCGTGCTTCGGCAGATAGGCGTTGACCTTCTTGATCAATTCCGCGTCATGGGCTCGGGTTTTGTCCAACCAAAACACGGCCGGAGCGCCGGTCGCGCGGGCGCGCGTGACGGCCAGCTTGACCCAGTCCTGAATCGGTGCATCCTTCACTTGGCACGCACGCCAGATGTCACCGGCTTCCACTTGATGCTGGTGCAGGACAGTTCCGTTCGCATCGACGATACGGATGGTTCCATTGCCCGGCGCCTTGAAGGTCTTGTCATGGGAGCCGTACTCTTCCGCCGCCTGAGCCATCAACCCCACGTTCGGGATCGTGCCCATCGTACGAGGATCGAATTGGCCCTTCTGCTTACAAAACTCGACGACTTCATGATAGACCGGCGCGTAGCTGGCATCCGGAATCACGCACTTGACGTCGGCCAGCTTGCCATCCGGCCCCCACATCTTACCGCCATCGCGGATAACGGGCGGCATGGAGGCGTCGATGATGATATCGCTCGGGACGTGTAGATTGGTGATGCCCTTATCGCTATTCACCATCGCCATCGGCGGGCGCTTCTGATACACGGCCTGGATGTCAGCTTCGATGGCCTTGCGCTGATCGTCCGGAAGCGACTTGATCTTGGCATAAACGTCGCCAAGGCCGTTGTCCGGATCGACGCCGAGCTTTTTGAACGTCTCGCCGTGCTTTTCGAACACGTCCTTGTAATAGACGGTGACGCCATGGCCGAAGATCTTCGGGTCGGAGACCTTCATCATCGTGGCCTTCATATGGAGAGACCAGAGAATGCCCTGCTTCTTGGCTTCTTCAATCTGTTGCTCCAGAAACGTGCGCAACGCCTTGACGCTCATGAACGTGGCGTCGAGCACTTCGCCCGCCTGCAGGGCGACCTTCTCCTTCAGCACAGCGGTCTTCCCATCCGCGCCGACGAATTCGATCTTCGCGGTTGTCGCAGCCGGAATCGTGACGGACTTTTCGTTCGAACGAAAGTCTCCGCCCTTCATATGGGAGACGTGGGTCTTGGAGTCGCTACTCCAAGGCGACATCTTATGCGGGTGTTTCCGGGCATAGGCTTTTACTGACAGCGGCGCGCGACGGTCCGAATTGCCCTCGCGGAGCACCGGATTGACCGCACTGCCTTTAACTTTGTCGTAGCGAGTCTTGATGTCCTTTTCTTTGTCGTCCTTCGGATTCTCGGGATAGTCCGGCAACTTGTAGCCCTGACTTTGCAATTCCTTGATGGTCGCCACCAACTGCGGGATCGATGCGCTGATATTCGGCAACTTGATGATGTTAGCTTCCGGCGTCTTGGCCATCTCCCCGAGCTCGGCCAAGGCATCATGCTGCTTCTGCTCAGCCGTCAGGTATTCCGGAAACACGGCGATCACACGACCCGCGAGCGAAATATCGCGCAATTCCACGGTGACGCCCGCCGCCTTGGTGAAGGCGTTGATGATCGGCAGGAACGAATAGGTCGCCAACATCGGCGCTTCATCGGTCTTCGTATAGATAATCTTGTCTGCTTTTGCCATCGTGATTCCCCCCTTCTCTTGCTGTATGAGTTAGTTCAAAGCGTTCAATGCTGATCCGGCCTTGAACCAAGTGATTTGCTGTGCGGTCATGCTGTGATTCGTCTGAATCTTCACATCACCGCCAGTCTTATGAACGACGACTGTCACGGGCTTACCCGGAGCCAAGTTGGCCAAATCCACGACGCTGATTCGATCGTTCTGTTCAATCTTCTCGTAGTCTTTGGGATCGGCAAACGTCAACGGGAGGATGCCCTGCTTCTTAAGATTCGTCTCGTGGATGCGCGCGAAACTCTTGGTGATGACCGTCCGCACGTTCAGGAAACGAGGAGACATGGCAGCATGTTCGCGGCTGCTACCTTCCCCGTAGTTTTCATCTCCCACGACGATGGACCCAATACCCTTGGACTTGTAGGCCCGGGCAATCTGGGCAATCGTGAGATTGGATTCACCGGTCAGGACATTGTTGCCCTTGCCCGGCTCCGACGAGAATGCGTTATTCGCGCCGAGAAACATGTTGTCGCTGATCTTATCCAGGTGACCACGGAACTTGAGCCAAGGACCGGCCGGGGAAATATGGTCGGTCGTGGTCTTGCCTTTGGTCTTGATCAAGAGCGGGAGTTTCTCGAAATCCTTACCATCCCACTTCGGGAACGGCTGTAACAGTTGAAGCCGTTCACTGGTGGGGGGAATGTCGACGGTCAAACCAGAACCATCTTCTGCCGGGGCCACGAAGCCCTCTTCGCCTTTGGCAAATCCCTTGGCCGGCAATTCTTCCCCGACAGGCGGCTGGAATTTGAACTCCTTCCCGTCCGCGCCCTTTACAGATTGATTGACTGGATCGAAACCCAGGTCGCCCGTGATGGCATAGGCGGTCACAACTTCCGGGCTGGCAAGGAACGACAGGGTTTCACTAATCCCGTCGTTGCGGCCCGGAAAGTTACGGTTGAACGAACTGACGATGGAATCGGCCCGCCCCTTCACTCCGTCCGCCCGCTTCCACTGCCCAATACAGGGGCCACAGGAATTGGACAGAACGGTTCCGCCAAGCTTCTCGAACGTGTCCAAGAAACCGTCGCGCTTCATGGTGTGATAAATGCGCTCGGACCCCGGAGAGATCAGGAACGAGGCCTTCGCCTTCAGACCCGCCTTCAGCGCCTGTTGCGCCACGTGAGCAGAACGGCTGATGTCTTCATAGGAAGAGTTCGTACAGCTTCCGATCAACGCCGCTTTCAGCTCGACCGGATACCCCTTCTCCTGAGCCTCAGTCTTCAACTTGGAAATCGGCCGAGCCAGGTCCGGCGTATGCGGACCAACGACGTGTGGCTCCAGCTTGGACAGGTCGATCTCAACGATTTGATCGTAGTACTTCTCCGGCGATTGAGCGACTTCGGGATCGGCCACCAGCAAGTCCTTGTGCGACTGCGCAAAGCTCGCCAAATCGGCCCGATCGGTGATCTTCATATAGGCCACCATCTTCTCATCGAACGGGAAGACAGAGGTTGTGGCGCCCAACTCGGCGCCCATGTTGCAAATCGTACCCTTCCCGGTGGCACTGATGGTTTCAGCGCCCGGGCCGAAGTATTCAACGATCTTGTTGGTCCCGCCCTTCACAGTGAGTAGACCGCACAAGTACAGGATCACATCCTTCGGCGAGGCCCAACCGCTCAACTTGCCGGTCAGCCGCACGCCGATCAATTTCGGATGCAGGACTTCCCAGGGGAGGCCGGCCATGACTTCCCCGGCATCCGCACCACCGACGCCGATCGCCAGACCGCCCAAACCACCGCCATTCGGGGTGTGTGAGTCAGTTCCGATGATCAAGCAACCCGGAAATGCATAATTTTCCAGCACGACTTGATGGATGATACCGGCGCCCGGCTTCCAGAAACCGATGCCGTATTTCTTGGCGGCCGAAGCGAGGAAATTGTACACCTCGCGATTCTCGTCCAATGCGCGGAGCAGGTCCTTTTGAGAGCCCATCTCCGCACGGATCAAGTGGTCACAGTGAATCGTGCTCGGCACCGCCGCCTTCTTCTTGTTGGCTTGCATGAATTGCAGCACGGCCATCTGGGCCGTGGCATCTTGCATAGCCACGCGATCCGGACGGAGGGCCAACATGGCCTTGCCCCGCTCCCAGTTCTGGCTATCGAAATTATCCGCGTGCGATACGAGAATCTTTTCGGCGAGCGTCAAGCCTCGGCCGAACTTTTTCCTGGCCTTGGCAAAGACATCCGGCATCTTGGCATAGAGTGCTTTGGCGAGATCCATGGACATAGCGAGTTCTCCGTCTGTTAGTACGATCTATAGGTGCGCGACCCATCTACAGCAAAGCGGCCCCAGAAGGGCCCAGCGCTCCACGGCAGGATGGATCTCGTTTACGCTACTTCAGCGGCGGAACTTCACGACGCTTGGGCGCCGCGTAGTTCACCAGATAATCGAACAGCCGGATCAAGCGGCTGTCCTGGCGCTTCTGGTCCACCCAGTGGCCAATCAGACCAATTGTCCGGGAAAGGATGAAGAAGCCGTTCAAACTGTCGACCGGGAAGCCGATATCGACCAAGACGGCCGCCATGGTGCCGTCGACATTCAGAATCAGATTGTCTTTTTTGGCAGCCGTGACTTTCTCGACCTCCAACGCAAAGTCGAGACACGGCGTCTTGATGTTCAGGCTCTTCACGTACCCGACTAGTTCTTTCACCCGCTTGTCCGGGTTACGCAGGCTCTTCACACGATGGCCGATGCCTGGCACCGGCCCGTGGTTCTTTTTCATGTAGGCTAAGAATTCATCCACCGCCATCTTGTTATCGACGGCATACTTGAAGAAGCGGCCGGCGTCCGTGACGGCGCCACCGAACCGCGGGCCGATCATGATCAGGCCGGCCGCCACCGACTGCGACAGGCCGATACCCGCACAGGCAGCGAGAATGGTTGCATAGGCGCCGCTCACGCATGGGCCGTGGTCGGCGGAAAGCATCATGATACGCTTGATGATTTCAGCTTCCTGCTTGGAAATGAGCCTCTTGTCCCACAGCAACCCGATGACGTGCGGAATCTCGTAACCCTTATTAATGAGCTCGGAAGCAGGATATCCGTCGTAGCAAGGTTCATCGCCGCGATCATCGCTGATCGTGGTACGGATCAACGGAGCCACCATGACTTCATCGGCCTTCATTGCTTCCTCGATGGACTTCGGAAGCTTCGGCAAGGTCGCCGGCTCCACCACCGGTTTCACTTGGCCGGACTTGAGCAACTCTTCGTACGTTTCCTTGATGGCAGGACCCAGCGCCCCGAAGGTCGGCGGGACAATCGCGCCCGCCTTCTTGAGCGCATCCGATTTGGAGCGGGCCGACCCTTCGCCCTTCATACCTTCCTTCGCCCCGGCATGACCGAACTTCATCCCCTTCGGCAGGCTTTCCTGGCAGAAACCTGACACGACACCGATCAGCTTGATCCGGCGCTTCTTTGCTCCATACCACTCAGCCGCACGCTCCTCGAGATCCCCACCCATTTCGCCGACGATCACGACCGCTTTGGTCTGGGGATCGTTTTCGAACATTTCGAGGTAGCTGACATAGTCGGTGCCGGGATATGCGTCGCCGCCGATACCAATGGCCGTCGTGATGCCATCGGCGAACTGAGAGCAGATCCAGATAATTTCATTGGAGAGGCCGCCCGACTTCGTGATGACGCCGAAAGAGCCTTCGCGATACAGCTTGGAAAGGACGAGGTTGTCGAAGGCCCCGCCGATGACGCCCAAACGACAGGCACCGGCTGAAATAATGCCGATAGAGGACGGCCCGTTGAACACCTTGCCGAGCTTACGTGCATGCGTGCCCAACAGCTTGGCGTCCTTTTCCGGCACGCCTTCGGTGATCATCGATACAACCTTAATGCGAGAATCGTCCAATGCCTCCATCCCCCCCTTCATCGCGCGATCGGCACCGATGTAGACGAGGCTGGTATTGATGCTGGGATGATGCTTGGTCGCTTCCGCGATACTCTTGTAGACGGGGATGGCGATCAATCCGCTGCCGTAGGGAATTTCGTTCGTCTTACCGGCGTCCGGTGGATACACGAACGCTTCCACGTTCAAAGGCCGCTTGATCAGATAGCAAAACTCGGCCATTCGGCGCGCCGCATTGACACCTGCCTGACCACCCTGAATAACTACGCGGGTGTCCTTGTTTGCCAGAATACTCATCGGGATCTCCCTCTTAAAAAGCCGTGATGAGTGACGGGTGACAAGTGATATGAGGGGGCCGGGCCCCTACAGTCCTGCCACGGGCGACGCGTCACTCGGTGCGCATCATTTCGCTTGGAGCGCCTTGTCGACGATATCGGTCAACGGCGTGTTGCGGTCGAAGACATGGATGTCGAAGCCCTCTTCTTTCAAAGCCCGCATCGCATCGAGGCCTTCCTTCTCGCGCGGCCCACCACGGCGAACCCAAATCTTCACACCCTTCAGCTTTCCGTCGGCCTTTGCCTTACGGAAACCGTTGATGATGCCCCCGAAAGTTTTCTTCACGTCGGTAAAATTCGCGATAGCGCCGCCGACGATAATGTTCTTGATACCAGGCAGCGAGCAGACCTTCTCGGTCAGCACTTCGACAGCCCAGTCAGGTGGATCGCCCGAGTATTCGGCATAGTTGGCCAATTTGCCACCGCGCGCGACCACCGCATCTGAGTAATACACGCTGGCGCCGCCACCGGCAGGCAGCATCGCCGTATCGCCGCCAGGAATTTCGATGAACTTGACCGAGCCCTTGATTTTGCTGTCTACCGCCATCACTTCCACTTCATCCTTGGAATAGGCGCGACCAAATTCTGCCGCAAAAGCAAAGTTCCAATCCGGATGGCGGAACTTGGCGTCGCCATCGAGCAGCGTGACAGCATCGAGAGCGACTAATTCTCCATCACTCTCCCGGGTAACCACGGGATTGACCTCAAGATACTGCGCGTCTTCGCTATCGAAGCACGTGAACATTTTGCCGGAAAATTCGGCCATCTTCTTGGTCAGGGCACCCGTGAACCCGGCCTCCTTGGCCAATTTGTCCAGGCCCTCGGCCGTCGGCTGCTGCCCCACGTCCAGACACAAACGCTTCACGCGCTCCCAGTTCGACTCGACTTCAATGCCGCCGCAGTTGGCGATCAGGATTTCGCTGCCTTCCCGCGTCGACTTCACGGCACAGTAATATTCTTCCTTATGCGGCACCATCTCGGAGACGATGACCTGCGTCACGGTGATGCTTCCGACCTGGCGGCCGATCATTTCCTTTGTCGCGGCTATGGCTCCATTCAAGTCCAGGCCGACTTTTACCAGGCCCAGCTTGAATCGGGATCCCAACGCCTCATGCGCCTTAGCCACCAACTTGGATGTCTTCATCCAATCGTTGGCCTGTCCGAGTTTGGTCAATTCATCAGCGGAGGTGACCACGACATAGTTAGGAACGTGGATCCCCCACTTCTTCATCAGCCCCATCCCGGGGCCCTCGAGCACTTTCGCCATGGTTGACGACTCCTTGATATGTGAACGGGCAGAGAAAAGGATCGACAGAGTACCGAAATCCGGCAACTACCTCAATCCTCCAAAGGGCCTACAATATAAGCACAGAAGTCCTACCAGCGACTGGAACGTGGGCCAAACAGATCAAAACACGAAATAATTCAGTCGGTTAGATCGCTATTGACAAGCGGAGCTGAATGAAGATGGGGAGTTTATTTTTTCGTCGTTTGTTGGCGGATCCGTTGGCAACTGGGGCAGTAAAACGAGGTGCGTTCCCCGACTGAGCGACGGATGAGCGCCCCACATCTGTTCGGGCAGGGCAAGCCCGCCTTTGCATACACCAGGTGCCGCCGTTTGTACTGACCTTCCGTCCCGTCCGGCGCGAAATAGTCCCGTACGCTCGAACCGCCCAGCGCAATGGCTTCATGCAAAATCAATTGCATAGCCTCGTAGAGGAGCGGAAGCCGCCCGGCCTGCATCTCATTGGCAATTTGATTGGGGTGTAGTTTGGCGCGGAAGAGGATTTCGTTGGCGTAGATGTTCCCAATCCCTGCAATGGCCTGCTGCCGCATGAGAAGCGACTTGAGGCGGCTTCTATTCCCCTGCAAGAGATTCTTAAACTCCTCGAAGGTCATGCCCAGAGGATCGTAACCAAAACGACGCCCCGTATATTGATCGAGACCATTCTGGTCAAGAAGCGAAAGACGCCCGAACCGCCTAGGATTCCAGTAACGTACCTCCTGTTCGGCACAGCCATCGAAAAGGATCCTGAAATGCGTATGCTGTGGATGTTTGAACGGCGCGGATGGCAACAAGAGCAAACCGGTCATGCCCAGTTCGGCGACCAGATACCGCCGCTCGGCACCTCGACGGCAGGCCAAGACAACACTCTTGCCCCAACGCTCAACCCCCTCGACCCGACTGGACCGATACCATGGCAAGGTGGGTAAGCCTTCCCGAACGATATCGTCGCGACCGACCCAATAGTCACGAATCATCCCCCCAACCAGTCGCTCGCGCAATTGGCGCGCGGCAACTTCCGCTTCCGGCAACTCCGGCATAACCCACCCTCACATCAACTGAACTCGGAAACCGTAGGATTACGCCATGCACGCGGCATCAAATGCAAGCGACGGGGCCTTACTCCGTTGACGGAATCGCGGAGGGATTGCTGGAGAAAACTGGTTAGGCGTGGGAGATGGGAGGTTTGCGGTTCGCACGAAGGCGAACGGCTGCTTCGATCGTGTCCTGAAGCCGCGGGAGCGGCAGTCCCCCAGGACGTCGGGCCAGAACCAGTTTGGCAGCCTCGGCATAGGGCATGTCCTCGACACAACACAGGTAGGCAATGACCACGGAGACCGATCGCCCCATCCCCGCCCGGCAACAGACCATCACTCGGTTCTCTGAAATTTGCGCTTCAACCCACTCAACGGCCTGTAACAGCGCGTTCGGAGTTGCCTCACCGAACTCCTTGAGCGGTACTTTCGCGAATACTATCCATGAGGGCGCTGTCACGTGTTGCTCTTCGGCGACCATCAGTACTGCGCCAACCTGGGGAGGGGGGTTGGCGGCATCTTCGGCGTTGCCGACCAGCAGCTGTTTCGTAACCATGTGCATTCTACGGTCAGTATAGAGACGGCAGCGGGGGCGTCAAGTCATTCCTGCATCACTCGCCCTGGCACTGCGGGTTGCACTCGTTTTCTCCTCGTCAGTATACTGCCCAGAACAAGAGGGAGGCTTCCGATGGGTCGGATACCGCTGGAAATCGTCGAACAACGCTTGCCGAGCGTGCGTTGCGCCATTTGCAAAACCAATAACTTCGGTATCGATCGCCGGACGGTACAAGCGGATGGGGAATGCCGCGGGGTCTGCCTCAAATGTCGGTATAACTTTCCTGTCTATACCGATATGGACTTCTACCTTAAAACTCAGCCGGACGTGCCCTACCGACTTAAGGAAATGTCCTGCACAAAGTGTGAACATCGCGGTGTCAACCTTGATTTCCGAGCCACCATGTCCGTCCGCGAAGCCTATTACTTTGTAACCTGCACGGCTTGCCAGCATCAATTCGCCGAACGGTCATCCCTGGAAGCCTTCGAATAGCCCACGAAGCTCCTTGAATGGTGTATACTGTGTTTTATGACTACCACACCACAGACAAACGACCCCAAGCAACCGTCAAACACTCCGAAACCCCGGAAAGAGCTCCCATTGATATCCGTGCCCAACGATGCAGATGTGATGGCGGCTGAAATGGCTGAACTCTTCGACGAGGATCGGGTTTCGCATCAGCACGGAAGTTCTGAACCCGAAGCCGACTAGCCCGCTCCTCCCAATGGTTTGGCTCGAGTGGGGGCGCTGCCCCACACTCAACCGAACCGTCATTGTAAAGTCCGACTGTTTTTTCCTGCACAGCCTACCTCATGCCGGGCGAACGATTTCAACCGCGGCAGACGATGGAATCCGTCCTACAGTGCTGGGGCGACCTTTACGGTCTTTTCGGACAATCTCGCTGACCCGCACGATGGCGCCTCGATGCCACGCATCGAATGCAGCATTTGTCGCCGACCGCTCCCGATCCAGGCGCCCTACCTCTGGACGTCCTGTCTCGTCGCACCACCAGACCCGCTTCTCGCCCTTCATCACGCGCAATTCGCTCACGACCCGGTGGAGGTCCGGACTTCTCGGGACCAAAGTCCTTCCGTCCTTTCTCAAAATCAGATAGGAGAATTTGAGGGCATCTTTGATGAACCCTACGGTCCGGTCGACCTGCTCGATCCATTCCGGCCGCACCCATCCTCGCTCTTCGTGACACCAATCGTCCGGCTTAACCAGCGCAGGACAGGGATTGGTATGCAGACATGGACTAAACACCGTCACCGAAGAACGTTGCAGAAGCCGATCTCGAAGATTGTGCAAATCTCGCGAAGTCCCCCTTAGAGCCGGCTCAATGATGATGATCGTCCCATCCGGCGCAAGGTATTCCAAACACCGTTCAATCAAAAGCACTCGTTGGTCGATACGATGGTCGTCGCCGCGATGGAGTTCCGATAGGAGGTTCTGAACCAGAATCAGGTCATAGGCCGCTCCGCCCGCTGCCTGTTCGATAAGCGAATACGCGTTTTTCTCCAAATTGCCTTCCAACGCCCTCAAACGTTGACTCTGACGAGGAACCCGTTTGCTCTGATAACTGCGCCACACTCGCTCATAGACTGTGAGTGCCTCGCGGGAATGGTCGATGACGGTGTGCTCAAGCGCTCCCGGGCCAGCATCATTAAAGCGGTCCAACCAATCCAATACCGCCAAGGCTCCAGTTCCCGGCCCTCCCCCCACGTCCAGCACCCGTGTCAGCTTTTGAGAAAGATCGCTGATCGACTGTGTAATCTCATTCAGAAGGATCTGAACTTTGACCAGATTGACGGGCACGAAATACGCCAAGTAGGCGGATCGGAGGGCAACGTCGTTCAGATAGGGATGGGTAACCACCCCCTCGCCTCGATTGAACTGGGCGGAGAGTTTTCTGACGCCATCCACAACCGAGTGGGGAGCCGGCATGCAGGGGCTTTCCAGCCTCAGGCCTGACACCTCGGACAATGCAGCCAAAATCCTGGCTGACAGGTCGAGCGCAGGGAGGTTGCCGTTCGGTTGACCCATAAAAAGTGGCTGAGGTATCTTAGATCGAAAGAGAGGACCGTACTATGAACGACGCAATCCTACAAGCCTATCGAGAAATCGAAATGGCGATGGAACGATATACGCTTCTGCTTGATGAGCACGTCAAATCCTTGGAGACCGCCGACCCTCGGGACCATGGCAAGGTGCTGCGGATGAGCCAAGGGGCCAAGGCAATGAGAGACAGCGCCTTGATCTACCTCTCCTATGCCAAATTCGTTGCCTATGGAATGCCGGAAAGCCCAGACCTGATTGAGGAAGATTTACAGGGCTGAGAAGGCGATTGTATTTCGTGAAGGCCGTTCGGTGAGCCTTCTGCGAGCAGGGACACGACTTACGAACATCGCAGTCACAAGCGCAGCATAAATAAAAAGAGCCCGATCCTATTCAGGATCGGGCTCTTCTTTTTGACCCACTAGCCCGCTTAGATGCTCCGCATGAAATGCCCCATGGCCTCATGATCGGCCGTAGAAGCACCCATGACCTGAGAGATCGCGACGTTCGTGGATTTCTTCCCGGTCAAACCGGACTCGACTTCGTCCACAATCAATTCCACCGGCATTGACTGACCGCCGTACACGCGCGGCCCCCCGATGATCTTCGCATTGGAGAAGCCATAGATGGCGGTCGCCACTTCTTTGGCCAACCAACCGACGTAATTAAATTCCGGAACGACGATGAGCTTGGCCTTACCGCAGAGCTGACGCAACTCTTGTGTCGGGAATGGGCGCAACGAGCGGATCTTGATCAGCCCGACCTTGATCCCTTTTTCCGAGCACAGCCGAACTGCCTCGCGGGACTGGGCTGCCGCACTGCCGGAGGCGACAATGATGGCCTCGGCACCGTCCACATTTTCAGCCGACAGCAAACCGCCCATATACTTATTGATGTATTTCCGGGACCGCTCGACCGCCGCCCATACTTCCTGTTGCCACACCGCGTGGATGTTGTAGGCCATGAAGTTGGACTTCTGAACCGGGGCGTCCCGTGACAAACGGGCCGGTGGATTCTCCGCGTCGAGCACGGGAACCGCGCCACGCCAGGGCTCACGAGGCGGCAACTTGATGCCCCGTTCCTGCATTCTCACGTACCCACGGGCGTGGGTCACGAAGAACCCGTCGCAGCAGACACCGACCGGCAGGGTCACATCATTCTTTTCGCTGATCGTAAAACCTGCCAAGGTGAAGTCAAACATATCCTGCTGATTTTCGGCGTGGAACACGATCATGCCGCAATTCAGCAAGTAAGAAACTTCGATATTGTCCGGCTGAATGGCCAGCGGGGCATTGACCACGCGGCAGGTGAACATCGCCACGACCGGCAGCCGGTGACCAGGCCAGGATGCAATACCTTCTAACCCACGGAGGGTGCCGGGACCTGCGGTCGCCGTATAGCATCGGACGCCCGATCTGGAGCCGCCCGCGATCGCCGCCATCACACCAACCTCTTCCTCACCGCGGTAGTATTCCTTCACATAGCCTTCACCGTACAGCACACCCACCAGCTGCATGGTCTCGCTCTGCGGGGTGATCGGATACGCGATGGCGAGGTCGACGTTGGACCGCCGAATCGCCTCCTTGGCGGCCTCACTGCCCGTGATGAACTCCTTCGTACGCGGAGCCTCCAAAAACATGTATTCCGGCGTCACGACCCTTTGCTTCTTGGCTTCCGCATGCGGGTCCTTCTTGAGCTCGGCCTTAGGAGCCACACTCGTGGTCGGATCACCCTGCGGATTCGTCTTTTGCGCTTCACTCATGGTTACACCTCTTGGCTATATCGCCCCGTTCCTCTCGTCCTATCCTTCCCGCTTCATTTGCTCAGCTGTGTGGCCGAACGAGCTCGCGCTGCCGACACCGGCCGCGGAAGGCATGAAGGTGAGGGGATTGGTGTGAGTCTTGCCGCCATGGACTTTTGACTGCGTACCCGTGAATCGGACGTTCTCGCCGCCTTCCGGCAACTTGATGCCCATTTCTTCACGAACCCGCTTGAACACCTGTGCAACTTTCTTAAGCTTCAACGTGTCCGAATCGCGGATCGTCAGCATCGCATCTTCGTGTCCCTGCTCCGCGCAAATGGCCATCGTACAGCAGTTCGTTCCCGCACGGATCATCTTCAGTGTGAGGTTCGCATAGTGACAATGAACCCCGATGAATATGCAGGCTTCGATTTTGTTGCCCCAGATGGTCAGGTTGGGGTGGTTGGGATTGATCACTTCTTCCGGATCGATTTTCGGATACTTCGGCCGATAGTCCGGCATCGGAATGATCATCACATCGGGAATCTGCGCCGCAATTTCGAGTACGGCCTTCGCTTTTTCGACGGCGTGCTCGTTCCATGCCCAAAGGACCAGCGGTCCCGGGAAAATTGTCGCGTTGGGGCTCGTCAACATCTTACGAGCCATCTCTTCGATGACCTTGTCCTCTTGCGGTTCAAGCAGACCATAGAAGAGGCCTTGCCCAGGATCGGGTAAGGCGACACCCAACTGCGCAGCTGACGGCGGATGGAATCCCGCCGGTCCCGGTACGATGATGCGTTCTCTTGTGTCTTGCGTAGTTCCCACCCCGTTTCCCCTTTCGTCCGCTTAACCGACCATCGGGCTCGCGAGTACGGCCGTCGTGCTCTTTTCCACGTAAGTGATGTTCTCCGTCAAGGCCGCCTTCGGCAACTGATCGATCATGATCATCTTGATGGCGTTGTTCTTTGCCATGTTGTCACAGACCCACACACATTGCGCGCAACCTTTGCAGCGATCCACCGCCACGTACGCGGATCCATATTTGAATCCTCGGTCCTTGCCCAGCTCATCACTATACAAAATGGTGTTGGCTTCCGGGCAATATTGCGTGCAGAGCTTGCAGCTCTTTGCGGCACAGATTTCAATATTGATATCAGCTACGAGATACATGCGAACTCCTTCCGTGCGATGCTCAGGCGGTTGCCGCGGTCACAGCCTCATCGACCCGCTTGATGTCCTTGGCCGCCCAACCGTTATCAACCGCGTAGTTCCACGCCGCCCGCATGACCGCTACGTTCTTTTCAATCAGCTCTTGTTTCTTTTTGAACTTACGCTCGACGACACTGTCCAAAGCGGCCGTACCACCGGACACCACGAATCCTTTACCGAGGAAGCGGTCTTTTACGGCCTGTTCGAGCGCGATCATGTTGGTCAAACCGGTGATCGCCCCGATCGCGCCCATCAAGGCCATATTGGTGGCTAAGTCCATCCCCGACACTTCCAAGGAAATCTTGGTGGCCGGAATGTAGTACAACTTGGCACGACGCTCTTCCAACTCGCGAGCTTGGTCCTTGTGGAGCTTCATCGGCCCATCGTTGTTGATCAACGCGATACCATCTTCCTTCAATCCGAAGTAGAAGGGCATCGTGTAAGACTTGCCGTGCGTGATGACCTGCGGATGGAAGATGATGATGATGTGCGGAAACGTAATCTCGCCGATTTCATAGATCGGCTCGTCGGAAACACGCACATAGCTCTCCACCGGAGCCATGCGCTTTTCCGAACCATAGAACGGAACGATCGTGCTTTCTCCGCCGGCATTGATGACCGCCGTGCTGAGAATGTGCGAGCCGGTCACGACGCCCTGTCCACCGACCCCTGCCATTCGGATGTTGAAACGCTTCGCCATATCGTCGCCTCCCTTTTGTCGGCTTAGGCCTTACCAGGAATCGAGCCGGCAGGAGCAGCAGCCTTCTGCTGGAATTCCTTATATCCGTACCGATCGGTCAGGTACTGCTTGGCCTCGTCACTGATGAATTCGGTGAACTGGTAGCGATCGTTTTCCACCGACTTGGCATCTTCCATGACCTTGTCGGTCGGGATCGCGTATTCGATGTTGCAGGAGGTGTAGGCCTGAATGTAGGTAGAACCGACTTCACGCGCGATGAGCACAGCCTTCTTGATCACGCTTTCCACGCGGCGCGGATTGTTGGGCACCACCGTCGCCACGTAGGCGCAACCGGCCACCTTGGCCATCTGCACCATATCCATCTTTTCGAATTTCTTACCGAGCGGCGCCATCTTCAAAACTGCGCCACGGTTTGTCATGCCGCTCTCCTGACCACCGGTGTTGCCGTACACTTCATTGTCCAACATGATGGTGGTGAAACGTTCCTTGCGGAACCAGGAGTGGAGCACCTGCTGGAAGCCGATATCAGCCGTGCCGCCGTCGCCCGCCATCACGACCACGTCTTTCGGTTTGTCACCAAAACGGAGCCGCAGACCGCGGGAGAGCCCGCTGGCCACGCCGTTCTGGTCACCATAGTTGCCGTAGACGAAGGGGATGGCAGCCTGGGAAATCGCCAGACGCCCGCAGCCGGCGGTACCGACGGTGATCGTATCTTCCGGATTTGGGAAGGAAATCATGGCCAGCCGGATGAAGAGGGTCATCGCGCATCCGGCGCACATGGGATGTTCTTCGAGGACTTCCTTGAAGGATCCCATCTGAGAGACGGAAACCTTCTTACCAAACGGGCCATGCTCAACCATGTCCCGATATTCCTTCGGCATGAACTTTTCGAAGCCGCTCGAAAACTTCACATAATCTAAGCTCATGTGGATTCCCTCCCTTATGTCTCTATGGAAGCTGCCGCCATTCCCACCAGGGAATGGAGCGAGCACCAATTCGAGATGATGTCGACGTGGACCGACTTGAGTGCTGGCAAAAGCCGACGCAGACAAGAACCGCCAAAACTGATTCTGCTTAGCGCCGGCGAGTGTAACAAAGCCCCAAAATTTCTGTCAATCACAAGCAGCAGCAGAAGTCACTGTCATTTCAGGACAATCTCAAGTCTATAGAGTCCATAAGAGCATTGCAACTTTACAGAAGGCCCACCCCTCACGAAAGAAGGCCTAGCGGCTCCTGGCCCGCTAGGCCCTTGGCCCTAAATTCCAAGTCGAAGCAGACTGGAGTTCGCAATGAGAAAACACCGGCTAGAACCTCTGCTCGGTTGCACTTCGCGTAGGAAGCAGGTAAAGGTTGTTGGTTCCTCGATTTCGGTTTACAGTACGACGCATGCCACTACGAGTTCTAATACCCGGAGAAGAACAGGGCGACGCCCATGTCGGTGGAGTCCATAAACGACCTCCGATTCCCGACGGCTCGCTCAAAGCCGAATGCCCCAAGTTCATGAGCCATGGTCCCTGTGGCGGCGTGCGAAAGGGCGGGTTTTGCGAAGTGTACCCGGATATGACCTGCCCCTGGGTCACGCTGTACCGCAAACTGGAAGAGTTGGGACAGTTGGAATGGATGAAACAGGTCTGATCTGGCCGAGCGTCGCCTGAATTGGAATTGTAGCCGCATCAAAACTAGACGCAGGCCCCTTAGGACTAGAGTCTCGCCGCAGAGAGGCACGTGTGCAAAACAAGACAAGAAAAAGGAAATCAACGAAGCTCGGGTACGATGAACGCCATGCGAAAAGCGGCCTCACCACGCCGCTTCCCGAGATCGAGACGTTTCCCAATCAATTTAAAGGATACGAGATCACGATCGTGATTCCCGAGTATACGGCGATCTGCCCTAAGACCAACCTGCCTGATTTCGGGACGATCACCCTTCGGTACACCCCGAATGAACACTGTCTCGAACTCAAGGCCCTCAAGATGTATATCCACGCCTATCGCAATCTTGGCATTTTCTATGAAAATGCCGTCAACCGGATCCTACGGGACGTCGTAGCCGCAGCCCGCCCAATCAAAGCCCGCGTCACCGGCGAATTCACCGCCCGTGGAGGGCTTTCGAGTATTATCGACGCGACATACCCATAACCTCCCTCGCACCAAGGGGTATTCCCCCACCCCGCGCCTACTTTTCGTAGTCCAATCGGTACATTGCTCGCCGTCTGGTCTCAGATCACCTAATGAGATAGGCGCAGGCCACACCAGGCGCCTCAAGCAAACCATTCGATTATCTTAGGTTTTCATGGCCTTACCAGTTAAGGCCTGCCGTCTCCAAGCCGATAAGGCCAGAGCGTTCGCACTAGGTCGAACATTGGAATGGAAATGAGGGGTATGGCCCCCGCCTCCCGAAACAGATCTCAACCAACCGGCCTTGAGCAACGGCTTGCGATGCTCATTGGTGGGGCCACTCTGGCGACCGGCCTATTCGCCTTTGCCGTTTACGACACAATTTCGACGGTGCAAGTTCACGGGCCACTGTATGCAGAGATCGTTCAAAGCAAGGATCTCGTCGTCGACGCCTTGCCGCCCCCGCTTTACATCGTCGACTCTTACCTGGTGACGCTTGAGCTCTTAAGCGTCGAGCCCTCCCAACGACAGACGCTCATCGATCGATTTCAATCGCTGAAGAACGAGTTCGAAGCAAAATCAGAGTCCTGGCAACGCCGCCTCCCGCCGGGTCCCTTGCAGACCCAGTTCCTCACTTCGCAACGATCCGCGACCGAATTTTACCGTCGGTGGGAACAGGCCTTTCTGCCCGCGACGATGCGCGGAGATGTCCGGACCATGACAGACCTCGCCTATGGCCCTTTGATGCAGCAGTTCCAACTCCATCGGCGGGAAGTACTCTCTTTGGTCCGGCTTGCCGATGACCACCGGGCCCAAATCGAAAATGAGGCCAGCGAGGCACTCACCCGCAGACTGTATCTCCTCAGCGTCCTGGGGATCAGCCACTTGGCGATCCTGATCCTCGTCGGTTGGTTGATCAGCCGAACCGTGAGCGACCCGCTCATTCGCCGTCTGAGAACAAGCGAGGCACAAACTCGTTCCATCCTCGACAGCGCACTGGACGCCGTGGTGGTCATGGACGAGGCGGGTCGCATCGTCGACTGGAATCCCCAAGCCGAACACATCTTCGGTCGGCCCAAAGACTCCGTGCTTGGACAACCGCTCTCCGAAACTATTATTCCACCTGAATATCGGGATGCCCATAACCAAGGTCTTGCGCGTTATCTTGCCACCGGCGAGGGCCCCACGTTGGGCAAGCGCATCGAAATCTCGGCCATCCGATCAGACGGCACGAAATTTCCGGTCGAATTGACGATTGTTCCGCTCATATCGCCGCTGGGCGCCACTTTCAGCGGGTTCATTCGAGACCTTTCGGAACGCAAACTCAGCGAGGAAACCCTCCGCATCGTGGTCGAGTCGGCCCCCAGTGGGATGATCCTCGTTGATCAGTCAGGTCTCATGCGCATGGTCAACGCGGAAACGGAAAAAATCTTCGGCTATCCCCGGGAGGAGTTGCTCGGACGCTCCGTCGAAATGTTGATTCCAGAAACCGCGCGCACCCAGCATGCACAGGACCGTAATGCCTTTATGGCCCAACCCCGCTCCCGAACGATGGGCACCGGCCGGGATCTCCGCGGGCGACGCAAGGACGGGACTGAATTTCCCGCCGAAATCGGGCTCCGCTCAGTCACGACTGGGCAGGGCGCGGTCATCGTCGCCGCGATCATGGACATCACGCAACGAAAAGATGCGGAGATCGAACTCCGCCACGCCAAGGAAACGGCAGAGGCAGCCACGGCGGCAAAAAGCCAATTCCTTGCCAATATGAGCCATGAAATTCGCACTCCGATGAATGGCGTGCTCGGGCTTACCGAACTGCTCCTGACCACTCCACTGAATGATCGCCAGCGGCACCTGGCCGAAAGCGTCCACCGCTCGGGAACGGCGCTGCTCCAGATTATCAACGATATCCTTGATTTCTCGAAAATCGAAGCCGGCAAACTCCAACTGGAGCGCATTGAATTCGGCCTCAGGCAAACAATCGAGGAAGCGGTGGAACTCTTCGTAGAACCAGCCAACCGCAAGCAGCTGGAGCTTTCATGCGACATCCCGCCGGAGCTGCCGGACTCGGTCATGGGTGATCCGGTGCGCCTCCGGCAAATCCTGCTGAATCTCATCGGCAATGCCGTCAAGTTCACCGAACAGGGTGAGGTCGCAGTGCGGGTCCTACCCATCAATCAAGCCCCCCATGCCATGGACCTACGATTCGAGGTGAGGGACACGGGAATCGGGATGACAGTCGAGGCAAGAGACCGGCTATTCCAGGCCTTCTCTCAGGCGGATGGGAGTACGACGCGGCGCTTTGGCGGCACGGGCCTTGGGCTGGCGATCGTCAAGCAATTGGCACAGTTGATGGGCGGAGACGTCGGCGTCGAGAGTAGCCCCGGCCAAGGGGCGGCGTTCTGGTTTACGATTCGACTGGATCTGGCAGCCCAGCAGCGGGAGCCGGCATGCACCACTGACCTTTACGGCTGCCGGGTATTGGTCGTCGATGACAACCATACCAACCGCGATATTTTGGACTCGCACCTCACGGCGTGGGGAGCACAGGTCTGGACGGCCGATTCCGCCGCCCAAGCGCTCAGCCTCCTACAGGAAGCCGCCGACCGGCATGAACCGATCGAATTGGCCGTGGTGGACATCCAAATGCCCGACACAGATGGATTGACCTTGGCCACTGCTATCAAAGCGGACCCCAGTCTGCAACAGGTACAGCTGGTAGCTTTGAGTTCCATCGATCTTCCGAGTGAAGAACGATCGACCGCGGATTCGGATTTTGCCGCGTGGCTTAGGAAGCCGGCGCGGCAATCTCAATTGCGCGACTGCCTTCGACGCGTCTGGCGCCGAGCAGGAAAGGTCGCAGTGACTCAGGCGGCCACACCAACAGCGCGGACCACGCCCCGGGGCCACATCCTCGTGGCAGAGGACAATCCCGTCAATCGGGAAGTGTCCCAAAGCATGCTTGAACTACTGGGCTACCGCGTTTCACTAGTCGAGAACGGCCATGACGCCGTAGCTATAGCCCTTCACGCCCCGGTCGATCTCATTCTCATGGATTGCCAGATGCCGAAGATGGATGGCTTTGCGGCTACAGAAGCCATCCGTCTGCAGGAACAGGGCCCTCATCGGTCCGTATCGGTTCCCATCATTGCACTGACGGCCAATGCCATGGACGGCGACCGCCAACGGTGCCTGGCGGCGGGAATGGACGATTACCTCTCCAAGCCATTTTCCCTCGAACAACTGGCGACGATCGTTGAAAAGCACCTTCCGGGAAGTCCGCATGCAGCACAGTCCAGAAGGCAACCAGGCACCGACAAAGCGGCCTAATCCAATCTTAGGTCGTTGAAACGCCTATGCTCGCGACACCCCTAGCCAAAACCGCGCCTTCACCCGTTTGAGGTATACAGCCCATCAAGACCACTATCCCCGTATTCCCCGCTTCCAGCCGCCCCCTCGCCTCAGGATCAAGTCCTGCCTTCATTCAACCGATACAGGTACCGGAGGAGTGCCTGCCGATGAAACATTTTACATTCGCAATCCTGTGCCTATTGTTCAATCTTGAAGCCTCTGCCGAGGCCGCCTCAGGCGCCGACCTCATCGGACGGGTCACGCTGACTGGGGTACCGCCCTCCGCCGCCATGGCGAGCGTCTCGAGGGATACGGAGTTCTGCGGGTCGCAGGTTCCCATCGAATCGCTGGTCGTTGATCCAGCAGGTAAAGGGATCCGCGGGGCGGTAGCCGAGGTTGAGGGAATTGCGGGTGTGCCGGTCGTGAATCCCGACCCGACTCCGATTGCGCTCAGCAACCGTACCTGCGCCTTTACTCCGCGGATTCAAGCCTCGGACATGAATCACGCCCTGGAAATCAGGAATGAAGATGGCGTCATGCACAACACACACATCACGCATGAGAGCCGAACGTTTGTGAACGTCGCGCTGATGCCTGGCACAAAACCCATCGTCAAGCGACTGAAAGCACCGGGCATTTATCAAGTTCGCTGTGACGCCCACCGGTTCATGGAAGGGTATATCCTCGTATTCGGCCACTCCTACTTCAGCGTCACCGATGATGCCGGGACGTTCCGGATCTCCGGACTCCCGCCAGGTGAGCGGACGGTCACGGTATGGCACGAGACCTTGGGCCGGCTATCGAAGACGGTCACGATTCCCCCGCGAGGAGAGGTCTCGGTGCTCTTCGAGTTCCAATACCATGAAAACAGCCCATCACATTGATGCCTCCTGGGCCGACCGCGTTCGCAGCACGTGGAAAGGCAACCTGCGGCTGCGCGTCAGCATCACGCTTTCCGTGTTGCTGATTACTATCATGTCCGTCTTTGCCGTCGCCCGCCTGTTACAGCTGCAGAAGACCATTCAGGATTCGACGCGGGACCGCGCGTTGTCGATCAGCCGCACCTTCGCCGTGATGGGAGGAGCGGCCATCCTAGACAACCTCTTCCGCATCCAAGAAGCATTGGGTCGATATCGCGACGACGCCGACGTCCTCAACGTCGACATCATCGATCCCGATCATATGATCGTGGCGGCGATGCACCCGGACAGAATCGGACGGGAGCTGGCGCCGGATATCATTGCCGCCAACGAACGAGTCAACGTGGAGCATGTCGATTTGCGCGAATCGGACACAGGCGGAGCTGCGCTGATCGTTTGGGAACCTCTTTGGGACAACGACACCGTCGTTGCCTGGGCGAGAACTGAATTCTCTCTGGCCTCCATGCAACGCCAGCTGACGGAGACCGCCCAACAGTTGATTCTGCTGTCGATCTTCCTGATCGGTGCCAGCATCCTCTCCCTTCAACTCGGGATTGGGCGCATCACGGCCTATCTGCGAAATACGGGGGCGGAGTTGCAGAACACGCTCTCGGAACTGTCCGAAACCGCCAATCAATCAGCCTCAGACCTCGGATCCCCGGAAGCGGTCGCCGCCAACACCGGGGCTCACGGCGGCGGGGAATTAGAACGGATGTTGGCGCTCGTGAATACGACCACCGCCCTCTTGCGTACGCAAACTCACGCCGTGCGGTCCTTTACCGCGTCGCTTGAAGAAGCGGTGGCAGCTCGAACGGCTGACCTCATCAAGGCCAAAGACGCGGCGGAAGCCGCCAGCGTGGCGAAATCCCAATTCCTCGCGAACATGAGCCATGAAATCCGCACGCCCATGAACGGCGTCCTGGGTATGACTGAGTTGCTCCTCTCGACCGACTTAACGGCCAAGCAGCGCGCGCTGACCGAAAGCGCCCATCGCTCCGGCTCCGCGTTGCTCCAAATCATCAACGACATTCTCGATTTCTCAAAGATCGAGGCCGGGAAACTCGAACTAGAATCGATCACCTTCGGCCTGCGGCAAACAGTCGAAGAAGCCGTCGATCTGTTCGCCCAAACCGCTGCGCGCAAGCACATCGAACTCACCTGTTTTTTGCCGCCCGATCTTCCTGACGGAGTGGTGGGAGACCCGGTGCGGCTTCGGCAGGTTCTGCTCAACCTGATCGGCAATGCGATCAAGTTCACGAAGGAAGGCGAGGTGGCGATCACGCTCGAACGCCTGGCAGATCGCGACGGCGCGTTACGACTGAAGTGCCTGATTCGTGACACCGGCCTCGGCGTCCCTCCTGAGGCCCAGAAGCGCCTGTTCAAAGCCTTCTCTCAAGCCGACGGCTCAACGACACGGCGCTTCGGGGGAACCGGCCTCGGACTCGCCATTGTCAAACAGTTGGTGCAGCTCATGGGCGGAGAGGTCGGGCTGGAGAGCACCCCGGGAATCGGTTCCACATTCTGGTTCACGGTGACGCTCGGCATCAGCCCGGATCCTGCGCCGCAATCCGGTTTCCCGGAACGCAGCCTAGCCGGCCGCCGCATTCTGATCGTCGACGACAATCCAACGAATCTCCATATCCTGCAGTCTCATCTTGAGAACTGGGGAGCGACGGTCGTGGCCGAAACGGGCGGAACCGAAGTCCTGGCACGGCTGAACACGGAACCCACTCCGGAGGCCTTCAATTTGGCGATTCTTGATCTTCAAATGCCTGAAATGGACGGGGTCGGCTTGGCCCGCTTGATCAAGAGCCGGCCCGGTTGCGAAGGGCTCATTCTGGTCGCACTCAGCTCGATGGATCGCGTGCCTCAGGGCGCCCGTGACAACCTCTTCCGGAGTTGGTTGCAGAAACCTGTCCATCAGACCGCGTTGAAGGATTGTCTGGACCGGATCTTCGCTGCGCTGCCCGACAGGACCACACCTGCCCCGCGCCCCTCAAGAAGCTCATTTTTCTCCGCGCATCTCTTGCTGGCCGAGGACAACCCGGTCAACCGGGAAGTGGCCTCGGGCATGCTCGAATTGCTCGGCTGCACCGTCCACATGGTCGAAAACGGCCGGGAAGCGGTGGAGGCCGCCGCAACCCAATCTTTTGATTTGATCCTGATGGATTGCCAGATGCCGGGCATGGATGGCTTTACCGCCACGCAACAGATTCGCCGGATGGAGGAAAAGGGGCAGCTCTCAATACACACCCCCATCGTGGCCCTCACAGCCAATGCCATGGAAGGTGATCGAGACCTGTGCTTGAAAGCCGGGATGGACGACTACCTGGCCAAGCCGTTTTCCCTTGAACAACTCGCGGAAGCCTTGAGCCACTGGACGCAGCCCCATGCGGTTCCACCGGAAACTCCATCGCCCCCGACGGATCAACCGCACGATTCCGTTCCATTCGATCTCCAAGCCTGGAACCAGATCCGTGACCTCCAGAAACAAGGAGGGCCCGACCTCCTGATCAAGGTGCTGACCCAGTACCTCAAGGACTCGAGGGAACTCGTCGATCAAATTCGCGAGGCCGCCACGACGGGAAACTCCCGAATCCTGTTCGAAGCAGCACACCGCCTCAAATCCAGCAGCGCACAGCTTGGGGCGCTGGCCTTAGCCGCGCGCTGTGGGGAATTGGAAGTCCTCGGACGCGAAGGCCGCGCTGAATCGTGCAGTCCTCTGGTCGAACAATTGA
Organism: Nitrospiraceae bacterium; assembly: GCA_019637075.1. NCBI lineage: Bacteria > Pseudomonadati > Nitrospirota > Nitrospiria > Nitrospirales > Nitrospiraceae > Nitrospiraceae bacterium. The sequence goes on along the minus strand of JAHBWI010000003.1, from coordinate 479,077 downwards.
GCAGCGCACACCGCGAAGCCTGCGACACCATCGAAGCGAAGCTGCGTAGCCACACGACTCCCTAATCCCGCACGCAAGACCCGCTCTCCGTTCGCTTGCGCACGCACGCAACCACATACCCGCTCCTCGCGACCCGTCCTGCAGTTCCATCAAGTTGCGTAGATTTTCGACCGATACGAGCGAGATAGGACTAATCCATGGAGCCGGACATGACTGGTCTTTCCTACACCTGCAAACCGATAGTGTTCATCGCCGCTGGGGTCCTCTCGGCCGCCACGATGTTGACGTCTTTCATATCGACATCCCATGCGGCAGAAACCTCCGAGATCCCGGCTTCGTTCCCAGAGAACTCCGCGCTGGATTTGCCCGACATTTCGACGACGGCCTCCGCCCCGGCCAACAACCAGATTGGGAAGGAAGTCACGCTCTTCGAGGAAATTCCTTCGGTCTACGGCGCAGCGAAGTATGACCAGAAAGTGAACGAGGCGCCGGCGGCCGTCTTTATCATCACCGCAGACCAAATCAAGAAATACGGCTACCGAAGCCTTGCCCAAATACTCGACAGCGTCCCGGGACTATTTACCAGCAACGACCGGAATTACGGCTACCTCGGGTTTCGGGGATTCAACCGGCCGGGAGACTACACCTCCCGGGTGTTGCTGTTGGTCGACAACCATCGACTCAACGACGCCGTCTACGACGAGGGCGGGGCCGGCACGGAAATGCCGATCGACGTCGATTTGATCGACAGAGTCGAAATCATCAAAGGCCCGGGATCTTCGTTGTATGGCACTAATGCGTTTTTCGGGGTCGTCAACGTGATCACCAAGCGGGGACGCGACATCAAAGGCACGGAGGTCTCCGGTGAAGCCGGCAGCTTCAACACCTATCGAAGCCGTCTGACTTACGGAAACAAGTTCTCGAACGGAGTCGAGATGCTCCTCTCAGGCTCCTTCTCAGACAGCGAAGGACACCGGGAGATCTCATACCCGGCATTCGCGTCCACCAACAACGGCATCGCCAAAGATGCGGATCGGGACAACCTGTACTACTACACCGGCAAGCTCTCCTATGGAGACTTCACCCTCTTGGGCGGCCACCAATGGCGCAAAAAAAACGTGCCCACTGCCTCGTTCGGCACCGTATTCAACGACAACCGACAACACACGCTCGACGAACGGACCTATCTTGACCTCGTCTACCAGCATGAGCTTGCCAACCAATTCAACGTGAAGGCGCGAGTCTATTACGATCGCTACTATTATCGCGCACACCTTCCGTACGACTATGCCGGGACCGGCACACCCCCCTTCACCATTAACAAGGACTCGACGGAAGCCGACTGGTGGGGCACGGAACTGATGATTACCAAGCGGCTGTTCGACAGTCACAAAGTAACGATCGGCGCGGAGTATCGGGACCAATTTCGCCTCAATCAAAGCAACGCGGACATTGCGCCTCCCTCAACCTACCTCGACGACAAACGCCAATCGAGTTTCATCGCAACCTATTTGCAGGACGAATGGGCCATCACCGACCATCTCGTCCTGAACGCCGGCGTTCGGCATGACCAGTACAGCACCTTTGGAGGCACCACAAATCCCCGAGCGGCGCTCATTTCAACCTGGGACAAGACCACGGTTAAATTGTTGTACGGGCAGGCGTTCCGCGCGCCCAATCCCTACGAGCAATTCTATGTGACTGGGACCACCTTCAAGGCCAATCCAGACATCAAACCTGAACGAATCAAGACCTACGAGCTCGTGGTTGAGCAATACCTGGGGAATCACCTCCGTGCCCTCGGCAGCTTGTACCAGTACAACATCTCAGGCTTGATCAGCCAAACCACCGACCCGACCGACGGGAAACTGTTTTACAACAACGTGGACAATATCCTGGCTCGTGGCGTGGAACTCGCTCTGGAAGGGAAATGGCCGTCGGGCGCGGAAGGACGCGTGAGCTATGCCCTGCAGCGCACGGAAAACGAGGACGGAGGCCGACAACTGACGAACTCCCCACAACATCTTGCGAAAGCCAACCTGATCCTTCCGGTCGTCGCCGACAAACTGTTCGCGGGATTCGAGGGGCGCTTCACGAGTTCGCGCCTCACACTCGCCGGAAACAGTGCCAGCCCTTTTTACATTCTGAACGTCTCATTGTTCAGCCAACGGATCGTCAAAGGATGGGAACTCTCTGGCCACATCAACAACCTCATGAACCAGAAGTATGGATATCCTGGTTCTGGGGAACATGTGCAGGATGTCATCGACCAGGACGGCCGAACATTCTGGGTCAAGCTGAAATACCGTTTTTAAAGGCCCCTCCGACTGATGCGTCGACTCATGCGCCTCCTTCAGACAATTGCGATCGGTCTGGCACTCAGCGCCCTCGGGCTGCTGATGCACTGCGATGTCGTAGCTGCCAAGTCCGACCGCATCATGGTGCTCAGCGGCCAGGACATCCAGCCCTATCAGGAGGTGCTCGCCGGGATTCAGCAATCGCTGACCAAACAAGGCATCGGCGCCAGCCTTGAAGTCCATTTCCTTCAAGGCAACACCGCCAAAACACAGGAGGCGTTGAACGATCTGAAGAACTCGGGGGCTCGCCTGGTCGTGACATTGGGCAGCGCGGCCACCCAGGCTGCCGTGCGCGAAGTCGGTCATCTTCCCATTCTCGCCACCATGATCGTGAGCGCGGATGACATCAAATCCTCCCCGAACGCCACCGCCGTGCTGCTGGACTTCCCCTTGGAGACTCAACTGCAGTGGCTTCGCCGCATCGTTCCCGGTGCCGGGACCGTCGGGGTGCTCTTCAATCCCAAGGAAAACCAAACCAAAATCAATAACGCCCTGCAGGTCGCGAAAAATTCCGGGGTCATCCTGGTCGCACAAGCCGTCGACACCCCGCGCGCCTTGCCCGATGCCCTTGAAAACTTGTCACGTCACGTCGATGCCCTGTGGGGGATTTCGGACTCGATCGTGATGACCCCGCACACGGCCGAGCCGATTCTCCTGAGCACGTTTCGGAACAAGATTCCTTTGGCAGGGCTATCAACATCGTGGGTCAAGGCCGGCGCTCTCTACGCCCTCGATCGCGACTACCTCGACATCGGCAGCCAATGCGGAGAGATCGCGGGGAAGATATTAGGGGGAACCGACGCGGGCAGCCTCGTCCCTCTTCATCCGCGAAAAGTTATGTATGTCGTGAACTTAAAAACGGCTGGCGCCATGAACCTGGAGTTATCCCAAGAGATCGTGCGCGGCGCCGCGCACGTATTCCAATAGACAAAGGTTTGGCTATGCGGACAAGTCTTAGCCTACGAAATAAGCTCAACTTCCTGAGCATCAGCCTCGTGGTCGTGACCGCGATCGGCATCGCTGCGTTCGTCGTGCACAGAGAAATCACCGCCCGCTACCAGGATTTGACGAACACCGGACTCAGCACCGCGACCATGATCGCGCACAACAGCGAATATGCCGTGTATACGGAAAACCAGGATGCCCTCCGCCGGGTGATCGATGGGCTACACGCCTTGCCGGACATCGCCTATGTCGCCGTGCTCGGCAAGGAACGGCAGGTGCTCTTGAAAGAAACCTGGGACCTCCAGATCACGATCCCGACGACCCGCGGAGACCATCTGCCGGCGGCCGGTGACATGCTGTTCGAGGAAGTGGTCCTTAAGCCCGGCCATCCAGCCTACATTGATATCCTGGTGCCGGTGGTGAGCCGGCCGGTGTCGTCGGCTGACCCGTTGTTCCTCGACTCCAACGCAGGATCGACATCTGCGACCGTCATTGGTTATCTGCAACTCGGCCTGAGCCAAGACCGGTTGCGAAAAAATTTGCAGCAATTCGTCCTGGTCACCGGCCTCGTCGTCGGAGTGGTCCTCCTGATGGGGCTCACCGTCACGTTGATCCTCACGCGAAATATCACCAAACCGGTTTTGGCCTTGGTTGAGGCGGCAGACCGGATCGCCGAAGGACGCTTCGACGTCGATGTCGAGGCTCGCACCAACGACGAGGTCCAGCGGCTGGCCGATGCATTCAATCGGATGACGCTCCAACTGCGCACCTCCCAAAAACAGATTCAGGACTATCAGCAAAGTCTGGAAGCCAAGGTCGCCGAGCGAACCCAGCAACTGGAACATGCCTCCCGAGAGGCTCGCCGATTGGCCGATGCTGCGCAGGCCGCCAGTCTCGCCAAATCGCAATTCTTGGCCAACATGAGCCATGAAATCCGGACGCCGATGAACGGCGTCCTGGGCATGACTGAGCTTCTGCTCACGACCACGCTCGATCCCCGGCAACAACACCTGACACAAACCATCCAACAATCCGGCGAAGCGCTCCTTGGAATCATCAACGACGTGCTCGACTTTTCCAAAATCGAAGCGGGCAAACTTCAACTCGAACGAGTGGATTTCGATCTCCGGGACACGGTTGAAAGCGCCGTCGAGCTCTTCGCCGGGCCGGCCCAGCGGAAAAACCTGGAATTGACCTGTCATCTGCACGGTGCAATCCCCGGAGTGCTCCGCGGCGATCCGACTCGACTCCGGCAAACATTGTTGAATCTCGTGAGTAATGCGCTGAAATTCACCACGGCCGGGGAAATCAACGTGCGCGTCGACTGGCTGGCCGAGACGGAGACGACCGTGACCCTTCGATTCGCGGTGAAGGACTCCGGCGTCGGCATTCCAGTGGAGGCGCACCAGCGTATTTTCGAAGCCTTCTCTCAAGCCGACGGAACGACCACCCGCCGCTTCGGCGGGACAGGACTCGGGCTCACAATCGTCAAGGAACTCGTGGCCCTTATGCAGGGCCAGATAGGGGTGGAAAGCCAGGTCGGGCAAGGATCGACCTTCTGGTTTACGGCCGTCTTCGAGCGCCCCTCCCCTATCGCAGCGGGTGAGGCTCTCGAGGAGGTCCTGCTGAACAAACGAATCCTGGTCGTCGATGACACCGCCGCCAATCGTGAAATCCTGGATGAGCATCTCCGCGCGTGGGGCGCGCTCCCCCTATTGGCCGCTTCCGCCCAGGAAGCGCTGGCGCAACTTCAATCCGCCGTCGCGGCACAACAACCGTTCGAGCTGGCCGTTCTAGACCTGCACATGCCGGACATGGATGGACTCCAACTGGCGCAGGCTATCCGACGCGATCCGCACTTAGCCGACCTCCGCCTCTTGATGCTCACCTCGGTCACGTACGATGCGAGGGCCTCCGACGGCCCCTCCGTCGATGCATGGGTCACCAAACCGGTCCGAAAGAGCCTCCTCCGGCAGGCCCTGCTGGGCCTGCTTCAGGCGCGACCAGCGATCCCCCTTCGACAGCCGGTTCAGCCGACCGCCGCTCGCACCGGCAGCCAATCAGAAGTTCGCCAGATTCTCCTAGTCGAAGACACCCCCGTGAATCGGGAAGTCGCAATGGGCATGTTGGAGGTGCTGGGATACCGTATTCAGGCCGTCGAAAATGGTCGCCTCGCAGTAGAAGCATTTGCGCGGGAACACTTCGATCTGGTCCTCATGGATTGCCAGATGCCCGAGATGGACGGCTTTACCGCCACCAGCGCCATCCGGCAACAAGAACAGGCCGCCGAGGCTACGCACCATGTACCCATCATCGCGCTCACGGCCAATGCCATGGAAGGCGATCGGAACCGCTGCCTCGCCGCCGGCATGGACGACTACCTGGCGAAACCGTTCACCATGGCACAACTCAGCACGGTACTGACGCAATGGCTGGCATCGACACCTGCCGCTCATGAGGAAGCCATCGCCGCGCCTCCCTCTCCGCCCGAGCCGGTCGGTTCGCCCCGTGAACAAACGCCATCTCCTGCCCTTGCTGACATCGACAAAACCGCTTGGGATGCGATCCGCTCGCTTCAACGCCCCGGACGCCCGGATATTCTGGCACGGGTACTCACAACCTATCTCGAGGATTCCCGACTCCTGGTGGAAGAGATTCGCGCCGCGGTGCGGATACAAGACCCGAGCGCCCTGACCAAGGCGGCGCATCGGTTGAAGTCCAGCAGCGCCCAACTCGGCGCCTTGGCCACGGCTGCCCACTGCAAGGAACTCGAAGGCCTGGGTCGCCTTGCGCGCCTCGATGATGCCGCACGCCTGCTGATCCAGCTCACGGATGCCCATCAGGCAGCCTGCGCCGCTATCACCACCGAACTGCGACAGCGGGCCGCTCCCTAAGCCGCCCTGACTTGCGAACTGGACCGGTCCACGCTAGTCTTGCTCCCCATGGCCACTTACGCGATCGGGGACCTGCAAGGCTGCTTCCTCTCGCTTCAACGACTAATCTCCCTCATCCGGTTCGATCCGCGCCAAGACCGCCTCTGGTTCGTCGGCGACTTGGTGAATCGGGGGCCGGCCTCACTCGAAGTCCTTCGCTTCATCAAGTCGCTGGGGTCCGCCGCCGTCACGGTACTCGGCAACCATGATCTGTTCTTGATCGCGGTGGCGGCCGGCCTGACCCCACTCCGGCGAAAGGACACGCTCGCGCCGGTGCTCAATGCTCCCGACTGTGAGGAACTGATCGACTGGTTGCGCCGACAGCCACTGATGCATCGAGAGGATGAGTACGTGATGGTGCATGCCGGGCTGTTGCCGCAATGGTCCGTGGAGCAAGCTGCTGCCCTGGCGGCGGAGGCAACGGCAGGATTACAGAGCGCCGATTGGCAGACTTTGCTGTTGGCCTTGCATCCAAGCGGGCACCTGCAGTGGGCCCCCTCGTTGACGGGCTCGACGCGGTGGGCGACTATCACGAAGGTGCTGACCCGATTGCGCGCCTGTTCCACCGACGGCCGGATGGAGTCTGAATTTTCCGGTCCGCCGGAGCTCACGCCGGCAGGCTTTCATCCCTGGTTCCGCATTCCAGGCCGCCACAGCGCGGACGCGACGGTCGTATGCGGACACTGGGCCGCCTCGGGGCTCAAAATTGAACCGGGTCTCCTGGCTCTCGACAGCGGTTGTGTGTATGGACGCCAACTCACTGCTGTTCGACTCGAGGACCGAAAGATTTTCCAGGTCGCCAGCGCGGAAATGCCTGCGCATGGATGAACCAATCGATCTCCCCGGTCGGATACGCTATTCGACCAAGCTTTTCCCCCCGTATCGCTTCCTTCCCGGACGAACCCCCCACCCGAAACGACACAGGAAAGGTCATTCCTTCGGCCATCCCGAACCGACCGCCGAGGCCTTTCAACCCGATGACTGGGCCGGGTCGGAGACCTACCTCTTTGCCGTGGATCTGTTTAATTTCGGCTACTGGTGGGAATCCCACGAGCAATGGGAATCCTTATGGCACGCCCTCGGGAAAGACACGGAACAGGGGAGTTTCGTTCGAGCCTTGATCCAACTCGCCGCCGCACACGTGAAACGCGAAACCGGCTTTCCAGCGGCAACCCTACGGCTCATCGACCGCGCGCTGGGTCGATTCCAATCTGCACCGCCCCACTACATGGGTATCGACGTGGCTCCATTGATACTCGCGATCAGCGAGGCGTTTCACGGTGAACGCCCATCCCCCCTCTGCATTTCGTTGACTATGCCGAAAACCCCTCACTAGCCTCGGCTTGAGCGGAAGCAAAACCGCCGCATGCAGTGTGCCGCTTATTCTCCCACTAAGGACCGAATACCGGCTGGCACATGCCAGGGAAACGGGAGGACCCGCGACGGTGTTGAGATTCGACTAGTGGTAGGACTCGGAATCGGACGGAAACTTCCCCTGCTCGACTTCATCCTTGTAGCGACGAAGGGCCTGCAGGGCATCCCCTTTGAGCTGCGCGTAGGGTTTGACGAACTTCGGGACGAAGTCATCGAACAGACCCAACAGATCGTAGATGACTAACACTTGCCCGTCGCAATGCGGGCCGGCACCGATGCCGATCGTGGGGATCGTGATCGATTCGGTGACGCTCTTGGCGAGGTCGGCGGGGATTGCTTCGAGGACGACGGCGAAAGCGCCGGCAGCTTCCAGCGCCTGTGCATCGACAACCAGTTGGTGGGCTCGCTCTCTTCCCTTTCCCTGAACCTTGTAACCACCGTAGAGATGCACTGATTGCGGCGTCATGCCGAGGTGTCCCATGACGGGGATGCCCACCTTAGTCATGGCGGCAACTCGGTCAACGACCGCGGCCCCCCCCTCCAATTTGACGGCCGCCGCGCCCGTCTGGATAAAGCGACCGGCATTGCGAATCGCCTCGTCCAGGCTTGCTTGGTAGGACATGAACGGCATGTCGCCGATCACGAGGGCTTTCCGTGCCGCACCGGCCACAAGCCTGGTGTGGTACAGCATCTCCTCCATGGTCACGGAGAGGGTGTTGGGCTTGCCTTGTACGACGACACCCAAGGAGTCACCGACCAGCAGAACTTCGATCCCGGCCTGTTCGGCCAGCCGCGTAAACAGGGCGTCATAGGCCGTGACGACGGTAATCTTTCGCTGCTCCCGTTTGCACTTCTGCAACTCGGGAATCGTCATCAGCCCAGCTCCGCTTTGGTGAGGATTTCCGGAATGCGTTCCGTGGCCTTGATCGCCATAATGTGCACCCCGTCGCAGTAGGGTCGCACCGTCTTGATGGTGCGGACGGCAATTTCGACCCCTGCCTCGATCGCCCGCTTGTCTCCAGCGGCCCGCAATTCGTCGATCATGTCCTGTGGAACGGCCACACCGGGGATATTGGCATTCATGAACTCGGCCATTTTGGCATTGCGGAGCAGCAGGATTCCCGCCAGGACCTTCACCTTGAACGGACGGACGGCCTGCATGAAAGTCTTGAACTGGTCGGGGTTATAGATCGCTTGGGTCTGGAAAAATTCCACCCCCGCCCGCACTTTGGTTTCAAACTTCACCAACATGGGCCCGATCGGATCAGCCTCAGGCGTGACAGCACCGCCGATCGTAAAGTCGGTGGCCCCATCCAGCTTGTTGCCGGCATAGTCTTTCCCGGCATTGAGCCCCCTGACCAATTGCATGACCTGGACGGAATCGAGGTCATACACCGGCTTGGCATCCTTGTGATCGCCAACCGTCGGATAGTCACCGGTCAAGCAGAGGATGTTGCGGATCCCGAGGATATGGGCCCCCATGAGATCCGACTGCATCGCGATGCGGTTCCGATCCCTGCAGGTCAGCTGCATGACAGGGTCGTGTCCCAGCTCATACAGAACACGACAGACCGGCAGGGAACCGGCCCGGACCACCGCGGCGGTGTTATCGGTCACGTTGACACCGTGCACGCGACCGACGAGCCCTTTGGCGCTTTCGACCACGGAGGTGAGGTTGGTGCCTTTGGGGGGGTTGTATTCCACCGTTACGGCAAACTGCCCCTGCGCCAGCACCTCTCGTAATCGCTTCGGCTCCCGACTCATCTAAACTTTCCCTGCATGTTTGGTGATCCCCCTATCCTCCGGCCCATCCTTACCTTACCTCACTAGAAACAGAGCGATCGGGATGTCCCGGCTGCGCGCATCGACCGAGCACATCTTCATCGTGCGCGGTCTGCGAGCAACGGGCGCGTCTCGATCGACTCTATTTCATCCCTGCCATTCTCTTAGCAGATTCCACGGTATTGTCGAGCAACATCGCAATCGTCATCGGCCCCACGCCGCCGGGAACTGGGCTGATCCAGCCGGCCTTCTGGCTGACCGCCTCATAGTCCACGTCGCCGCACAGCTTGCCGTCAGGCAGCTTGTTCGTTCCCACGTCGATGACGACCGCCCCTTCCCGCACCATATCGGCAGTCACAAACTTGGCCTTGCCGATCGCCACCAGCAACAGCTCGGCTTCACGGCACACCGCGGCAAGGTCTTTCGTCTTCGAATGGCAAATCGTCACCGTGGCATTCCGCTGAAGCAGCATCAACGCCAGCGGCTTGCCCACGATATTACTCCGCCCCAGCACCACGGCACGCTTACCTTCGATGGACACGCCGGCCGACTCGATCATCTTGATGACACCCTTGGGCGTGCAAGCTTCAAAAACCGGATTGCCCTCGACCAACCGACCGAAGTTGTACGGATGAAACCCGTCGGCATCCTTGCTCGGCGACACAGCCTCCAAGATGACACGGCTCTCAATATGCTTGGGCAACGGCAACTGCACCAGGATGCCGTGAATTTTGGGATCGGCATTCTTCTTTTCGATCAACGCCAACAGCTCGGCCTGCGTCGTACCGGCCGGCAGCTTGTGATCGTCCACATGAATACCCGCCATTTCGCAGGCCTTTTGTTTATTTCTCACATAGACGTGCGACGCAGGGTCGTCCCCTACCAAGATGGTCGCCAGTCCCGGTTTGACCCCTGTTTTTGCGAAGACCGCCGCGGACTCTACCGCCAGCCGCTCGCGGACTTGTTGTGCCAATGCTTTTCCGTCGATGATTCGTGCAGCCACAATATCCTCCCTGGCATTCGTTCAGCGAAAAATTGAGCGCACCTTACCAGGCACTTTTTCATCAAGTCAACGTCCAGGCCGCTGCGAGGAGCAGGTCAAGCCTCCGGTTTCCTTGACAGATTCTCGAACCGTTGGCTACGATGCACCATCGTCATTTCCGCGCCGTCACCGCACGCATGAATTCCACGCTCGGGCCGATCGCCTCCTTCCACTTGCGATATCGCAAGCGGTTTTTGTTCGTCTTTGCCGCCGCCTTGCTGACTTTCGAGGCCGAAACGGCTCGGGCGCTCCAGGTGGCCGGGCTCGAAGGTCCACACAGCTTTCTGGCGGACCCTGGCTCCAACACCTATTACATCTCCAACGTCAACGGCGACGGCCGAGATCGAGACAACAACGGCTTCATTACCAAGCTCAGCGGAGACGGCGAGATCGTCGCCTTCAAATTCGTTGCCGGAGGCCAGGGCCCCGTAACGCTCCATGCACCGAAGGGCATGGCCATCATCGGACCGGTTTTATATGTGGCGGATCTTGATGCGGTGCGCAGTTTCGACAAGGCCACGGGCAAACCGTTGGGCTCCGTCGCGCTACCTGGCACAGCCGGCTCAGGAGCTTCCCCCTCCATGCCGGTCGGCATCGCCGCCGATGGGCAAGGCCGTTTATACGTGGCCGATCAGGATGCCAACGCGATCTATCGGGTAGACACCACGCCGACGTTGAAACTTACGCCGTTCATCGTGGATAAGGCGCTGGCCGGCCCCTCCGGAGTTGCCGTGCACCCAAAGACCGGCAATATCCTGGTTGTGAGCTGGGACAGCGGGAAGATTTTCGAAATCACCCCGGACGGCGTCCTGACGGAACTGGTTTCCAATGGATTCTTCACTGCCCGTTTTCAGAATTTGGGCGGCGTCGACTTCGACCGGTGGGGCAATATGTACGTGGCCGACACCACCAAAGGGAAAATTTGGCGCATGACCCCGAATAAGAAATTCCAGGTCATCGCCGAATACCTTCCTTCTCCGAGCGATGTCGGGATCGACCGCCTGAATCATCTGATTTTGGTTCCCTACCAGTATGCGAACGCAGCGGAGGTGAACGGGTTGGAAGCCCCGACCGTCTCCACCGGCGACAAGAAGAAGCGCACCCTGGCCGATTACGGATTCGTCGAGCCGCCCAAGGGCACACAGGAAGGAACTCCCCGCAAATGAGCCGATGCCTTTATTGCCATCAACGTAAAGGAAAACGAAGCTGCCCGGCGTTGAACGGATTGATCTGCAGCCAATGTTGCGGCGAACACCGGCTCGCGCGCATCTCCTGCCCTCCGGACTGCGCCTATCTCGACAGCGGAAGCGACTACCAGCAAAAACGCTTGGCGGAGCAGTTTGGGCCGGTCAGGCGGGACTTATATCGTCAACTCGGGGAACTGGGCGGGGAGAAAGCGGCCGCGCTCTTCAACCTGATCGAGGTGGTCACGTTCGGCTATTTCCACGATCGACGCGATGGGCAAGATGCAGAGGTCATCGCTGCGATTCAGGCTCTTCGACGGACCTTGAGTCCGCTGCATGTTCCCGCGGCCCCGATGCCGGTGTTTGCGGAGCGCCTGAAGAAGGAATACGACACCTTTGCCAAACAACAGCCCCAACAGATCGCTGATAGCAGCAGTGCGCCGGAGGTACTCGACCGAGCATTGACCTGTATTACCGAATTCTCCGGGCAAGAATTCCAGTCTCGTCGTTTTCTCAACGGCATGATCGGCTACGTCAAGACTTTCCACCCGGATATCGCAGCACACCTGGCAGAACAGCACCGGGAAGGGCGTATTGTCCTACCCGGCGAGTTAACCCCGCGGCAGCCCGAGCCTCATGTCCATGGGCCGGAGTGTCAGCATCACCACCACTGAGCGCCGGCGATCTCACTCACCTCCCCCTCCATCCGACTGCCGAGCAGCCTGCACAAGCGACAGAAATCCCTAGTCTTTTCATCCGTTCCCTACCCTTCAGTTCCTCTAGATTTCTGCCGATAACGGCCAAGCAGGTTGTATCCCTTTTCTGCGTCGTTACGGCCAACGCAGTTTAAGCCATTGATAATTATGACTTCTCTGTTGCAGGAGATTCTCTCAGGCCTCCCGAGGGGCGGTTCCCTCAAGCAGCCGACCTGGAGGAACCGGCATCGCGGCATCCTCCTGATCCTCTGGTGCCATGCTCTTGGCGTGGCAGCGTTTGGACTCTACCTGGGGGTCGAAACCGTCACCTGTTTGGGGGTAGGGGGGCTGCTCGCCGGCTTGGCCACCGCTGCTCAGCTTCCGATTGTTCCTCGACGAGTGCAGTCCGCGATTGCCACCTGTGGCTTGATGACGGCCTCGGCCATTCTGGTTCATTTCTCCGGCGGTTATATCGAATTACATTTTCACTTCTTTGTGATGATGCCCCTGATCGTGCTGTACCAAGACTGGATTCCGTTTCTGGTCGGGCTCATCTACGTCGTCGTCGACCATGGCCTGATAGGCACGTATTTCCCAACGCTGGTCTACAACCACCATGCTGCGCAGACGCAGCCCTGGACCTGGGCGTTGGTGCATGGGGCTTTCATCTTGGCCGAATCCGCCGCACTGCTTTACTTTTGGCGCATCAACGAGGTGGCCCAAATCGAGGCGATGGAGAGCGAAGCCCGCACAAGGATGGTCATTGAAACGGCCCTCGACGCCGTCGTCACGACCGATGCCACCGGAACCATCACAGGCTGGAACGCGCAAGCTGAACTCATGTTCGAAATCTCCAGGGGGGAGACGATCGGCAGGTCACTCACAACCTACCTACTCGCAGCCCCCTCTCAGGATGAGCCGACACCACCCCTCTCCCTTCCCAAACCTTTGCCGGGAGCGATTCTCAACCGTCGGGTGGAGATGGTCGGCCGCAGCTCGTCGGGGCAAACATTTCCGGTTGAAATCGCAATGAGTTGTCTCGCCATCGGAGGGACGCAACACTTCACGGTCTTCATCCAGGACATCTCCGCAAGGAAAGAACAGGAAGCCGCACTTTGTCAGGCCAAGAGCGCCGCAGAGTCAGCCAATGTTGCCAAATCACATTTCCTAGCTAATATGAGCCACGAGATTCGTACTCCCATGAATGCGGTGCTCGGCATGACCGAGCTCCTCCTGGCTACGCAACTCGAAGGCAAGCAACGTCGTTATGCTGAGACGGTCCATCAGTCCGGCAAGAACTTGCTGCACATCATCAACGACATCCTCGACTTTTCAAAGATCGAAGCCGGCCGGATGGACCTGGAACATATTCCCTACAACCTTCGTGACGTGGTCGCCGAAACCCTCGAACTGTACCGGGAACAAGCCGCCAAGCGGGGCCTGGCATTGAGTGCCACTGTGGCGGAGAACGTGCCCGCCCTTTGTCAGGGAGATCCTTACCGGTTCCGACAGATTGTCACGAATCTCATGGGCAATGCGCTCAAATTCACCGAACGCGGCGGCGTTTCCGTCACCGTGACGCTTCATGCGGTGCGACGAGACCGCATTGTGGCAGAAGTCAGGGATACCGGGATCGGCATTCCCCTGGAATCACAGGCGAAGATCTTCGATTCCTTCTCGCAGGCAGACGGCTCTACGACCAGGAAGTACGGCGGTACGGGGTTGGGACTCGCGATCGTGAAACAACTGGTCGAGCTGATGGGGGGCCACGTGGAACTCGAGAGCACACCCGGAATAGGGACCGCCTTTCGATTCACGATGCCTATTGATACCGCCCGTTGCAGAACCGCGGCACTAGATGGGACGCCGGTCGGCAATTCGGGTTCAGAACCACATCGCATTCAACCCGCCGCATGACGCACGTACCAGAATAAGGAGTCACCATGATGCTCACCAGCCTTCGCCTAACGTCCTCTGCGAACGAGATCCCTGCCTCGCTGACCGAGCTCGATTCGCCCAAGACTCTCGTGGTCCTCTTTGGGCCGTCAAGCCTCTTGGATAACCCTGCGGTGATGCAGCGGCTCCTCGCTGCCTGCCCGACCAGCGCCACAATCGGTTGCTCGACGGCGGGAGAAATCCAAGGAAGTGAGATCACGGACGATACACTGGTCCTTGCGGCGTTGCGATTCGACCACACCAGCCTCAAAACCGCATACGCCGCCGTCAGCACTCCGGCGGATTCCTATGCGGCAGGTGTCTCGATCGCGAAGGCGCTGCACCAGCCTTCCCTCAAAGGTCTGTTCGTGCTCTCGGACGGACTCAGCGTCAATGGCAGCGATCTGGTCAAGGGCCTCAACGATGTTCTCAAAGGGGACGTCATTATCACGGGCGGCCTGGCCGGCGACGGACCGCGCTTCAAACGGACGTGGGTCATCAAAGACCGCACTCTACAAAGCGGCTATGTCACGGCCATCGGATTCTATGGCGACCGTGTTCGAATCGGCCACGGGTCGAAAGGCGGCTGGGATAAGTTCGGCCCAGAGCGGCTCGTCACCAGGTCCGAAGGGAATGTGCTCTATGAATTGGACAATCGCCCCGCACTCCAGCTGTACAAGGAATATCTCGGCGATCGGTCTGCCGGCCTTCCTGCGACGGCCCTCCTGTTTCCCTTGGCTCTTCGTGCGAGCAACGCCGATGCCAAGGTCCTGGTGCGTACCATCTTGGCTGTGGACGAAGCCAAGCAATCGATGACCTTTGCCGGCGATATTCCTCAAGGCTCGTTAGCCCAATTGATGCGGGCGAACTTCGACCGACTGATTCAAGGCGCCTCGGAGGCGGCATCGCTCACCGTCAATGGCCATGCCGGGGGGCAATCGCCGAACCCAACGCTATCGATTGCCATCAGCTGCGTCGGCCGGCGCCTAGTGCTGGGAGAACGCACCGAAGAAGAAACCGAGGCCACGCTGGAGTTGTTGCCGAAGCAGAGTGCGCAGGTAGGCTTCTACTCCTACGGCGAGATCTCTCCCTATGCCAGCGGAGTGTGCGACCTCCATAACCAGACTATGACGCTGACGACGATTACGGAAATCTAGCACTCATGCATTCCCTGCTTGCCAGACAATTGAAGCGGATCGGGCTCGACGCATCCGCATTGCCGGACTCACTCGAGACCTGGCACAAGCTGCTGGAACGGGTCAGCCAATCCTATATAGAGTCCGACCAGGGCCACGCGCTCTTGGAGCGATCGATCTCCCTCTCCTCAAAGGAAATGCTGGATCTCAACGAACAGCTGCGGCGAACCTCCGAGAGTCAACTGACTGAAGAGCGGGACCGTCTGCGCACTGTCATCAGCTCGATCGGCGACGGGCTCTGCGTCGTCGACCCGAACTGGCGTATCTTGCTACTGAATCCCGAAGGACAACGCCTCTGGCATCTCCGAGAAGATGAGGCCGTCGGACGCCCGTTGCAGGATGTCGTCTCCCTGTCGTCGGGCAAGCGCACCGAGGAATCGATCTTCACCCAACTGCTGCTCGATGAAGTCGGTCAGGGAAGCGTCGTCCGCAACGACGATGCGATCCTGTCCACCTCCCCCGGTCTGACTTTTCCCGTCTCCTATGTCCTCGCTCCCATCGTACGCGATGGAAAGACCGCCGGCGCCGTATTGGTGTTTCGTGACGTCACGGATCGCAAACAGGCCGAATCCGCCCGTCGCCATACGGAGAACCAGTTACGGCGGCAGCAGCAGACGCTGCTCGAACTCACCAGAAGCACGATCATTCAGAGCGGCATACTCGAACCGGCCTTGCGCGAGATCACGAAGGGTACCGCCACGACCCTCGGCGTCGAGCGGGTCAGCGTGTGGTTCTTGAATGAGAATCAGCAAGCGATCCAATGCCGAAGCCTCTACCAGAGGACGAACGACAGACACTCAGCCGGGGCCGAACTTCAAGCGACAGACTACCCGAACTACTTCAAAGAGCTTACGGCCGAATGCATTATCGACGCCGCGGATGCCCAGACTGATTCGCGCACCGCGGAATTCGCCCCCAACTATTTGGTTCCGCTGGACATCACGTCCATGCTCGACATCCCCTTGCGCTTCAAGGGAAAGCTGGTCGGGGTCCTGCGTACCGAGCACATCGGGCCGACACGCACCTGGACGCTCGAGGAACAGCAATTCGGCAATGCCATCGCCAACCTGATTTCCCTGGCACTCGAGGCCGCAGACCGGTTGCATGCCGAACGGGCGCTCCGCAAGAGCGAGGGGCGAACACGGCTCATCATCGACACGGCCCTGGACGCCGTCATCGGCATGGACGACAAGGGCACGATCATCGACTGGAACACGCAGGCGGAACAGGTGTTCGGCTGGGCACGGCGAGAGGTCCTCGGCCGCAAAATGGATGAGACGATCATCCCCCCCCAACACCGCGCAGCCCACCGGCAAGGACTGGAGCACTTTCTTCGCACGGGGGAAGGTCCCGTGCTCAATCGGCGCGTCGAGTTGAGCGCTTGCCGGCGCGATGGAACCGAATTCCCTATCGAGTTGGCCATTACCCCGCTCCGTCTCGAAAATGCCTACACCTTCACGGCCTTCGTCTCAGACATTACAGAACGGAAACAGGCGGAGGAATCGCTACGCCATTCCGAGACCAAGTTTCGCACGCTCTACGACTCCAGCAGCGATTCCGTCATGCTACTGGATGAGTATGGATTCTTCGACTGCAATCCGGCCACTGTTGCCGCCTTCGGATGTGCCAGCCGTGAGGAATTTTGCTCCAAGCATCCTGCCGACCTGTCCCCCCCGTACCAGCCATGCGGGACAGACTCCTTGACCCTGGCCAATCGGCATATCACCACGGCCATGCAACAGAGTACGGCCCGTTTCGAATGGGTCCATAAACGCGCAGACAATGGAGCGACGTTTCCAGCCGACGTCCTGTTGACCGCGATGCAACTGAACGGCAAACCGGTGCTTCAGGCCGTCGTCCGCGACATCACCAATCGCAAACAGGTCGAGGGAGAGCTGCGAACCGCCAAGGAAGTGGCCGAGGCGGCCAGTAAAGCCAAGAGCGAGTTCTTGGCCAACATGAGCCATGAAATCCGGACCCCGATGAACGGCGTCCTGGGAACAGCGGAACTACTCCTGAACACGGACTTGACGGAGAAGCAACGACACTTGGTCTCGACGGTGCATCGCTCGGGACGCACTCTACTGGCCATCATCAACGACATACTGGATTTCTCAAAAATCGAGGCGGGCAAACTCGACCTGGAAGTCGTCGACTTCGATCTCTCCCAAGTTTTGGGAGAGTCCGTGGAACTGTTCTCGGAACCGGCCCGGCGCAAGGGGTTGCAGCTCACCCAACAGATCGCACCGGAGGTCCCGCTATTCCTGAGAGGCGATCCCGTTCGATTCCGTCAGATCGTCATGAATCTGCTCAGCAACGCCATCAAGTTCACCGATCAAGGCCGTGTTTCCGTCTCTGCGGCACTTCTGTCGGCAAGCGATTCCGACGCGGTGATCAGCATTTCCGTATCCGATACGGGTATCGGCATCTCAGGTGAGGCCCAGGAACGAATCTTTGAAGCCTTTTCACAGGCAGACGGCTCAACCACTCGCCGTTACGGCGGCACAGGGTTGGGCCTCTCAATCGCCAAACAATTGGCGGGGTTGATGGGCGGATCCATCACCATCGACAGCACCGTGGGAGCAGGGTCCACGTTCCGCTTCACCGCTCGTTTGGGGCGCCAACTGCCCGGCACGGCGGCTCACAAGGGCCTGAAAGGCATCGGCCGAGACATGCACTTCCCTGAGATTACGGAGCCGGCAGCTTTGCCATCTCAACCGGCAACTCTCGGCCCCGCGCCGGTCCGGATGAGGATTCTCCTGGCAGAGGACAATTCCGTGAATCGGGAGGTCGCATGCGGGATGCTGGAGTTGCTCGGGTATGAGGTGCAGACGGTCGAAAACGGCGGCCAGGCGGTTCGTGCCTTGATGTCTGCGCCGGACGGCCACATCAACCTCGTACTCATGGACTGTCAAATGCCGGAAATGGACGGATTGACTGCCACCAGTGAGATCCGCCGTCAAATGAACGCGTCGGGGCGGCGCCACATTCCGATCGTAGCCTTGACGGCCCACGCCATGCAGGGGGATCGTGAACAATGCCTGGCCTCGGGAATGGATGATTACCTCACGAAGCCCTTCTCTCAGATACAGCTTCGCGATGTGCTGACGAAATGGCTTTCGGCAAGCCCGCCCACTTCCGTTCCAAGTACGGCTTCGTCTCCGTCGGACACAACGACGCCGCAGGACCAGCCGGCAGCGGCCGACACGACGAGTCCGTCGCTTGACCTCAAGGCATTGGACAGTATCAGGGCCCTGCAACGCCCGAGCCGACCGAACGTGCTCGCGTCAGTCCTGCGTAAGTATCTCGACAGTTCTCGAGAAAGCGTCGATGCCCTCCGGGACGCAATTCGCGCTCATGATCCGGCTGCCTTACAGGCGATTGCCCACCGGCTGAAGTCCAGCAGCGCCCAGTTAGGAGCCATCGCGGTGGCGGCTCGATGCAAGGAGTTGGAAGCGCTCGGGATCCAACAGAATCTGATCGACGCAGACCGGATCTTTGAGCAACTACAGACCGAGTATGCCTTCGTATGCACGGCATTCCGCAATGAGATCTCCAAAGGAGGATCGGCATGATTCCCGCTCACGCGACGCGGCCCCCTCTCGCCTTGATCGCAGACGACGACATTATCATTCGGATGTTCGCTCGTGAGGCGTTGGAGCAGGTGGGATGGACCGTCGAGGAAACCGAAAATGGCCGCGAGGCGTACGAACAATTTCAACGTTGTACGCCGGATGTGGTGTTGCTGGACGTCATGATGCCGGAAATGGACGGGTTTACGACCTGCGCGGCCCTGCGAAAATTGCCCGCCGGCGAGCATACGCCGATCTTGATCATGACGGGCTTGGATGATTTCGAGTCGATCACCAAAGCCTACGACGCGGGCGCCACTGACTTCATCGTGAAACCACTCAATGCCCTGCTCCTAACGCATCGAATCCGCTACATGGTACGCGCCAGCCAGGTGCTGCAGGAACTCAGGAGCAGCCAGGCCAAACTGACCCAGGCTCGCGACGCGGCTTTGGAAGGGGCCCGGGTGAAGTCCGAATTCTTGGCCACCATGAGCCACGAGATCCGAACCCCAATGAACGGCGTGCTCGGTATGACCGATTGGTTGCTCGAAACCGAACTCACCCCGGAACAACGGGATTGCGCCGAAACGATCCGGACGTCCGGCGATGCCCTACTGGTCATCGTGAACGACATTCTGGATTTCTCAAAAATCGAGTCCGGGAAACTGGCCCTGGAAACGTTGGATCTCAATCTGCCGCAGTTCGTGGATCGAGTGCTGGCTCAATTCGCGGAGCGAGCACAACGTAAGGGTCTGATTCTGTCTTCCCAGGTCCATGAGGACGTTCCCCGAGCGCTTCGAGGCGATCCCGGGCGACTTCAGCAAGTACTGAGCAATCTACTCGGCAATGCGATTAAGTTTACCGACCAGGGGCACGTCTCCGTCCTGGTGGAGCTTGAAAGATCCACCCCTGCCCACCTTCTACTCGATGACGCCGGGCTGGGAGGCACTCCCCCCCCGACAAGCCCCACGGCCGCCAAGATCCGCTTCTCCGTGAAGGACACGGGCATCGGCATCCCCACTGTCGCATTCAAGAAACTCTTCCAACCGTTCGTCCAGGCCGACGGATCCACGACAAGAAAATACGGCGGGACCGGGCTCGGATTGGCTATCTGCAAACAGCTCGTGGAACTGATGGGCGGGCATATCGGTGTGGAGAGCCAGCCTGGTCAGGGGAGCACCTTCCGCTTTACGGTCCCTCTCGACCTGCAAACAGCCGCAATAGGAACAGGTTCGAAAGCCGCATAGCCCTCATTTCTCGCTGGAGCCGCCCCTCGCACGTCACGCGATTATCTTTTCCGATACGTCCTGGTATCGCCACAGATACAGATAATTTTCTCTACCAAACCCCTCGACAGGTATCCTGTTGAAAATACTCAATATCGTGAAAGGCGCGGAGCTTGCTCTGCAAAAGTTTGCTTTACATTACTGTCGTACCCATAGTATACAGGGCAGGCATTTGGTCCCCTCCCATAGGGATGACCCTCCAGGTCCAGCCGGCCCAGGATTATTCAGCAGACCACCAAGGGATCACCGGTGCACTGCCTCACTTTCGACATCGAGGAACATTTTCAGGTTTCGCGTTTCGATTCCCCCATTCGTCGCCGTCATTGGTCATCCTTCGAAACTAGGGTTTCCTCCAATACCTGCAAACTGCTGGATTTGCTGGCCCGCACCCAAACCCGCGCCACGTTCTTTGTGCTCGGTTGGGTCGCGGAGCGTCACCCTGGTCTGATCAAGCAAATCGCCGAATGTGGCCATGAGATCGCTTCGCACGGCTATGACCACGAACTCGTCACCGCTCAAACGCCAGAACTGTTCAGGGCCGATGTCCGTAAATCGAAGCGGATCCTCGAAGACCTAGTTGGCACTGCCGTGCACGGCTACCGCGCACCAGGTTTCACCGTGACTCAGGAAACCCTGTGGGCGTTACCCATTTTGGTTGAGGAAGGGTTCACATACGACTCCAGTATCGTCCCCATCCGTCACGACCATTGCGGGCTCAGCGGCGCTCTGCCGACGTATCACCTTCGCCACACGGATTCGGGTCCGATTTGGGAGGTTCCCCCCTCCACCGTCAACCTGTTGGGTGTCCGGATGCCCGTGGCAGGAGGCAGCTACTTCAGATTGTTGCCCTATTGGCTGTCCAGCCTCCTTTTGAAGCGCCTGGAAGGACAGGGACAGCCGCTGGTCATGTATTTCCATCCGTGGGAGTTGGATCCCCAGCAACCCCGAATGGACGGCCCCATGATCTCTCAGCTGTTCCACTATTCCAATCTGGATCGGATGGAAAGTCGGCTGAATGACCTGGTCATGAACTTCCGGTTCGGTCCGATTCTTCCGCAAATCAGTTTGATGTCCGCCATCCCGGGTGAAGTCAGACCGACGGCCCCGATCGTTCCTCCCGCAGAGATCGCTCAGGACGTAGCCTAACGGGCTTTGACCTCCCACTGCCCTCCTCGATTCCCTCGCATGACAGATCTCCTGCGCATATGGGGATTGCACTCAGGTTCTGATTTGAGTACGGTGAGGGCTCGACGTTGTTCTCACACTCAACCACTCCTGGAGTCCCCATGACGAAGGTCCGCTTGCGATTGCTCCATATCGTCGTCTCCCTGCCGACCATCCTGATGCTCGCCCTCCTGTTCCCCTTGAACGGGACGGCACAGACGGTCGATGAAACCGTCAAATTCATCGGCGAGATGGCAAACACCCACGGGTTCGTACGCGCGCTGAGTTGCCGCAATCCGAAGGCCCCCAAACCGACAAAGATGACCGAGATTTACACAGTCATCCCCACCGGCGCGAAGTTCGGATTGGTCGAGCTTAATCATGGCCACGACGAGGTCATGACCGGTTTTACCCAATTCGACCTGCATGACATTGAATCGGTGGAATATCAGGGACAACAGGCCCAAGAAGGACCGGTTGCACTCTATGGTGTCCGGTTGGTGTGCAAAGCCACTGGGCCCTGCATCCTCAAGACGAGTTATTGCAGCGGCGCCGTCTCCAATCTCGAAGCCCAGTTCCCAGACGACACCCTGTTGTTTCGATCGGCTTCTCACGCGGAGCGAGTTGCCAAAGCGCTGGCACACCTCCTCAGCCTAGTCCGAGCGGAAAAAAGCACCTCCCCATTCTGATTTCCACGTTGGAGTTTAGCGAACGTTGCGCCGAAGGCGCGCGGGCCGAGGCCGCTGAGCATGGCTCCGGCGACCACATGGCGTGATCGCCGGATCTGAGATCGGAAGTGGAGGCGGGGGAACTCGGCTATTCGACGATCGTCACCGTCATCTCGACACGATCCAGCGGATTGTCGCAGGGGCCCTTGTCCGGATGATTGGGCGCGCCACCCTGGCACATCACCCGTGGAACCGCCACGATCTTGTCCGCCACGCCGATGCCTTTAACCACCTCACCGAAGATCGTGTATTTGCGATCCAGGAACCGCGAATCCTCCACCACCACAAAGAACTGAGAGCCGGCACTGTCAGGGTCCTGAGCGCGCGCCATCGAGAGCACCCCACGCTTGTGTGGAAGGTCGCTGAATTCGGCCTTGACATTGTGACCAGGCCCGCCCTGACCGTAGGTATCCTTCTTCAACGAGTTCTTGGTGTTGGGATCGCCGCCCTGGATCATGAACCCTGGGATGACCCGATGAAAAATCGTGCCGTTATACAGCCCGCTCTTCGCTAACTTGATGAAGTTCTCCACGTGCTTCGGTGCAACATCCGGCAGAAACTTGATCTCCATGTCTCCGAACTTCGTCTTGATGATGGCGCGCGCGTTCTTGATGTTGATCGGCTCCTTCTCCGCAGCGGGCTGGTCGGCAGCCCAGGAGGCGCCGCCCATCTCCACCGTCAGTACGAGACCCGCCATTGCCACCAGTCGCATCCACCTGCTCTTTCTACGATCTTCCATGGTGCCTCCTCGTTGGTCATCCATCCGCATCGGTTACGGCATCACCTGAGCCAGCGCTTCCCTGGCCGCCATCTGCTCCGCCTCTTTCTTGCTGTGTCCCCGTCCGATCCCCATGACGGTTCCCTGAATTGTCAGCTCCACTTCGAAGATCTTTTCATGGTCCGGACCGGTCTCACGAACCGTGACATAGCGCGGGAGTTGGTCAAATCGCTTTTGACAGATTTCCTGCAGTCGAGTCTTGTAATCGTCGCTGCCGAGACGTCCGCCCTGCGTTCCGACCAGTTCGAGTTCCGAACCGAGCACCCGGAGTGTAAAGGTTCTGCTCGCATCCAGCCCTCCGTCCAAATACACCGCCGCAATGAGCGCTTCGAGCGCATCCGCCAAGAGCGAATTCTTTTCTCGGCCCTTTGAGAGCTCCTCGCCTTTTCCCAACCGTAAGAATCGGCCCAGGTCCATGCGCCGTGCGGATTTGGCCAGCGACGTCTCGCTCACCAACCGAGCCTTCAGCTTGGACAGGGCCCCCTCACTGCTGTCGGGCAGCGCCGCCGCTAGGTGCTCGCTGATGATCAGGGAAAGAACGGCGTCGCCGAGAAACTCCAGGCGTTCGTTCTGCTGCCGATCCTTCGTTCGGCGCTCGTTGCTGTAGGACTTGTGAGTCAGCGCCTCTTCCAACAGGCGCGGGCTCGCGAAGCGGTAGCCCAACAAGCGTTGGACGGTCTCGAGTGACGTGACCGGGGTCATAGGACCTGTTGGGCGCGGAAGAAGTTAGAATTCAACCTTGCGAAACAGCAGGCAGGCATTGACCCCGCCGAAGCCGAATGAATTGGAGAGGACCACCTTTGGGCTGGCCGTCCGAGCCTTGTTCGGGACATAGTCGAGATCGCAGGCCGGATCAGGATTCTCAAGATTGATGGTCGGCGGAAGCATGCCCTGGTGCAAGGCCAAGATACTGAACACGGCTTCGATGCCGCCCGCCGCACCCAGCAGGTGACCGGTCATGGACTTGGTCGAACTGACGGCGATCTTGTAGGCCTGTTCACCAAAGACCTGCTTGATCGCCTTGGTTTCGATCGCATCCGCCATCGTGGACGTCCCGTGCGCGTTGATGTACCCGATATCGGTCTTGGCCACGCCTGCATCCTTCAGGGCAAGTTCCATGCAGCGCACGGCTCCTTCACCCTCTTCCGGTGGTGCCGTAATATGGTACGCGTCGCTGTTCATGGCGTACCCGACGAGCTCGGCATAGATCCTCGCCCCTCGGCGCCGCGCATGTTCCAACTCTTCGAGAACAACCACCCCGGCCCCTTCGCCCAACACGAAGCCATCGCGGTCCTTATCGAATGGGCGACTCGCCCGTGTCGGCTCACTGTTGCGAAACGACAGGGCTTTCGCCGACGCAAATCCCGCCACGCCCAACGGCGTGATGGCCGCTTCCGCACCGCCGGCGATCATAACATCGGCATCTTCCCGCTGGATGAGCCGAAACGCGTCGCCGATGCAGTGGTTGCCGGTCGCACAAGCTGTGACCGCGCAGGAGTTCGGCCCCTTGGCGCCGATCCGAATGGCCACCTGACCGGAAGCCAGGTTGATAATGGTCATAGGAATGAAGAAGGGCGACACTCGGCCAGGCCCCTTCTCCTTCAACACATCATGATAGTGCTCGATCGAACCCAGGCCCCCGATCCCCGATCCGATGTACACGCCGACCTTGGTGGCCTCTTCCGGCGACACCTTGAGCCCCGCGTCATCCACCGCCAATTGGGCCGCGCCCACGGCATAGTGGATGAACGTATCCATCTTCTTGATTTCTTTTTTCTCGATGAATTGGGCCGGGTCGAAATCCTTGACCTCGCCGGCAATTTGGGCATCGTAAGCCGTCGGGTCGAATCGAGTGATTCGGCCGATCCCCGATTCCCCGGCACACAGGGCTTTCCAGGTCTTCTCGACCCCGGTGCCAAGGGGGGTGACCAGTCCAAGACCGGTCACGACGACGCGCCGTGTGGATCGTGTCTGCATAGGTAATCCGACCGCTAGACCTTTTCCTTGATGTAGTCGAGCGCCTTGCCGACCGTGAGGATCTTCTCGGCATCCTCGTCGGGAATTTCGATCTCAAATTCCTCTTCGAGGGCCATGACCAATTCCACGGTATCGAGCGAGTCCGCGCCCAGGTCCTCAACGAAATGAGCTTCCGGCGTCACTTCCTCTTCCTCGACGCCCAATTGTTCCGCAATAATTTTCTTCACCCGTTCATCGACTGTTGCCATTGACTTCCCCACCTCCTTCCCCATCTCACACACTCCATTTCTCGCCGGTGGCCGACCCGCGTCAGCGGGCACACAGCATACCGGCACCCGCACCTGCTTATACCATCAACATCCCGCCGTTGACATGAAGCACCTGGCCTGTGATGTACGACGCCGCATCCGATACCAGAAACTTCACCGCAGCTGCAATATCAGAGGGTAACCCGAGCCGCCCCAGCGGAATCTGCTTTTGCAACGCCTCTTTCACATCCGGCGGCAACCCCTGCGTCATTGCCGTATCGATGAAACCCGGCGCCACCGCGTTCACAGTCACTGAGCGACTCGCATATTCACGCGCCACAGTCTTTGTAAACCCGATCACCGCCGCCTTCGAGGCCGCGTAATTTGCCTGGCCGACGTTGCCCATCGCTCCCACGATCGAAGCAATGTTCACGATTCGGCCATAGCGTTGTTTGGTCATAGCCTGCAGGACCGCCTTTGTGCAGTGGAACGTCCCGTTCAAGTTGACCTGCAGCACCAAATTCCAATCCTCTTCCTTCATGCGCAACAACAACCCATCTCGGGTAATCCCGGCGTTATTGACCAGGATATCGATCTTGCCCCATTCCTTGAGTACGTGATCCGCCATCGCCTTCGTATCGTTGAAATCGGCGACGTTGACCTTCACATTCAGCGCCTTGCGGCCGATCTTCTCAATCGCCGCGACCGCTTCCTGCGAGCGTCCCGGATCCAAATCGGCGACGACGATATCGGCCCCATCCTCTGCCAAGGCTTCTGCAATAGCGCGGCCGATGCCCTGTGCGCCGCCGGTGACAACCGCCACTTTCCCCTGCAATCCCATGAGTCGCTTCTCCACTGATGTTGATCGTTCAAGGTGCGCCGATCAGCCGGTCCGGCCCAATGCCGCGATCGTCGCATCCAGCGATTTCGGATCATTCACGTTCAATGTCGTCGCCTCGGGCAGAATCCGTTTGACCAAGCCGGTCAACACGCTCCCGGGCCCGATCTCAACAAAGGTAGTCACGCCCAGTTTCGCCATCGCCTTGACCGAATCCTCCCACAACACCGAGGACGGCAACTGACGGACAAGCGATGCCCTGATATCTTCGGCCCGCTGGATCGACGCGGCTTCGGCGTTGTTGATGAGCGGCACCGACAAATCTCGCCACGCCACCGTTCCGAACTCCGCCGCCAACCGATCGGCAGCCTTTTGCATGAGGGGCGTATGGACCGGCACGCTCACGGGCAACGGAATCGCCTTCTTACAGCCCTTGGTCTTCGCAAGTTCGATCGCGCGTTCGACTGCTGCCTTCTCTCCGGCAATTACCACCTGTCCAGGAGAATTGAAATTGGCCGCCGCCACGACGCCGACCGTTGAAGCTTCCTGACAAGCCGCTTTCACCGCATCCGGAGCGAGACCTAACAGCGCGGCCACGAGTCCGGTCCCTGGTGCGACGGCTTCCGACATGTACCGGCCGCGCTTCTGAACCAAGGCGACCGCATCGCGGAACGAAAATCCCCCCGCCGCATAGACAGCGGAGTACTCACCCAGGCTGTGCCCTGCCACGGCCTGAGGCTTCACTCCGGCCGGCTCAAAGGCCTTCAATGCCGCAGCGCTGCTGATCAGGAGCGCCGGCTGCGTATGCTCAGTCAGATTCAGTCGTTCCGCCGGTCCCTCGAAACACAGCGTGGCGGCATCGTACCCCAAAACGGACGACGCCTCCTCGTAAACAGTCTTCAGGGCTGGGACGGCATCATACAATGCCTTTCCCATACCGACCGACTGGGAACCCTGTCCGGGGAACAAAAACCCAATTCCTGAAGGCGCCATAACCGGGTAAGATATCGTAGAAACCGTTCGGAATGTCAACGAGAAAAAGTTTTGAAAAGCCTTCAGCGATCAGCCTTCAGCCATCGACACTATCCCTAGTCCCACAGCTGACTTCTGGCCTCTAAGCGCTACCGTTCCTACCACCGAATCAGCGCCGAGGCCCAGGTGAGCCCTGCGCCGAAAGCCCCGAGCATGATCAATTGCCCATCGCGCACACGCCCGTCCCGCACCGCCTCATCGAGCGCGATCGGAATCGACGCCGCGGAGGTATTGCCATACCGATCCATATTGAGGACAACCTTTTCCAACGGAAGCCCCAACCGATCCACGACCGCTTTGATGATCCGCACGTTGGCCTGATGAGGCACATACAGGTCGACGTCGCTCACTCCGACCCCATGGGCCGCCAGCGTTTCGCGCGCCACCTCTTCGAGCGTCCGCACGGCCACCTTGAAGGTCTCATTTCCCTTCATTTTGATGTACTGCAACCGATCAGTCACCATCTGGTCCGAAGGCGGAATCCTGGTTCCGCCCCCGGGCACGGTAATCAGGTCGCACATGCTGCCATCGGAATGGAGGTGCGTCGAGAGGATCCCACGGTCATCGCCGGAAGCCGACACCACGGCTGCGCCTGCGCCGTCACCGAACAACACGCACGTGTTTCGATCGGTCCAATCCGTGATCGCCGACATGACCTCCGAACCCACAACCAACACGTGGCGCATACCGGTCCGAACATAGGCATCCGCCACACCCAGCGCATAGACGAAACCGCAGCAGGCGGCGCCTAAATCGAAGGCCGCGGCACGGGTTGCCCCCAGGCGATGTTGCAGTAGACAGGCTGTCGATGGCAGCGGCGTATCGCCGGTGCAGGTGGCGAGGACGATCAGATCGAGTTCCGAGGCGGACACCCCGGCGGCTTTCAAGGCCCTCTCTGCGGCAACCAAGGCAAGATCGGAACAGGCCTGCCCGTCGGCCACCACATGGCGCTCTCGGATGCCGGTCCGCTCCCGGATCCATTCATCCGACGTCGCGACCATGCGTTCGATGTCGGCGTTGGTCACCACCCGCTCAGGCGCGTAGCTGCCGGTGCCGGTGATGCGTGCCCTCATCATGCCTGCTTCCCTTCCCCGCGTTCGTCCTGGTGACGGGCCAACGTCTCCTCGATATCGCGGTGAATCAATTCATCGAGCCGCGTTTCGGCCAACCCTTTGGCGCGGCGGATGGCATTCTTGATCGCCTTGGCCGATGAGCGTCCATGGCAAATCATGGTCGTGCCGTTGACACCGAGCAAGGGGGCGCCGCCGAATTCCGCGTAATCAATCTTTCGCTTCAAATTCAGCAATGGGGAAGCGATCAAGGGATAGGCCAAGCGACCCAACCACGAGCCGGAAATTTCCTTGAGCAGGAGCTTTTTAATAACCTCCGCCACGCCCTCCGAAATCTTGAGCGCCACGTTGCCGATGAACCCATCGCACACCACCACATCGGCGCTGCCGCTGTACACTTCCCGCCCCTCCACGTTGCCGATGAAGTTCAATGGGCTGGCTTTCAACAGTTTGAAAGCTTCCTTCGTGACCTCATTGCCTTTTGTGTCTTCTTCGCCGATGCTCAGCAAGCCCACCCGAGGATTCGGCTTACGGTACAAGTGCTTGGCGAACTCATTCCCCATCAAGGCGAACTGTTCCAAATGCTGGGCGCTACAGTCGACGTTGGCACCGACGTCCAACATCACCGCGCTGCCGGTCAAGGTCGGGAGCATCGTCGCAATCGCCGGCCGTTCCACGCCCTTGATTAAGCCCAACACGAAAAATGCCGCGACCATGCTGGCACCGGTATTACCGGGACTCACCACCGCATCCGCCTCGCCGGTCTTCACCAGCTCGGTCGCGATCCAGATGGAAGAATCGCGCTTCTTACGCGCGACCGCCGCCGGAGATTCGTGCATCTCCACGACCTGTGGCGCGTGCCGTATGGTGATACGTGGATCGCGGCAGTTGAGCTTGCTGCACTCCGCCGTGAGTTCGTTCTCTTTACCGACCAGAATGATGCCGACGTCCAACTCTTGGGCGGCTTGCATCGCGCCTTCAATGACGGGAGCCGGACCATGGTCTCCGCCCATGGCATCGACAGCAATCTTCATAGGCAATCAGCAGCCCACGGATGGAGTGGCAATGAAAAGAATGGAGAGGGCGCGCCGGCGGGCCCCAGAATGGTGTCCCGCTCGGCACGGCCTAGGATCGTGATCACGGTCGGTGATTGTACCCGAATCACGCAGGGAAAGGAAAACCCGCTTAGGATTCCTCGACCGCGATGACTTCCTTCCCCTTATAGGTCCCGCAATTCAAGCAGGTATAGTGGGGAAGCTTGAGCTCGTGACATTGCGGGCAGAGCGAAAACCCTGGAGGAACCAACCGGGTCTTGGCCGTCCGTCGCTTGTCGCGTCGGGCACGTGAATGTTTATGTTTCGGATTTGGCATGGCGACTCCTTCGACTACGGGCACATCACCCGGTTGATACTGACTACGCGTTACCGCCCTTCGACGGCTTCGAATACCGCTCGCGCAGTACCCGAAACGGATTGGGCCCTTCGTCCGGAGGGCAGGCGCAACGCCGCTCGTTCAAATTCTGCCCGCACTGGGGACACAGTCCCTGACAATCCTCTCGACAGATCGGCTGCATGGGCGCTGCAAGAATGACCTGTTCGCGAAGCATGGGGACGAGATCGAGATGATCACCCTGATAGAGGTACACCTCATCCTCTTCCTTGTCCGCTTCCTCGGCCGCCTCAACTGTTTCTTCCCGACGTCGGCTTGCTTTCCGACGGGATTCAACCGCTGGGGGCTTGGGCGCCGTCCCACTCTGACGCATGAATTCGGCATACACCGAGACGGACAACGGATCGGGATACTCGGTCAGACACCGAACGCATTGGCGGATGGCCGTTCCGTCCAGTGAGCCGGTCACCACGATCGGACCTTCTACCTTGATCAACTCCAAGTGGATCGTCAGCGGGCCTTGGAATTTCTCATCCGGTTCCACCAACCCCAATTGCGGCGCGGCAGCGACACAGTCTACCGCCAAGCTCTCCGACGTAATATCGACGACCGCAGGGTTGAGGGCATCCATCATTGAAACCACCGAGTATGAGCAATATCCCGCCGCGCGAGAAACTTCCCGACTCGGTCCATCCGATCCAACTCTCACCAAACAACTCCCGGCGCTTATCTCTCTTCGGCAAAGCTCACGAGCGCGATATGCCGAGCCCGCTTCACCGCCACGGTCAACTCGCGCTGATGGTGGAGGCAGTTGCCCGAAATCCGCCGCGGAACAATGCGGCCGCGCTCCGTCAGGAAATTGCGCAGCAGCCCGACATCCTTGAAATCGATCGGCGCCTTATCCACACAAAACCGGCACGGCTTGCGACGCTGAAAGAACCGCCCGCCGCCACTACGTTCTCCACGCTCCATACCAACCTCCATCGCCGGCGGGACGCCACGCGCCCCGACCGCCTGCTAGAACTGCTCTTCGTCGTACGAAGGTTCCTCGTGGCCGCCACCGCTCTCCCCGCTAGCTTCACCGCGCTTGGGCAGAAAGGTGACTGATTGCGCCACGACTTCGTGTTTGCTTCGTTTTTGACCGTCTTCGGTTTCCCAGCGTCGCTGCTGCAACCGTCCATCGACGATCACGCCGTTGCCCTTGCTGAGATACTGACCGCAGTGCTCGGCCTGCTTCCCAAATACCACGATGTCGATGAAGCAGACCTCTTCCTTGAGTTCATCTCCCTGCTTGAATCGCCGGCTGGTCGCGAGGCCGAAACTGGCCACAGGCGTTCCACTCGGCGTATACCGCAGCTCGGGATTCTTGGTCAGGTTCCCGATGAGAATGACTTTATTAAACCCCGCCAACGGTGGCTCCCTGCGGCTGCGGCGTCACGGCACCTCGCGGCGGAGCCGGTTCCTGTTCCAGCCGCACGCTCAAAAACTTGATGATCGAATCCTCGAGACGATAGGCGCGCTCAAGCTCGCCGATCACCGTCCCAGGTCCCTTGAAATACAAATAGACGTAGGTGCCCTTCCGTTCGCGCTTGATCTCGTACGCGAGCTTCTTACGACCCCAATTTTCCGCCTTGGCGATGGCTGCGCCGTTCTTTTCGGCAATGCCCTTCATCTTTTCGACAAGGGCCGCCGTTTCTTCATCGCTCAACGACGGACGAATAATGAACAGAGACTCGTAGAGCTCCATGCAGACTCCTCCTGGACATAGGCCCCCGTTCTTTTGACGGGAGCGAGGTGTAGGAAAGCCGGTCTAGCCGGCACGAACGGGCGAAGGTAGCACAAGATTTTAAAGGCTGTCAACGACCTAGGCCGCTTTCAGTAGGGTCATTCGGATCTTCCTCCAGAGGCCAGCGGTGCCAACCGGCTACCGCAGTTCTACGGCCGCGATTTCGGAGCAGTCCAGTCACTATAAGGAACGGCCATGGGAGGATCATCTGAAAAACCCAGTACCAATACCCGATCATGCCCCAATCGACGCCCCGGTCCGAATGACAGAGGAATCCCCGCCCCCTCGTCCTGGTTGGCGAAGGTCTCAAGCGAACCGATCAGGGCCAGCCGGCTCAGGTCACGCCCTGCCCGCTTGAGAGCTTCCAGAAATGCGACCCCGGCAATTTGGGCCATCCGGGCATATCCCACGCTGGCAAGAGTGTCCTGCCCTGTCAGGGCTGCCAGTCTCGCAATGTCTTTAGCTGTCGGAGGGGGTAAGCCGGTTGCCAGGTAGACCTTTGACCGGAACTCCGGCGGCAGCTGCGCCACGCGGCCTCCCACCATGCCGACCGCGCCGAACAGGATGGGAAATATCCGCTCCCTGGCCAATGCCCGAGCCAGCACAAGCAGATCTTCGCCTTCGCCTATCCATAGAATCGCGTCGACCCGCTGTACCTTGATCTGGGTAACGAGCGGCTGAACCGCCAGTCTGCCGATTGGATAGCCCTCATTCAGCACGACCGTCAAACCATGACGGGCTGCTTGCGCTAGAGCGCTCTGGTGCGTCTCGTCATTGACTGAGGCCTGCGCATGAATGACCGCGACGCGCGGCTGTGCGCTCCCGACGAGTTCCGACGCGCGACCCGCAAGCAGGTCAATCAGAACGCGAAATTGGAGAGCAAATCCCGGCAGTGAATAGAACACATAGGGATTGGGTGGATCGGAGATTTTTGGTGAGAGTGCCAGGGGTCCGATCAAAGGGACCTGTTGTTGTTGCAGAAATGCGCCCGTCCTTTCATCTCCGGACGGGCTGAAATTCCCCACGAGTGCGAACACCTTATCTCTCTCGACGAGCAGACGGGTCGCCTCGACAGTCCCGTTGGGCTCGCCCTGCGAATCTTCGGTGACGAAGATCACCCGACGCCCATAGATACCGCCCCGGTCATTCATCGAGGCAAACAAACCGGCCAGGGTTGCGCTGACATCTCGGCCGATCTGAGCCAGCGGGCCTGAACGCGGCAGGGCGGCTCCGACCGTGATTGAATCCGAGGCAATGCCGGGGTCGACGTCGGCGTCCCCCCCAAGCTCTCGCATGTAGGCGAGCAAGGCTGTGGATTGAGCCGTCGTCATGCGGTAGCGCGGCATGGCAGGCTGCAACCGGTTGCCCGACGCGTCACGTCCTTCTGTGATGGCACGCAACAACGTTTCGTCCGTATAGGGTCTGCGCCTGCGACCGGGACCTGAGTCCGACGAGCGCAGGACAGCCGGGGTTAATGGTGGAACCCTCAGGCCCCCTTCTTGACTTCCTTCCCCCCTCGCCCCATGACATTGGGCACAGCGAAAGAGCGTTGCCGGAAGCCAGACATCCGATTCCTGACTTTGCGCCTCGATGGGGTCCATTTCCTCCCCTGCGCCACGCTGGTAGATCATCCGCCCCGCGCGCGCGCCCGGCGTCAGCGGATCCGTCCAGGCAAGGGCCGACGCAGAAACCGTCAGCACCATAAGTATGAGAAGTGCCAGCCGAGACAGGAGGTGTACGGAAGATGCCATGATACGGATCATGCGCGAAGGACTAGGGAAGCGGTGACGCTGCGGATGCCGGCACCGCGGAAGCCGCAGCCAAGGCTTCCATCACCATCGGCACAGATGCCTGTCCATATAAGCGCGTCCACACACCCGAGGCGTCATTGCCGACCACGATCAACGCAGGGTGATCGACCTTGTCGGATGCAGTGAGACCAAATGCCGCCAGCAACCGATCGATCTCGCGCTTGGATCCGGTGACGAACGTCCATCCCGCTCCGCGACCGAACTTTTCGGCATAGGCCTGGAGTTGAGCCGGACGATCGGTAGTCGGATCAATGCTGACCGACAGAAGACTCACGGCCCGCTCGGGTTGTGTACGCAATCGGTGTTGCACTCCGTTGAACAATGCGGCGGAGGCAGGGCAACTGGACGCGCACGCAGTGTAGACAAAATTGATTGCGACGGTCTTGCCCTTGATCAAATCGCTGTAGAACCGATGCGAAGTTCCGGTCTCGTCCAACACCTCCACATCCGGGATCACCGGCGCCGCCGAATCTGCGAGCGCAATCGACGGCGCGAGCATGGCCAACGAAAACGCCGCCGTGATCAGACCTGCTATCCCTCTCATTTCCACCCTTCCTCAGTGCCTTCCCGCAGCCTTCGTCCCGACTTCCGAGCGCGACTGAGCCGGTCCGACTGCCACGACCGTAGGTGTCCCATCGGTGAACCGAAGATGTCGCGAGGGGGCTTGCACCATCACCGTAAAGTCCCCGGCGTGTGGAAAGGACGAGGTCACGGAATAGGTGCCGCCCTCGAGTTCCTTCGCCCAATGCCGTTGCTGCCAGACACCCGGAGGTTCGACGAGGAGCACTTGCACATCCGTGAGTCCCATGATGGGCAGCGACGTCGAGGGATCGAGAAGTTTGAACAACAATGCGGTCGGCTGTTTCGCCGTAACTGGGACCTCCCCCGGCAACGCCTGCACGGTCGGCGGGCGGCGTGAGGCCGAAGACAATGTCTGTCCAGGCGATTCCTGCACCGTCACCTGAAAACAATGGGAGAGACGCGGCTGCTCCAGCAACAGCGGCACGTCAAAACGGCCCCCTTTCGGAAAGGTGACCGGCACCCGATAGGTTCCCGGGGCGACCTCCTTGAGGCTGCGATCGAGCATCACAATTCCTCGCGGCATTCGTCGGTAGTTTGAGAAGGCCCCCATCGGGGCCATCATGCCTTCCTGATAATAGTAGAGTGTCGCATCCGGCGCATTGGCCACCATCACCGCATTTCCGTCCGGAGTTGGCGCGATCATGGGCGAGACACCCAACTCCTGAGGTGCAACACTCGGTGCCTGTCGTCCGATCTGAAGATCTACCGGCGTGGCGTTCCCCTGACGGAGGGCACCCAATTCGATGAGACTGACCTTCTCCGATTCGATGCCACGCACATAAGCATAGTGCGATGTGAACACGATTTGATCGGGATCCTTTACCACCGGCACACGGGCCACGACCGTGTCGGTGGCGCTGTCGATGATCGAAACGTCGCTAGTCATCTGGTTGGCAGAAAAGACGAAGCGTCCCTGCGGTTCCACGGCCACGGCCACGACGCCTGGCCGGACAGCGACGTTTCTGCTGACGGATTGACGGGCCGGATCGATCACGGTAACGACCGAGCCATTCAACGACGCGACATACATCCGTTTGGCGGCGCCCGCGTAGGTCAATGCCACCGGAGTATCAGGAACAGGAATCGAGTTCGTCACTCTGTTGGTCTGAGCATCAACCACCGCCACGCTGTTATCCTGGCTGTTCGTCACATACAGGAGCCGGCTGTCCGGGGTGAACGCCAACGCATGCAGCCCTTGGCCTACCGAAAGGACCGCTGCAAGGCCGGACGTCGCCGCGTCCAATGCCGCCACCTGCCCGGTTCCGTCCAATCCCACCCACACCTGCCGCCCATCCGGCTGCAGCACGATCCGTCCAGGACGTGACCCGGCGCCGGTGGAAACCGTTGCGACAAGTCGTCTACTCCTGGTGTCCACCACTGCCACTGCCGCCTCATCCGGCATCGTCACATACAACAGGGTCCCATCGGCAGTGAGTACCCAATCGGCCCCGGTGCCAGGCAACGGCACCAGACTTTCCAGCTTGCTGGGGCTGAACTCCACCAACGGATTGATGACGGAAATGGTCTTGTCATGATTCAACGACAACACCACATATTGGTTCATGTCGACGTCGGCGCGGGCTCCCAAGCGACCGCCGAGAAGCCGCCGGATCTTGTCGGCGCAGGGCACTTCGTCGGAAACCATCTCCGAGGGCCGGCTGGTCATCCAGGCCCTGGGGCGGACACCGGTAACCGGCGCACCGGATTTTGCGTCCGTGAGGGAGAGTGTGACCATCGCTGGCCGACCGGCAGAAGGAGCGTGGCCGTCTCCCGTCTCATCGAACGGCGTCACACGCAACTCCACCGCAAGGCCGTTCTGCACGACACGCTGCAGCACTTCGTTCCCATCTTTTTCCGGAGACGCCGGGGGGGTAACCCTTCCTGGTTCTCCGCCGAACACCGGAGTGGTCACAAGCATCAGCGCCAAGGGAACCAGCCCCAGCCATCGCCGCCCGAACACCAATGTTCCTGCTCTTCTCATGGCTGGTCGCCGGACTTGGCTTGGGACAAGGCAACCTTACAGCTGCTGGCCTCGTCTCCGTTGTTCACGAGCTTCTTCCTGAACCAGCCTGATGGTTCCCACCAGCTGAGCCTGGGATTCTCTTCGACTCGGAGAATGCCCCACAGGCCCCCGCCGAACATGAAGCCCTCCTGCGTGCGGTAGAGATAGTCCCCTGTAACCTTACAATCCCCGCCGGCCGCGGTCAGGATATTGATGGCCCGGCCAGGCCCGATGCCGCCGGTCGAACCTACCCGCGCCTGATTAAACTGATTCCACCCCATCGTTCTCGAGTCATTGATCCAGGGAATGAGCCCCCAATCATGACCGAACAGGGTGAACCCATGTTGTCGCGGGTGGCCGCCCGGATGGACCACGCGGAACCGGAGATGATCTCCCGCCTTGGCTGTGAACAGCGGTGTCTCCGGATCGCAGTACCGTCCCTTCGACGGATTGGCATCGCAGCGGAAATGGGGAACTGTCGAGCTCAACACGTTCGACCAATCGAATTCGCTCATGGCATCCGGCTCATCTGCGGCGCTGGCCCCAAGCCTCGCCCAGAGGGGTTCCGTACGGTAATTGAAGGCTTTCTGCCCCGAATCTTCCGAATCGTCGCCGTTGCGCAAATTCGGGATCGGCTGGCCATACTGCTGCAGGCTCAGGTTGTCCTGGTAGAGCAGCACCATTTCATTGAACCGATACAGCTTGCGCGAATCCTCGGCCGGCTTGGGCGGGCAAGCCAGAAGTTGTCTCCGTTTTCCTCTCTGCCCAGGCACCGGCTGCCCATTCCAATAGTCGACCTCCGCCTGGTCCTTGCGAGAGCCGGTTACCTTCCACTCCGAGCATTGCGGTTCGACGATCAAGGCCCCAATCGCCCCGTGGGACGCATGCTTGATGACGTCCCCCATGTCCTGCAACGGAATCGCTCCGAACTCGTAAGGGATGCCTACGATTTTCTTACCCTTCTGACGGGCGGCAATTTCCCCGGCGTACCAGTAGTAGGTCTTTCGTGGCTCACCGGGTCCCACCGTGGAATCGTCGTTGACACCGACATGGGCGCCGTCACTCGTCTGGATACTGTGATCCACGAGTTGAGGATGCAGGCCCACCCGGTGCGAGGAGCGAACCTGATTGAAGGAAAATCCGGCAACAATCGGCGGCACCATGTTGTAACTCCAGCTCTCCGAATTGTCAGGGCCGTCCAGATGATGCTCGGGGCGAATCATGTTCTTCAGCGTGACACGGATACAGTCACCGGCCCGTGCACGCAGGATCAGCGGCTCTGCCCGCTTCCCGCCCGAACGCAATGCCGACACCTCCGACGCCTCCACGAACAGAATGGCGTTGGGATCGGCGATGCCGAAGTGTTCGTTGTAGACCAGCTTGCCGCCCGGCAAGAGGTCTTTCGCCAGCCAGGCTTCCACCTCGTAGTGCTGCTGGAACGACTGTTGTGCCGCCGACCGGCAAAAGGCTTCCAATGCGTCTTTCGGCTCCTCCAGATCGGTCGAGTCTGACGCCGTTCGTTCCGACGCTTCCCCATCGACAACCTCGAATAACTCGCTGTCGAGCGTCTCATCGAGCCCTTGCTGCACAAAGGCGGAGGCCAGGACGTCGTGCGTCCGCTCCGTATTTCCCGGCAGCCTGGTCAATCCCGGTGCGGACTCGGTGCGGGAGAAGACCCGCATGAGTCCCCATTGGCCATCCCAGAGATTGTCGGTCGCACCGGATGCGTAGAGGTGATCGACCACTTTCCGGCTCCCGTTGCCCTTGTCGAACGGCATGAACTCGACGACCCGATCGTTGAACTCGAAGTGTTCCGAAATACCGATATGTTGTGCGCTCACATAGCCGGTATTGGTTGAATCAGGCTGAGCCAACCATTTTGCGCCGTGCATCGTAAAGACATGCTGCTCTTCCTGCGCGCCTTGGATCAAACGAATCTGGACGCGATCCCCTTCATAGGCCCGCAGAAGTGGCGTTGCGGGATCGCCGGATTCGCGCCCCACATCGGTGCCCTCGGTGAAAATGCTGCTGTCTACTACGGATTGCTTGTCGTGCACCACGGAGCTGAACACGTGGGCCAAGTCACCACGGCCATTCTGTTCCGATAGTTGGACAAACTCTTTTCCGGTAGAGGCCTTGGTCGCAATCCGCAGAGGAATGGGCTCGTTGCGATAGTTGATCAGCTGAGTGCCCGGATCTTTCGTCGAGATCCCTTCCGGCACGGGAATCCGGCCTGGAAGGATCGGCGTTCGCAGTCCTCCCTCAATTTGGCTCGGCGGATTGATGGGTTGATTTTCCCTGTCATAGACGATCGCAAAATCGGCAAACGCCAGATTGAACTCTCTTGCCGTGCGCTTGTCATCAATCGTGTCCTTGTGGTCCAACCGGTCGCTGCAGACCAGGCCGTCTTTCTGTTCGGTGATGCACGCCGTGCCTTGGCCACGGACGATGAGATTTGCTGCGTAAAACGTGGGGCCACCGTCGTGCCGCCCGTCCACCTTCTCGGGTTTCCCCTGCGCATCCGTCCCACCCATCAATCGCCCATCAGGGAAAAACCATTTCGAGTTCCGAGGCTCCACGACGAGCGCCGCGTAGAATCCGTGGTGTTGGTGCGAACTCGGTCCGAAATGGTCATGGGTGAAGACGGTCCGCAAAGTCCGGTCATGGGAATGTTTGTCACCCGGCTTTGCGTTTAATACTGGGTCGGCCCACCAGCGCTGGATCGTGGTCTGGGCGCCGCACCAGGGATGCCGGATGCGATCGTTGTCGTTCCCGCCCATGTCGCTGCAGTATCCACGGCTATCTCCTGCCAGCGCGCCGTCTTCCGTCGCGCCCAATTGTCCTTTACGCAAGAACAGCCGGTGCGTGTGCGGCTTGATGGGAGTGGCGGGATTGGCAGCCCTGATCGCGTGAATGCGCTCGCGAATTTCGTCCGCCGCCAACGTGCCGTCCTCATAGTTCCAGCCGTTCCCCGAGCCATCCGACGACGTCACGTCGAACTTCACCAAATGAATGTGCTGTCCGATCGTATCGGTGGGCGAGTACACCTGGAAATCGTCCAGATTCAGGTTGCTGGGAATGAGATTCGTGGCTTTGAACACCACACATTCGCCCGACTGCGCGCGGAAGAACAGCGGCTCCGTGGGGCGCTTCCCGTCTAAAGTCGCCTGGACGTCCTCTTCCAGCACCGGGAACCGCGCCTGAGGATCATGCCATCCGGACTTGTTGACGGTCATATCCATCTGAATGTAGACGGCACGGTACTCACGGACTTTCACCTCGCGGATCTTCCCTGATTCGTCGATCCACTGTTTGGGACAGGGATTGGAAAACGGCGCCCCAGGCTCGCCTTTCCCGATATTGGGCAGCTCCACGTTGCCGCCACCGTTGACGCGAAACAGGACCCGCGTTCCCGCTTCACTGTCACAGGTGCCATCCGACAGACAGGTCTTGTAGCCGGGCGCTTCCCAATTGTAGGGAGTCGGCTGCCAACCTGCCGCCCCCACCCTGACGGCGGGAGCGCCGTTCACGATTGATTGTCCGGCGTGAAACCGCATGGCCGCCTGTTCCTGCTCATTCCCATGGTTGGGATAGGTCTTGACGGTAGCCCGTTCCAGCTCGCGTGCGAGCACCGACAGGTCTTCGCTTCGGTTCTGGGAGGAGACGCGGGCGGCGATATCAGCCGAGGCCTGGCGTCCACGATCGAAGAGATCGTGATTCTGCGGAGGAGCCTGCTTCATGTCCTGCGGGCCATGCGCTTCAGAGCCATCAAGCACCGCCCCGTCCATCACGACGTGCCGCCGCAAAGCCGTGGCGTGATCCTCGCCCTCGATATCCAGAGGCGGCTGCGGAGGACGGTGCCCCTTTTCGCCGGCAATGTAGAAGGGATACCCCTTGAAATCCTTTGTCGGCATCGGCGCGAGCGGCGTGCGGGGCAGAGGCACGACCGCCGGAGTCGGCGTGCCTTCCTCGATGTCGTGATCGGGCAACCACCGTAACCGGCTGCCATCCTCGAATACGTCATGGGCCCGCCATAGCTCCCACATGCCCTGCGCAAAGTGCGGATAGAGGTGGCAGTGGAAAATCGAATCGCCGGGACCGAGATTCCGGTTGCCGGATCCCCCGTAATGCACCTCGTACGAGAATGCCGTCCCGGGCGAGATCGTCTGGGAGTCCAAGTAATGAGACTGCGGATCGTGCTTATCCTCGACCCACTGATGCGCATGCAAGTGGAACACATGCGTTTCCTTCGGACCTGCATGCATATTTCGGAACCGGATCGGATCACCGAGGTAGGAATGGTGAACATTGGACGGATCATCCGGATACTTGGCCTTCATCTTGTACAGCGGGCGCCGTTCCGGCTTTCCATCACGTCCCTTCACCGTCGTTTCCCCGATTTTGATCAAGTCTCCCTGAGCGTTTCGCTCATAGC
The DNA here is from genome assembly GCA_019637075.1 of Nitrospiraceae bacterium. NCBI lineage: Bacteria > Pseudomonadati > Nitrospirota > Nitrospiria > Nitrospirales > Nitrospiraceae > Nitrospiraceae bacterium. Next base: position 438,936 of record JAHBWI010000003.1, on the reverse strand, counting down.
CCACCACCATCGCCGGGTCGCCGTTGACCCACGATGTCAGGAAGAACTCCTCGAGCTTGCACTCGGCACAGTCCCGCGCGGGCCCGAGCTTCTGTCGATTCGCCACGACCATCGGCCCCAGCCCGGAGACGCCGTAGTTGATCCCCATACCGTCACGGATCGAGGCCAAGGCAGCATCTTCCTGCCGAATATCGTCGAAGGCCTGAACCGCCGTCACCTCATCGTGAAAAATGACCGTAAACTCGCGGTAGGGCAAGCCGCAGGCATTTCCCTCTCCCATCTGTTCGCAACTCGCTTCCTTCTCGATGTCGACCACGGCATTGAGATCTGAATAGACGAGCTCGCCTCCGCTTGGACAGGCCACCCGGCCCTGCATGCCCCCTTCGGCACCCTTATCCCGGCACTTCAGCATGTTTAAAATAGGATCGCCCTTGCGCGGTCCCTTGGCAAAGACAGCCTCATAGGCAATGATCGGTTGGCCGTAGGTGGTGGTTCCGGTGGTTGCCGCCTTCAAGTCCGACTCCGCCACCTGAGACCGATACCAGTTCGCGCCGCGCGGTTGAACATTCACCGCGCCGAACAGTCCCAGTCCCAACTGCCCGCCGTCTCCCTCTCCTCCCGCAGGCGCGGCCATTGAATAGAAGAAGTAGGTGCCTTCCTTTTTCGCATACCACGTGTAGATGCGGGTTTCGCCCGGTGCGGCCAGCGCGCACAAATCTTTCCCAAAATCGACCGGATCGGCGGAGCAGCGGCCGTCCGTCTTGTTCCCCGACTGATCGTGCCAACCGTTTCTACCGACGTTCGCGCCGAGCGAATCGATCGAATCCACCAGGCTCAATCCATTGACATGCATGGAGGCATGGCGGGTCGTAGGCTCATCCCCATCGTTCGATACCACCAGGCGCTTCTCCGGATGGGTCAATCGCCGCTCTGGATCCAGCATCAGCTCCTGACCACCAGCGCTCGGCGCCAGCAGATTCGTCATCCTGACCTGCAGGCAGTCCCCTTCATTGGCACGCAGCACCAGCGGCCGCGGACGTTTGTCGGAACGGAGTTTCACCCGTCCGACCAGTTTAAGATCATCAGGGCCTGGTTCGGAAGAGATCGCCTGTTCGACCTCGTTGGGCCACTGGTCCAGGTCTCCATTCAACAGGTCCAATTCCTTATTCTCGGGCTCATGCTTGCGCTCGCCTCCGGCATCGCGCTCATCGGCCAGGACGACATCTTTCCGCAACGCATACATGATGCCCGCGGGATTAAAGGATCCGAACCGGTTGTAGTAATAGACCTGGTCCAGCGCAACGACGTCGGCGGTGATCGTCCGCTCGCAGACAGGCTTGTGCACAACCTGCGATTGAGGCGCCTGGTGCGTGACACAACCGGCGCCCACCAAGCTGATCAGTCCCACCAGCGCCATGGTACCGAGCGCTTTTGGCCGCCCGCCCCGCCAACGCACTCGGGATAGTGTCGTAGGCCCCACGGCCATCGGTGAGGGCGCTCCGGAATCCTTCCGTAGACAGACTCGCTCAACTCGCATCGTCGTAGTCTCCAAAGCCTAATGGGTTTGAAATGAATGCTAGTCGGTACAGGAAAAGAGCGGCGCTGCCTTGCCCGGCCAAGGCGTCAGCCGAGGGATATTCGGCAATCCGCTGTCCGGCAGCGCCCATCCTTGAGCGAGAAAGGCCAGACATTGAAAATTTAGCGCCGGCTGGTCTCCACCCTGAACGCCTGTCGGCTCAGGGAAGATGTACTCCCCCACCGGTGCGACATAGATGCCGGCGGTGAGACCATGGGCCGATTTGGGTCCACCGGGAATATCACTACCGTCGAGCAGCGGGCCTGGATTGTCGATGCGTACCATCAGTTCCCTGGTCGCCCCCTTCAGGACTCCATTGATATCGAATAACGCTGCGGACGTGAGCGGCGGCGTATACCGGAACCGACCGAAGACGGCCTGAACTTTGTCGGTGCTGTGCAGGAGACGGGTCTTCGGTGTCCCGCCGGGCGCTACGTCGACGGCATAGACGCTCACGGATCTGGTCGGATCGGTCGTGAATCCTTCGACCTTCAGACGGTCCTGACATTCCGCTGCAGCACCGCACTGTGCCACGGGCCCTTTGGTCCCGAGCAGCGATTCTTCCAACGTCACATAGGCGCGTCCGCCCGGCTTCGTATAAATGCCGACGTTGACCACCAGCGTGTGCACGGAAACAAAACGTCCCTGCGCACCATTGGCCAACGTACCGCCGAACGTCACATAGTCTCCGACTTTCAGAGGCGCCTGCTTCGTCGCATCACAAGCCGGACAGGCCTTGATAACATCGGCACCGAATCTCGTCGGTGGCACAAGATCGACTGTGTCCATGACGAACGTCCCCTCGGCGGGCCGATTGGCGGCAGGACATTCGTTATCACTGGGTGAGCGGGGCACGCACATGGGATATCCGGTGAGGGCATGGACGGTCGGGTTCCCCTGATCCACCGTGAACCGCGGATCGGGAAAGCGGGAGTCCGGATTGTCGGCACCGATTGCGGGCGGCGCAGGATTTGGCAAGCCATAGCGACCGTCTCCGGGAAAGGGATCGGATACATCAAGGGCCGGATCGTTGAGCCTGATTCGCGTGTCGCCGGCACTACACACCGTCGCCGTCTTGCTGGCGCCGACGCAGATCACCCCGGTCGTCACATCAATCTGGTGGATGAACCCAGCGCCCACGTTCAATGCCTGCTGAGAAATCGAGACCAAGCCGGCGAGGTAGACGCCGTCCACAATATTGCCGTCGATGGATGCTTCGAACGCAGCCAGCGGCGGAAACTTGTCGCTCAAGGCCAGACCGGACTCATGGTATTTCTTCGATACACCTTGGGCCTTCTCAAAGATCTGCTGCGGCGTGAAGTATGCGGCCGGCAGTTGCACCACGAGGTTCTTCGGCAGAACAACCTGGATGCCGTTGACGGTCATCTTGGCCCCGGTCAGCTTATCGGCGGGATTATCGAGCGAGAATTGTTCGATATGCCCGACAAGCTGAAACGGTGTGACCGTCTGCGCAAAGGCCTTCGGCTGGCCCGGCGCAAGAGCCGACAGCACGGCAACGAGTCCTGTGACGACAAGAGTACATGAACGCATGAGGTCCTCCCCACTCGATAGGCGCGAACAATACGTAGCGGCAAAACGGGCCGGAATATTGATCGGACCATCCGGCCACTGCAAGCTCGTCTTGGACCGACAGCTCTAATTGCCGGCGATATCTGCAGGATGCTTGCCATTGTTGCTCCTGAATGGTGGGAAATATCTGGAGATCTCAAACCAAGCCGCAGGCCGCATCGGCGGCAGGATCGCACCGCGCGCTCCTTTGGTACTGCAGTAAGCGGCTGGCGAGAATTCGTCGGCGCAGCTATCGCGACGCGGAGTGGTAGACAAACCGCATTGCCGTCACACGGGCCCGAGAGCGAACATCGGCAGCTGCTCATCATCTGGGGCGATGGATATTTATCCAAGTAGATACACGATGTACGAAATGAGATACGGCGAGGGATTGCGGAAAAAGGAGAGCCGACACCACCGCTCAGCGAAACCCTTGTCTCACATTACGACAGTCACCGCTGGACAAATCCTGCATCGTCGATTCGATGAGTCGTCGATGCCGAAGAGTCCAGAAGATCTCTTCGACCTTCGGCTGTTTCGGAAGAAAATCGGCGGGAGTGAGAACACTGAGGGCGGCTAGAATCGATAGGTCCACTCAATCATGTGCAGATCGACTCCGCGGCTGTCGCGGCCGTAGATCGTGCCATCCGAGTAGTGCTGAAAACGGTAACCCACGGTGAAAGGGTGGATGAGGACTGCGCTGAGTCCGGCAGTGCCGACGAATTGGAACGGCCCGCCGAAGTCTTGAAGACCGAATCGGTGCCGAGTGAGCAACGCGCCTCCGGCCCCGGCGTCCAATGTCACGCGCCCGTCCCGATCGCCGAATGCAATCAAGGGGACGGCCGTGAGCACGCCCGCCGTTGCCCCTTCTCCTTCCAACACGCCGACACTCGCGAGAAGCCGCGTGCCGACACCCCATCCGGAAGCGCCGTACCAACTCCACGGCAAGCGCCACATTGCGAGGGCATCGCCGGCGGCGAAGACGCGGCGTTGCTCTTCCCCAAGAGGTGAACTCCCCTTGACGCTCAAGCCTCCCCGGAGGCCGACCGCCATGAGTTCGGTGTCACCGGCATAGGCCGTCCATGCGACTCCCCAGAGGAACGCACCGACGAACATCATCACACTTCCAAACGAACCTCGGGGCACACTCCACTCCTTCGACTCGGTTCCTCACCGAGCGAAGCGGAGTTCGGACCGCCGGCACGTCGAGCAACCACAAGATGCAAGTTGCACCATAGCACGAGACGGCGCAGCCTCGCATGCCTCATTTCTTTTTGAATTGCGGCGGTGCATTGGCCGGTGGACTCGGTTTCGGTGTCGGCGAACCGGCGCTCTGACGCCCCGTCGCTCCAGATCCCCCGCCGAACCAGCCGTAACCCGGATAGCCGTAGTACCCGAGCGGCCACCAGGCCGGTCCGAAGTACGCTGGTCCGGGCTCCTCATAGCCGTAGCTGACGGCTTGATCGAGCCTCGTGAGCCGTTCGGTTTGATGAAGTGACTGCGCGCAGGAAGCCGGACTCAATAAGATCGCGCCCACCACCGCATTGCGCAGGAACGATCGAATGGCTCCCATCATCTGACACCTCCTGTCTGTACCTCGGACATGACAACTCCTCATACATGCCTCGGCAGCCGCCTCCCGCTAAAAATGGTACGACAGCCCGACAAAGACTTGGTGTGCTCGATAGGTGGCATCGAATCCGCCGACCGGACCGAACGCTCCCCCGAATCGAAAGGTCGAATCCGTGTACTTATACTCGGTGAACAGGGCAACCTGAGGCGTGAGAAACGTGCGAATCCCCGCCAGCACGTTGCCGCCGATCGAGACTTGGCTGTCCGACTCCGTCGTCGCGGAACTGCCGAGCCGGGCCACCAGCACAGTTGGACCGCCGCCGATATAGGGCTGCCACGTGACCCCGGGATACCGCAATAGCACATGGGCCCCGATGTTCGTCACGCTCAGATGAATACCGGGCACCTCATCGAGATGTTTGATGTGGGGAGCACTCTGAGTGACGTCGAGTTCGAGGCCCAGAATCCCGTGACCTGGGAACAACCCAATCTTGCCGCCGAAGGCGGGACTCGTGACAAGATTGAAGTTCGGCGAATCGAGCCCTGCCAGTGCCCCGCTCCCTCGCACATTGCGCAGGGGGTCGGCAAAATTCACACCGATCTGCCCGGCCACGTACCATTCCGCGTGGAGCCGGCTCGAACAGAGTATGAGATTAATGAGGAGGACTAAGAATCCGAGGAAGATCTGATTGCGGATGGACCTCGCGTGTACCATGGCTGTTGCTCCCATGGGCGAGGCTTGTCGATATCATAACAAGCAGCCGCGCGAGGACATTGGACAAGTTGGCGATCGCGCCGGCGGTCCGGTCGAGTCAGGTTGTGAACCCTGCGAAGTTGTGCGGATTTGTGAACCGGAATTGGACTACGGCTGGTTTTGCGCGGTGGAATTGTACAACCGATAGAGCAGAAGGCCTGCGCCGACGGCAATCACCAGCCCGGCGAGGAACCTGGTCCCAAACCCCAGGGGCCCGACCACCAGTTCATAGAGGCGGGGAAGGCCAAACGGCGCCACGACTGCCAGCACGAGCACGAGCAGGTGTCGACCAAGATAAATCGGTTCACCGGGCTTACGCATCGGAACAAATCCTCAAACCGTTCAGGTGGAACGATCAAAACCGGTAGCCGACTTCGAAGAGGTGCAGATCGACCCCGCGGCTATCGTGTCCATAGATCGTGGCATCGGAGTAGTGCTGGAAATGATAGGCCAACCCGACCGGTCCGAACAAGCCGAGATTCACGCCGAAGGTCCAGACGAATTGAAAGGGCCCGCCGAAATTCTGTTCACCGAACTTGTAGTCGCTGAGCAGGGCACCGCCGCCACCCATATCGATGGAAAACCGCTCATCCTGGCTGCCGAACGCCACCACCGGGACTGCCGTGGCAATCAAGTTGGTTTCCTTGGCGCCTGTCAGTGCCCCTCCGCTCAGAACGAGCCTCGTGCTCAGGCCCCAGCCGGAGCTGTGATACCACTGCCAGGGTAGGCGCAATGTCGCCGCTACGTCGTATTGGTGAAAGTCGGTCTGGGTCTGCTCGCCGATGGGCGAGCTGCCGCTGATCCCATAGCGCACATTGACGGACATGAGCGATACGCCGCCTGAGATCGACGGACCTGGCTGCCACGCGAATAGGGTCAGCACAAACCAAAGGACGAGGCCTGAGCGGATACGGGGCAGTCTGATGGCAGAACCGTTGAGTGGATAGGATCCGATGACCGTGCTCCCGGCGTTAGTCGAGGAGCATCACAGGCACCGGACAACACCGGCCGAAGCTCCGAACCTTCATCACGGCCGGACAATAGCACAGAACCGCTCCGAGCGGGAGCCCCGGGGTTGTTGGGGGCTTTGTGCGCGGCAGAGTGGGCCTCCGACCTCGGGGACCTAGGAGCCTTCCTGGTGGACAACCGGTCCCCGGCTTGGGGTAGGATGGGGAGGCGCGGGAATTCAACAACGCGCGCCAAACGGCCGGACATAGCAGTTCGTCGACCGGGCCTGCAACAGAAAGGACCGGGCATGTCAGCGACTCGCCGCCTCCTCTCAGGCCTCTTGTTTTCGGGAATCCTCCTCGGACTGCTCCCCCTCTACGCCCGCGCCGTTCCCATGTCCCCCGACCCGCAAGGGTTCGAAGGCATCCCGTGGGGCGCGACCTTCACGGAATCCTCAGAATTTGCCCTCGTCGAGAACACGCAACACATCAAGGGCTACGAACTCAAGCAGGGACCGCTGCACCTCGGCTCCGCCCAAGTCGACTCGATGCGATTCCAGACCTATAACGGTCAATTCGTGCGAGTCATTATTCGTTACCATGGCAAACCCGTCCACCAACAAATCGTCGACTACTTCCAATCTCAATATGGGCAGCTCGATCGCACACCGGGCCAAATATCCAAAGGACCAGTGCAGCAATATAACTGGCAGGGGGAAGAGAGTGAGATCGTGTTGCGCTACGAAGAGATGAAGGACCGGGGCATCATCTTCTTCGAAAACCGTGCGTTTGCCCTCCGCTTCTCGGAGGGTAATATGGCCCCGGATCCAGACCTCGGCGGCGCCACCTACTGATCGCCTCACCGCCGGGCGAGTTCACCGATCGATCCACTCGATTTCTTGACCCCAGTCGAAACTCAGCAGCATTCACGAATGCGTCGCGCGCTTCGTTTCTTCGAGGTGTTTGGATAGGTAGGGCATGAAGGGAGTGCCGCCGGTCCCCACTGCGGTGGGATTGCTGGCATGCGATTGGTGCTGCCGGAAGATATAGCGGTCTGCATAACCCACGTGAATCTCGCGGAACTGTGCCAAGAGATCTATGCAGATGCAGTAGGCAGACCAGAGTTCCGGGTGAGTTGCCTTCCGATCCTCCACATACCCTAACAGCAGAGGACGCTGCCTCGCATCAATTCGGGATTCCAGCGCCGCGACAAAAGCCCGATGGCGAGGCGGCATGTACTCGCGCATCTCCTGCAAGTATTGAGTCAACGGATCATCGGCATGGCGGATGCCTAACCCGGCGTCGAGCGCGGGGACAATGGCACTCTGTGCGCCGGTTTCGCCGCGGAATTGCTGCGGCCGGTCGGCATAGTCTGCCACACCTTCGTAGAGAAGCCCTTGGGGAAGGGAGAGATTATTCTTCCACCCATGAATGTAGGGGCGAACTCGGCTGTAATAGATATAGGGATCACAGCGCTCGGGCATGCGGAGAAGCGTCTCCCGCATCGATTCTTGTGCACGAGCCAGGCGTTGAAGTCCTTCCAGCACCCCGGCCGGATCATTGACCGCCGCCGCATTCTGAGCCTGGACCAGGCCCACCAGCCCCGGGCCCGCTTTCGCTTCGATTTCCACATGCACCAGCACGAACCACTCTTCATCGAGGCCGCCGAGAAACATCTGTCGCAGCACGATATTACCCAACTCGATCGGCTTGCTCGGATCCAGACGCCGCCAGTTATGCAACGCGTAGGAGGCGTACGAGAGCACGGGAGGACGGCCAAGTTGCTTCGCGACGAGCCACCAAGGCATCGCAAGACTTGCCGGCAGGCGCATTGCAGGATGCTCCGGGTCCTCCCACACATACGCATGGCCCGCAAACGACAGGGTCCGCATGGCGGCCCGGAAGGTGTCGAGGTTCCAATCGTCGGCCACGGCCCCCACGACATCCCGGCGATCGTGGATGAAATCGCGGAACCGGCGCGCGGTGAGCAAGTGGTGAAGGTCCAGGGCAATCTCGTTTAAGATCGGCTCACCCGGCACTTCGCTGAGGGGATCGGTCGCAGGGAGGAATCCGCGCTCGGGGGAAATCTCAAAATCGGAGAGGGACAGCGGTGAAGGTCGATGCGCCGTCATGGCATCCCTTCTGCTCGTGATCCTGCGATTCTGCTTTCACTCTACCACATGCAGAACCGCACACAAGGGCCGTTTGGTCCGCAAGTCCCCGCCGCCAAACTTTGCAGTCTTATCGGCAACCTGCTAGACGGCGAAGCGGAAGTAGACGATATCTGCCTCTTTGATCACGTAGTCTTTGCCCTCGAGACGAAACAAGCCCTTTTCCTTTACCTTCGCCTCGCTGCCGCAGGCCAGCAGGTCGTCGTAGTGGTAGACCTCGGCCCGGATAAATCCCCGCTCCATATCGGTGTGGATCTTTCCGGCCGCTTGCGGCGCCTTGGTCCCTTCGGGAATGGGCCAGGCGCGCGATTCGATTTCGCCCGCCGTGAAGAATGTCACGATCCTGAGCAGGGTATAGGCTTCGCGGGTCAGTCGCACCAAGCCGGACTCCGTCAAACCCATTTCCTTGAGGAAATCGTCGCGCTCGGCCTCAGGCAAGGAAGACAGCTCCGCTTCGAACTGGCCGCAGATCGTCACGACCCGCGAGCTACGTTTGTCGGCCAACTCCCGCACCGCCTTGACCAACGGCTCATCCGCCGCGGCATTCTCGGAAACGTTGGCGACGAACAGCACCGGTTTTGCCGCGAGCAATTGAAACTCGGTGAGCATGGCCCGTTCATCCGGCGTATAGGAGAGGTTGCCGAGCCACTGCCCCTTGTCGAGCAACTCCATCAGTTTCTGGATGAAGGCGACTTCCCCCGCGGCCTTCTTCTCGCCCGCCCGCACTTTCTTCTCAGTCTTCTGCTTCCGGCGATCCAGCGTCTCCAGGTCGGCCAGCATCAGCTCCGTCTCGATGGTGCCGATGTCGCGAATGGGATCCACTCCGCCGCTGACGTGGACCACGTCGGTTCCCTGAAAACAGCGCACGACGTGCAGCAACGCATCGACCTCGCGAATGTGGCCCAGGAACTGGTTGCCCAATCCCTCGCCCTTGCTCGCTCCCTCGACGAGGCCGGCGATATCACGGACCTCCAAGGTGCTATAGGTCGTTTTCTTCGACTTGAATATATCGGTCAGCACGCGGAGGCGCGGGTCCGGGACAACGGCGACGCCGGTGTTGGGATCCACGGTGGCGAAGGGATAGTTCGCCGCCAGCGCTCCACCACCCGTCAATGCGTTGTAGACCGTTGTCTTTCCGACGTTCGGGAGCCCGATCATTCCGCAGCAGAGACCCATCTGTTCAACCTAACTGTGAGTGGTGAGTGATCTGTCTTAAAGGTGGAAGCCTGAACGCCCGCCCCTTGAGGTTGGAAAATCAGGTCTGATCCGTTTCACGGGGCCGGACATTGAACTGATTCATCGCAGCGGCAACGTCCCGGTTCAACAGTATTTCCAAGGCATCCACGGCCCGTTCCAGGCAGGGATCGTATACCGCCCGCTCGTCCTTGCCTACGTCTTCCAACACGTAATCGGCGGAGTCCTGACCGGGGGCTGGACGGCCGATCCCGATCTTCACGCGAACGAAGTTTGCGGTCCCAAGGGCGTCGATGATGGATTTGAGGCCGTTGTGCCCACCGCTTCCGCCCGACGGTCTGATGCGCAGACGCCCCGGTTCCAAATCCAAATCGTCATGGACGATCACGAGGTCGTCGGCGGTGAGGCTCAACTCGCGCAGGAGGCCCTTGAGGGGAGGACCGGTGACGTTCATCCAGTCCAGCATGCCGGCCAACTCGACCAGCTTGGAGCGGGCCCGGCCCGACCCGCGCATGGCCACCCCTTTCCTTGCGAGGCGGATGGACCAACGCGCGGCGGCCCGTTCGATGACCCAGCATCCGACATTGTGCCTGGTCTCGGCATAGTCGGGGCCGGGATTGCCCAACCCAACAATCAGACGCAACGCAGCTACTTCTTCTTCTCCGGTTCCTTCTTCTCGGCCTTCGGAGCCGCCGCAGCACCGGGCTTTGCTTCGGCCGCCGCTCCGGCCTTGGCCGCGCCCTCGGCGCCGCCGGCCGCCGCTTCAGCCGCCGCTTTCCCCTTCGCCGCCACTTCCGGCTCCTTCGCCCCTTCGGCTCCACCAGCTGTGCTGGTGAGCAAGGCTTCGAGCTTCGCATCGGACATCGGCGCCGCCACGCTCACGACCATGTGATCCGGATCATCGAGGAACCGGAGTCCGGCTGCCCGGGGCAATTCCTTCAGATGGATGCCCTGGTTGATGTGGAGACCCGATGCGTCGACTTCAATGAAATCCGGCAGTGCCGCCGGGAGACATTCGATGTGGATGTCGCGCAACACGTGGTGCAGCACACCGCCGTCCTTGACGCCCACCGGCTGACCGCCCGTCAGGTGCACCGGCACCTTGACGCGAATCGGCTTATCCATCGAAACCTCGAAGAAATCGGCGTGCAGCACGTTGCCGTCCACCGGTTCCACCTGGTAGTCCCGAAGGAGCGCAGTGCGCGTCGGCTTACCGGAAGTCCCCTTCACCGTCAAGGTAATCAGCGCGGTGGAACCGGTCTGGGCGCGGAGCACCTTCACCAGTTCTTCCGGGCTTACGCTCAACAGCAGGCACTCTCCCTGTCCATACAACACGGCCGGCACTTTCCCCGAACGCCGCAATTGGCGGGCCTGTCCCTTGCCGCCCTGTTGTCTGATTTCCGCGTTCATCTCGAATTTCATCTCTATGCCTCCTCGACCCGTCGCGCCATGCGGACGGACTACACGAACAACGAACTCACCGATTCATCTTCATGGATGCGCCGGATGGCTTCTCCCAGCAGGGGCGCCACGGACAATACATGCAACTTCGGACACTTTATTTCCTTGCCGCGCAAGGGAATGGAATCAGTCACCACGACCTGCGTGAGACAGGAATTCTGCAAGCGTTCCAGTGCCGGGCCGGACAAGACACCGTGCGTACAACCGGCCCAAACTTCACGGGCTCCCTTGTCGAAGCAAGCCTGCGCGCCTTGGACGATCGTGCCGGCGGTATCGATCATGTCGTCGAGCAACAACGCGCTCTTGCCCTGCACGTCGCCGATGATGTTCATCACCTGGGCTTGGTTCGGCCCCTCTCGACGTTTGTCGATGATGGCCAAATTCGCCTGCAACCGTTTGGCGAAGGCCCGCGCCCGCTCCACGCCGCCGGCATCGGGCGACACCACCACGAGATCCTCGATTTTGCGCTTGGTGATGTAGTCCATCAGGACCGGCAACGCATACAGGTGATCAACTGGAATATTGAAGAAACCTTGAATCTGGCTCGCGTGCAAATCCATCGTGAGCACCCGGTCGGCACCGGCCGTGGTCACAAGATCCGCCACCAACTTCGCGGAGATCGGCACACGTGGCTGGTCCTTACGATCCTGCCTGGCGTAGCCGAAGTAGGGAATGACGGCGGTAATACGATTGGCCGACGAGCGCTTCAGCGCGTCGATCATGATCAGCATTTCCATGATCGAATCGTTGACCGGCGAGCAACAGGATTGGCTCACAAAAACATCGGCACCGCGCACGTTTTCATCGATCCTGATGCGGATTTCGCCGTCGCTGAACGACGAGACCGTGGCGCAACCGAGCGGAATCCCCAAATACTTACAGATATCCTGCGCAAGCGCAAGATTGGCGCTGCCCGAGAAGAGCTTCAGTTCCCTATTCATTCCACCCCTCAGACGCGGTACGTGGCGATGCCGGTGTTCAGAGATTACAGATCGAATTCGTTCAAAACGGCGGGCACGGACGACCCCTCACGGGAATCCCGATGACCTCGTACTGTTGTCAGGACAAGAGGATGCCTACCGAAGCACAGAACAATAGCGAAAACCTTGAGAAGTTGTCAACAAGTCGTGCAGAGGAGGGGAAGCGGAGAGAGACACCGGCCTGTCAACCGGAAGTCACCTGGATGCCCTTGTCGCAGGTTGGGACAACGAAGACTTTCATGCCGGGACGATTACCCCAGGATGCAGCCGCACCCCCCGCCGTTGCCTGCTCGGCAAAGACCCCGAACACGGTGGCTCCGCTGCCCGATAACAACGCTGCCTCGGCACCATGGGTCAGGAGATGCCGCTTAATCTCGCCCAAGACCGGATGGGCTTCAAATACGGGAGGCTCAAAGTCGTTCTCGGCAAGCAGGCTCAGGCTTTCCCAAGCAACCGCGGCTCCGGACGCAAGGTGCTTCATGGTGTCCGACACAGGCCTCACTGCGCCTCTTGTGGAGGAAAGCTGCTGATACGCCCACTTGGTTTCCACCGGAAACCCGGGATTCACCAACACGATCCAGCGATGCCCCGACAGCCGGATCGGCTGAACCACTTCACCCCGGCCGGTCACACAGGCCGAAGGCGCCACGAAAAAGAACGGCACGTCGCTACCCAGTTGTGCCCCTACTTCACTCATCAGGCCCAGTGACCAGCCCAGGCTTAACGCCCGATCCAAACCTATCATTGTGGCGGCGGCATCGCTGCTGCCCCCACCCAACCCGGCGCCCATCGGAATTCGCTTGGTCAGTCGAATCGACACGTCGGCACGCTGTCCCGATCGGTCCAACACCAGCCGGGCGGCGCGATGAACGAGGTTCGATTGATCCACTGCCAGGCCCGGTTGATCACAGGAAAGATCGATCCGCCCGGTCCCGCCCGGTCGAACTTGAATGGCCAGGTCGTCTTCCAGACCGACGGTCTGCATGACGGACCAGACCGCATGAAAGCCGTCCGGCCGGCGTTCGAGCACGCGGAGAATGGGATTGATCTTGGCGGGAGCCTGAACTACCAGGTTGGTCGCTGTCACTCGCAGACTACAGGAACGGCGCTAATCCCGGCCTCCTTTGATTTCATACTTTTCGAGGCGGTACCGGAACGATCGGGTATTCAGCCGCAACAACCGTGCGGCCCGTTTCTTGACCCACTGGCTGCGCTCCAAGGCCTTCAGCAGCAGATCCTTTTCGATGGAGTTGATGAGCCCTTCCAGATCCAACCCGTCTTCCGGCAGATCGGTCGGGAGCGCTTGCTGTGTGCTCACCGGCTTGTGCAACCATCCGCGAATATCCGCATCCGTCACCGACGATCCCGTGGTGAAGGCCACGACGCGTTCGATCACGTTTTCCAGTTCTCGAACGTTTCCCCGCCATTCATGCGCCAACAGGACACGCATGGCCTCCTGGCTCATCGTCGGAACTGGTTTACCACTTTCCTTGGCAAATTTCTCCAAGAAATGTTGCGACAGAAGGGGAATGTCGCCCGACCGCATTCGCAACGGCGGGAGGCGGATCGGAATGACGTCCAGCCGATAGTACAGGTCTTCACGGAACGCTCCTTCGGCCACGGCTTTTTCCAGATCCCGGTTGGTCGCAGCAATGATCCGCACATCCACCTTGACGTCCTGCGTACCACCCACCCGACGAAATTCGCGTTCCTGGATCACCCGGAGCAGCTTCACCTGTATGGCGGGCGTCGTGTCGCCGATTTCGTCCAGAAAGATCGTGCCGCCGTTCGCCACCTCGAACAGTCCGGCCTTGTTCGACACGGCCCCCGTGAACGAACCCTTCATGTGCCCGAACAGCTCGCTCTCCAGCAGCGTTTCCGGTACCGCACTGCAATTGACGGTCACGAACGGCATCTGCGCGCGGGCACTGTTGTAATGGATCGCCCGCGCCACCAGTTCCTTACCGGTACCGCTCTCTCCGCCGATCAGCACGTTGCTCTTGGAGTCGGCGACCTTCTTGATGACCTCGTAGACCTTCTGCATCGCCTCGCTTTGGCCGATGATCTGGGAAAAAGACGAGTGGCTCGCCATCTCCCGCTTGAGCAGCATGTTCTCGGTGGAGAGGCGGCGGCGCTCGAGGGCGTTGCGGATGATGAGCTGCACTTCATCCACTTGGAACGGCTTGGTGAGATAGTCATAGGCGCCGTGCTTCATCGCTTCGACGGCGGAATCGGCCGAGGCAAACGCCGTAATCATGAGCACCACGGTCTCGGGAGACGCGGCCTTGACGGCCTTCAACACCTCGAGCCCACCGATCTTCGGCATCCGCAGGTCGGTAATGACAAGGTCAAAGATTTCCTTCTGAAGATTCGCGATCGCCTCTTCGCCGTCGGCCGCGACCGTGACGGCGTACCCCGCCCGCTTCAGCATGATGCTGAGCACGTCCCGCAAGCTCTGTTCGTCATCGACGACTAAAATCTTTTCCACGGTTCCCTTCCCTCATGCCACAAACGCACGCCGTTCTCCGTCGACTGCGGCAGACACACGACAAAGCGCGCGCCCTTGCCGACGTCGCTTTCCACCTTGACCCACCCACCGTGCAGATCCACGATGCGGTGCACCTGGGCCAATCCCAGCCCCGAGCCTTCTCTCTTGGTCGTGAAAAACGGAAGAAAAATCTTGTCGAAGTTCTGCTTGGGAATACCTTCGCCAGTATCTTGAAAGGAAATTTCGATCACATCCGAGCGCCGTCCGCCCACGTCGATTCTCCTGAAACCGGTCCCGATCGTCAGCGTGCCGCCGTCGGGCATCGCATCGAAGGCGTTGGTCGCCAAATTCCAGAAGACCTGCCGCAGTTGATCTTGATCCACGGGCGCCTTCATAGAATCCGGCGCGATCGTCGTTGCGATCTTGATGCGTTTCCTCGACCTGGCTTCATGTTGGATCAGATCGAGCGTATCGGCAAGGACTTTGTTCAAATCATGCTCGATCAACTGCAGGGCCGGAGGCCTGGCGTACTGAAGAAATTCCGTGATGATGTTGTCTAGGCGCTTGGCTTCACGGATGGCGATATCCATCAGACGCTGACTGGTCTCGTCCGATCCGACATCCTTGCGCAACATCTGCATGGCGCCGGCCAGGGCGCCCAGCGGGTTACGAATCTCATGCGCCATCCCCGCCGACATCTCTCCGAGATTGGCGAGCCAATCTTTACGCCGCATCTCCTCTTCCATATCCCGGATTTGGGTCAGGTCCTTGAAGACCCCGACCAACCCGGTCTGCCGTCCCTGCTCATGCAGCGGCGACACGGTCATGCCCAGCACCAGGCGAGTGCCGTCCGCACGCTTGCACTCCACCTCAAATCGCACGGGCGCCAGCGAGGTCAACGTCGCTTCTTCCGACGGTTCACTCGGGTGCCAATTGAAGACCTCCCGCCACGATCGGCCCTTCACCTGGGCGAAGTCGTAGCCGGTCGCCTCCTGCGCGGCCGGGTTGAACGACGTGATGCGGCCGGCCTCATCGGTCGTAAACACCCCGCTGCTGATGCTCTGCACGATGTTCTCGTGAAAGACTTGAAGCCGCGTCAGCCCCTGTTCCTTCTCGCGCAGCGATTGGTCGGCATGGCGCAACTGATCGGCCAAGACACCGCTCAGCAGCCCCACCACCATAAAGGCCAATCCATAGACGCCGAAGGTCTGCAGCGTTTCGGCCGCCGTGAGCTTGCTCGGCGCCAACCACCCGAGCGACTGGAAAAACCCGAAGTATTGCGCCGCCGTGACGACACCAAAGAGCAGGGTGCAGCCGCTGCCCGTCACGAGGCCGACCCGCCGGCGTGGAACCAGGCTGGCGACGGTCACGGTGATGACATAGAGAACGGCGAAGGGGCTTTCGATACCGCCCGTGCGAGCCACCAAAATCGTCTCGAGCGCGAAGTCCATTCCGACCTGCGCCCAGGTAAAAAGGGTCAGGTTCGGTTGGGAAGACAGGGTACGCAAGAGAAAGGCATAGGCGATCGTAATGACATACGTAAAGATGATCAGGGCATAGAAGGTGGGAACGACTTCGCCCCTGGTCACCTGAAAGGCGAGCGACAGACCCAGCAGCAGGGTCACGACGAGGACCCGCAGTCCCATGAGCCAATTCAATCTGGTTTTCAATTCATCCATGGAGACTCATGCCGCACACGAAGCAGGCGCGGACGTGGGATCGGAAATGCCGAAGATCATGCCGGCTCGGCCCCGTACAGATAGCTTGTGGATGGGAGGGAACCATGGAGGGCTCTGTGCCCCGATGGATGGGCGGAAGCGAGCCGGATCGCACGATCCGGCCCGTACGCCCTTGAGATGCCCGGTCGACGCTTAGCCGATGGCCTGCGCCATGGTGAAGATCGGCAAATACATCGCGATGACGATGAATCCGATGATGGTCCCGAGGATAACCATCATCATCGGCTCCAACAACGACGTCAGGGCCGCCACCGCCTGGTCGACCTCGTCTTCATAAAAGTCCGCAATCTTCCCCAACATCGCGTCGAGCGCGCCGGTCGATTCGCCAACGGCAATCATGTGGGTCACCATCTTGGGGAATACTTGGCTTTTGGCCAGGGGCTCCGAGATGGTTTTGCCGCCGCTGATGCTGATTCGGGCGTTCATCAGCGCTTCCTCGAGGACCTTGTTTCCCGACGTCTTCGCGCAGATGCTCAACCCTTCGAGCAGCGGCACGCCGCTGGTGATCAGGGTCCCGAGCGTCCGGGTGAACTTCGCGACCGAGGCCTTTCGGATCAGGTCTCCGACGACCGGTGTCTTCAGCAGCAAGCGGTCGATGAAGATGCGGCCTTTGGTCGTCCCATAATATTTCTTAATCCCGATGACCGACGCAATGAACCCGCCGAGCATGAGGTACCAGAAGCTCTGGAAAAAGTTGCTGATATCGATGACGAGCTGTGTCGGACCAGGCAAGCCCATCTTGCCTTGCGACATTTCGGCGAACATCTTGGCGAAAATCGGGATGACCCACACCATCAAGACGCTGATGACGATCACGGCCACACCGATGATCGCGGTCGGGTACACCATGGCCGACTTGATCTGGGCCTTCAGCTTCATCGCTTTTTCGATGTGTTTGGCGAGACGAGTCAGAATGGTATCGAGCAACCCGCCGACTTCCCCGGCGTGGATCATGTTCACATACAGTTCGTCGAACACCTTGGGGTGCCTCTTCAACGCGTCGGAAAAAGTCGAGCCGGCCTCGACGCTGTTCTTCACCTCGCCGACGGTTTCCCGCAGCACCTTGTTTTCCGATTGCGTCGAAAGAATGTCGAGACATTGGATCAACGGCAACCCGGCGTTGATCATGGTGCCGAACTGCCGAGTGAACACCACGAGGTCCTTGTCGGTCAGGCCGCTGCCGAGTTTCAGCGAAAACTTGCCCTTCCCGGATTTTTCCTCGAGGCTGGTGACCACCACATTTTGCTTGCGAAGTTGGTCGACGGCTTCTTCACGGGTTTTGGCGGTCAGTTCGCCTTTTTTTACGGCGCCCTGACGGGTTCGTCCGACGTATGCGAATGTGCTCATAAAATTCCTTGCGCTCCTCTGGACGCCTTGCAATACGCGTGCTTATGCGCCTTCGACCATGTTCGAAGTCTATAAGACGACCGAAAAACTGTCAAACGAATGCACCTTTCGCGCAGCGGCGGCTGAAGGTGCGAAACGCCTCAACTGGAGCGGAGAATCTCAGGCTTGGCTGGTAGTGACGTGGACGTAGCCGCGGTACAAATAATGAAGCCCGGACATCAAGGTGACACCGCCCATGGCATAAAGGAGCGGATCGAGAGTGGCGAGATCATAGCGGCGGGAGGCGAAGAACACGACGGCCACCAGCGTCGTCAATTGCACTAGGGTCGTCCCCTTGCCCAAGGCCGTGGGCGAGATGTCCACCCTCGTCTCGGTAAACTGGGCGACCGCGGTTCCCAGCATCAAGATCAAGTCGCGGCTCGCCACGAGAATGGTGACCCACAGGGGAACAAGATGCATGACCGAGAGGGTGATGAAGCCGGTCGTGAGCATGAGCTTGTCGGCCAGAGGATCAAGGACCTCGCCCAGCCTGGTCCGTTGATTGGCAACGCGTGCGATCGTGCCGTCCAGGGCGTCGGTCAGCCCCGCAATGAACAGTACCGCCAGCGCGTAGTCGAACTGCTCGTAATTCAACAGCCCCACGTACACCGGAATCAGAAGAATCCGGAGAATCGTCAGGCTATTGGGAACATTCATGTTCATCGACGCGGAACGGCCTCATGTGCTGATCAAGCACGTACGACAGAGCTGCGGAGGAAAGCGCATCATAGAAAGGCCTGCAGAACCTTGTCAACGACGGTTGCACTCCGACCGGCAGGTCCCTATAATCTGGCCCTCATGCGCGCCGGCGGGCGGCGCGAATCATGGAGGTAGGCATGAGTTCCCTCCCGCTTCTGTTCAAGAAAGAGGGCCTGGTCGAGCGACACCAGATCGAAGGGATCGATCCCAGCGATCGGTATTTCAACCGTGCGGTGCTGGTAAATCGCGTCGCAGGCGGTTACATGGGAAAAGTGACCTACGAGGCACTGGCGGTCGAAGGGTCGGCCCATCCGACGGCGGCAGAGGCAGTCAAGTCTGTCGTGGACCGGTTGCAGGGTCTCGGCTTTACGCGGCTCCGCTCGCGCCCCAATTTCAAAGGTAGTCGGTACCTGGCGGAGAAGGAAACCTGGACCGATTACGCGGATCTTCAATCCTGATCCCCCGCTGACAATCCCAGCAATTCCTGACAGACCAGATCGTGAATCTTCGGGCGGAACTCCCGGATCCGCTCGTTGCGCCTGGTCGGATGCACGCGGTTCGACAGCAGCACGACTTCGAGTTCCCGGCTGGGATCAACCCAAAGCGACGTCCCCGTATAGCCCAGGTGGCCGAACGAACCGGCCGAGAATTTCGTGCCGGATGAAGACGGAGCCGTGGGAGTATCCCACCCCAATGCCCAACTCGAATCAGGCACTGTCTGCCGCGCGACGAACTGCCTGACCAGCTGCGGCTCCAAGAGCCCGGGCTTCCCGCGGTAGCCGTCCATCCAGAGCTGCGACACCGCCAACACCGCTCCGGCCGTACCAAACAATCCGGCGTGACCGGCGACGCCTCCAAGCGCACAGGCGTTTTCATCGTGGACTTCGCCGCAAAGCAACCTCCCTCGCCATGGATCGAGTTCCGTCGGCGCAATGGTCATCGGCCTCCCAATCCCGAATAGACTCCGTTCCGACCACTGCTGGGGCAAATATCCGATCGGGGACACGGCAGCCGGTCGATAGATGCGCGCTTCGCAAAATCGATCCAGAGACTGACCGGTCAATCGCTCCACCACCATCCCCAACAACATGAACCCGAGATCACTATAGAGACTCCTTGCCCCGGTGTCATAAATGAAGCCCTCGTTGCGAATATAGTCGAGCACGGCCAGACGGGCGGCGGGACTGCCGAGGAATCCCGGTTCAGCGGCCTCCCGCTCCGCCACACGCTCATAGAATGGACGCCAGCCGGGCAGGCCGGAACTGTGCGTGAGCAGGTGCCGGATCCGCACGGCTCCAACTTGTGCCCCCAACAGCTCGGGCAGGACGGCATCGAGACGGGTCTCGAGATGGAGCGCTTCTTCCTGAACAAGCAGGAGCAGGGCTGTCGTGGTGGCGAGAACTTTGGTCAGGGAGGCCAAATCATAGACGGTGTCATTGGTCACCGCCGGACCGGGAGGATCGAGAGAAACCACTCCCGCTGCGCCTTCATATACCAGTACGCCCCGGAGCCTTACGGCAAGCACCGCTCCCGGAAACACACCGTCCGATGCGGCTGCCTGCATTGCGGCATCGAGCGTTCGCGAACCGGTCATGGAAAGGGCCTCAGACCCGGCGTGGGGATTCGAAGCAGGTGACTGGGACGATGGAAACCACTGGGCAGACCGTCGTCAATGGCCGAAGAGGCATCGAAACGGCGGTCGCGAAGATTATCGTGCAGAGCTCGATTCGCCGGCCAACTTGTCATCGGCCGCCGACTCCGCGTGAAAGACCTCGCTTTCCTCGACTTCCAGCATCCGCTCAAACGAACGCAAGGTGGAACGGAAGCGCTCGACCATCATGAGCCGCTGTTTCTGCAGATCCGACAAGTCTCGCTGCATGCCGGTCAACTCGACCCGCGCCTGACGAAGAATCTCGCTGGCCTTGAGTTCGGCCTCCTTGATGATCAAGTCGGCCTCTCGCTGGGCCGAACGTTTGACGTCTTCCGCAAGGGATTGCGCCGACACCAACGTATTGGACAGCGTCGTCTCCGTCCGCTTCAGATCGGCGAGCTGCTGTTCGGTCACGGCCATCTTCTCACGCAAGGATGCGTTGTCGCGATTCAAGTTCTCGAACGTCAGGGCCAATTCTTCGAGAAAGCGGTTCACCTCATCCTTGTCGTAGCCCCGGAACTTGACCTGGAAGACCATCTGCTGAATGTCGATCGGGGTGATTTTCATGCGACACCTCTAGCCTTGGTTAGTGCATCCGGACGGCGATATCCCGCAGTGACTGAACGACGGCATATTGTAGAAATACGAGGATCAGGATGGCAATCATCGGCGAGAGATCGATCCCCATTCGCCAACCGATCAGGCGGCGGATCGGCGTGAGGACCGGCTCCGTGACCCGCTCGAGAAATTGCACGATGGGATTCCAGGGATCAGGGTTGACCCACGAGATCAACGCCCGGGCAATGATGACCCACATGTAGAGCCACAACACCGTATCCAGCACCGTCGCGACCCCCTGCAGCACGTTTCCCATGACAAACATCAGCGTCCCAACTCCTGTGATCGTTTGGTGGCCGCCTCGACCGCCCCCATGAGGCAGCTTCTGAAGCCGCCCGCTTCCAATTGGTGCAAGCCCGCAATCGTCGTCCCTCCGGGGGACGCCACTTGATCCTTCAGCTTGGCCGGATGCTCGCCTCGCTCCAACACCAGTCGTGCCGCGCCAAACACCGTCTGTGCGGCCAACAGTTCTGCCGTCGCTCGTGGCAACCCCATCTTGACGCCGCCGTCGGCCAGCGCCTCGATCGCCACGAAGACGTAGGCAGGCCCGCTGCCGCTGAGACCGGTCACGGCATCCATCAGCCGTTCTTCAACCGTGACCACACGCCCGACTGCCGCGAAGAGATGTTGCACGGCAGCCGCATCATCCGAACTCAAGTCGCCCTGATAGGCCAGGGCAGTGACCCCTTCACGGACCAGCGCCGGCGTATTCGGCATGGCCCGCACGATTCCGCGCGGAGCCGTCACTTTGGACTTGATCCATTCCGTCGTCACCCCGGCCGCGATCGAGACCACCAACTTGCCGGCCATCGAGGCACCAACCTCAGCCAGCACCGGCCCCATGACTTGCGGTTTCACGGCGAGCACGACCATATCCGCCTGTCGAACAGCTGCGACGTTCTGCTCACCGACCTGGATCCCGAACCGTGACTTGAGCAGGTCCCGCCTGGCCGGGGCCGGATCGGTAGCCCAAATCGCTTCGGGCTGACTCGCTTGCGAAGCCAGCAGGCCGCCGATGAGCGCCTCAGCCATTTGGCCGCCGCCCAAAAATGCCAGCGATCGGTTCTTCCCTGCCCTAGACATGACGCGCTCCAAAAATCGCCGTTCCAACCCGCACGTAGGTCGCCCCCTCTTCAATGGCTACTTCATAGTCTTGGGACATTCCCATCGAAAGCTCGAGCATATTAATGTTCCGGAATTGCCCCCCTGTCAATGCTCGTCCGAGTTCGCGGAGCCGCCGAAAGTAGGGCCGGGCATCCTCCGGGGTCGGCGTCGGCGGGGGAATCGCCATGAGACCGCGGACTTCAAGGTGGGCCAGCCGGTCCAGCACCGGCAAGACGGTCGGAAGGTCCGTGGGATCAAATCCCCCTTTACTGGCCTCTCCTCCGAGGTTGATTTCCAGCAAGACCCGCTGGCAGATCCCCGCCTCGGCGGCACGCCGGTCGATTTCCTCAGCCAATGCCAGGCTATCGACGGAGTGGATCGTATGAAATCGGCCGACGACGGCCTTAACCTTCCGGCGCTGCAGTGTCCCGATGAAATGCCAGGTCACATCCGGACAGCCGAGTTGCTCGATCTTCGGCAGGGCTTCCTGCAGTCTGTTTTCTCCAAAATGCCGCACCCCGGCCTGCCAGGCGTCACGAAGCCGCTCCACCGGAGCGGTCTTTGACGCGGCAATCAGGCGGACCAAAGCCGGCGGACGACCTGATCGCTCGGCGGCCCGGTGGATTCGCTCCAGCACCACCTTGACCTGCCGCTCGATCGCTACGACATCCCCGTCCATCCCGCCACCAGTCGGGCACAATCCTATTCCTCGCCGACGGACTCGATTGCCGCCGTCCGAACCCACGAGCAGCTGCACACCAGCGCTCAGGCCACGGCTATCGCGGCGCCGTCAGCACGATCCCGCTGACCATCGTCGCCTTGACGGCCCCCTCGCGGCGGTAGCTGTAGAACAGGTCCGGGTGGCAAATCGTGCAGGCATTCACGGTTGTGACTTGCTCGGCCCGCAGGCCGTCCGCCATGACCTGCCGCCGAACGAAGTCGCGGAGATTCAGATGGGCCTTGGCATTGCCAACCGGCCGCACGACGGTTTCCCAGTCGGAGAAGGCTTCGCGCAGCCGAGCCAGCACCGGCTCGTCGACTTCATAACAGCAAGGCCCGGCGGAAGGGCCGATGGCCATGCGCAGAGCCTCGAAGCGCACGCCGAAGCGATCCGCCATCAGGGCGATCGTTTTCGGCACGATGCCCGCCACCGCGCCACGCCATCCGGCATGGATGGCTGCGACGACACGGCTGGTCGGATCATGCAACAGCACCGGCACACAATCCGCGGTGCGAACCGTGACCATGACCCCGGGCTGATTCGTCACGAGCGCGTCCCAACCCCCCTCGAACGTCTCTTCTTCTCTCACCGGCCGATCCACCACGAGGACATCAGTGCCGTGGACCTGCTTGACCGACACGACCACATTGGCCCTTCGGCCCCCCTGATTGCCGGCCGGCTGAGAACGACCCGGCGTCACCTGCAGGGACGATCCCCGAGTGCCGAAGAAATGCTCCACGCCTTGCCTGCTCGTCGCGAACGACGGCAGTGTGATATGCGCCGAGGCCATGTTGCGTTGCTGCTCCTGCCCGCTCTTTCAGCGGAGGGTTAGTCCGCCTGCTTTCTCAAAAACGTCGGCACATCCCACTCGTCGTCGCCCAGCACCGCCACACGTTCGGCCGCTTCTCTTGTATCACCCATCCGGCGCAGGAAAGTCGGGCGATCCAGATCCTTGTGCGGCCGCTCCATCCCGGAAGAATGCACCCCGGCTAGGACTTGTTGGCCGGTTCGGGCGGGAGCGGGCTTGGCCGCCGGACGTTCTGCCGCGACGGGACGTGCAGCCGGTTGTTCCTCTCGCTCGAAACCGGTGGCGATGACGGTGACCACCAAATCGTCGCCGATCTCAGGGTTGATGACCTGGCCCACGATGATGTTGGCTTCCGAGTCCGCCGCCCGTTGCACGATCGACGCGGCTTCCTCGACTTCATGCAGCGACATGTTGGGGCCGCCGGTAATGTTCAGCAACACCCCGCGGGCGCCTTCCACGCTGCCTTCTTCCAACAGCGGGCTGCAAATCGCTTGATTGGCCGCTTCCTGCGCGCGGTTTGCGCCACGGGCCATGCCCATGCCCATCACCGCTCGTCCTGTGTGGGCCATGATCGTCCGCACATCGGCAAAGTCCACATTGACCAGACCGGTCGTCGTGATGACATCGGCGATGCCCTGGATCGCTTGGCGAAGGACATCATCGGCCACCTTGAATGCGTCGAGCAGCGGAGTCGCCTTATCCACGATGCCCAACAGACGCTGATTGGGAATGATCAGCAAGGTGTCGACATGCCGCTTCAAATCCCGAATGCCTTCCTCCGCGTGGCTCATGCGCCGATGCCCCTCGTATTGGAAAGGCTTGGTCACGACCGCCACCGTGAGAATGCCCAACTCCCGAGCGATGCTCGCGACGATCGGCGCGGCGCCGGTGCCGGTCCCGCCACCCATGCCGGCCGTGACGAACACCATATCGGCGCCCGACAAACTCTCCCTGATCGCATCCTTGCTCTCCAACGCCGCATCTCGTCCCACCTCCGGCTTGGCGCCGGCTCCGAGACCGCGGGTCCGTTCCGGTCCGATCTGAATTTTGTAGGCCGCATGGGAGCGTTCCAACGCCTGCACGTCGGTGTTCGCGGCGACAAAATCCACGCGGCAGAGGCCGCCGGTAATCATGGTATTGATGGCGTTGCACCCGGCCCCTCCAACGCCGATCACTTTGATGCGAACGGGTGACTGGGGTTCCTCCTGGAATGAAAACATCGTGACACCTCCCTTTGACGATGTCGCGTACCCGGCATCATGCCGACCGCGAAAGTTAGAAGAACTCAAACATCCACGAGCGCATACGATCGAACACCTTCCCAAATCCTTTGCCGTGGCGGATTCCCGCCGTCTCCAGTTCTTCGGCATGCTGCCGCGCATGCAGCAGGAGGCCGACGCCGGTGGCATGCATCGGATTGCTGACGATGTCGCGCAATCCGCCGATTCCCGTCGGAACCCCGCGCCGCGCCGGCAGGTTCAAGACCCGCTCCGCCGCATCGGGCATGCCTTCCAGCAAAGACGTACCGCCGGTGATGACTACTCCGGCGCCCAGCATTCCCTCGTATCCGGCCCGCACAATTTCACGTTTGACTAAATCAAACATTTCCTCGACGCGCGGCTCGAGAATCTCGGCGATGTCCCGGCGAGAAAACTGCCGGGGCGGCCGATCTCCCACCGACGGCACTTCCACGGTCTGATGGCCGTGGATCAAATCGGTGCGCGCGATCCCGTGCTGGACCTTGATCCTTTCCGCGTCGGTCTGCGACGTGAGCAAACCGATCGCCAAATCTTTCGTCAGGTTCTGTCCGCCGATCGGCAGGACCGCCGTGTGGCGAATGCTGCCGTCGAGAAAGATCGCCAGGTCGGTGGTGCCGCCGCCGAGATCGACCATCGCCACACCGAGCTCGCGTTCTTCCGCACTGAGCACCGCTTCACTGCTGGCGAGCGGCTGCAAGATGATATCGACGACATCAAGACCGGCCCGATTGACGCTCTTGATAATGTTCTGTGCGGAGGTCACCGCGCCTGTGATCACGTGGACATTCACCTCAAGGCGAGTACCGGACATCCCGAGCGGTTCGCGAACCCCTTCCTGATCGTCGACCATGAATTCGCGCGGCAGCACGTGCAGAATGCGTCGCTCGTGCGGGATGACGGCGAGTGTCCGCGCGCTCTCCACGGCGCGGCTGATGTCTTCCCGCGTGACCTCCTGTTTTTTGAGGGCCACGACCCCCTTGAGGTTCTCTCCGGAAATATGGCTTCCCGCGATCCCCGTATAGACCGAATTGATCTGCACGGCTGCCATGAGTTCCGCTTCCTCCACGGCCTTCTTGATCGACTCCACCGTACTTTCGATGTTCACTACCACACCCTTGCGCAGACCGCGCGAGGGACAGGAGCCGACCCCGATGATGTTCAGCGGCCCTTCCTCTGGCACTTCCGCAACAATGGCGCAAATCTTCGTGGTCCCGATGTCCAGACCGACCAAGATGTGATCTCTCTTCGGCACTCGCCTCACCCCCTTCCCCTTACAATGACGCGGTCGGCAAACCGCAGATCGATCTCGCTTGCCCGCGCGCCCTCGCCGTCAAACGCCACGTCCCGCAATGCGGGCCGCATTTTCAAGAAGCGTTGCCACTGCTGATCCATCGACGATTCGCTGAACTGAAAGGTCACGCCCTGCACGGACACCACGAGATTGTTCAGGTTATGTACGTCGATGTCGGGCCGCCCTCCCGTCGTTTGCCCCACCATCTTTGCCAGCATGGCACCCACGGCAACCGCCTTACGCTCCTCCGACCGGCCCTGCACCAATCCTTTGCCGTCTACACCGGAGAGGATCGGCAGCGCGGGATCATCGGTGGAGCCGATTCGGGCCAGCAGATATCCGTCGGCATCCGCCAACAAATTCTCCGAAATGGTTCGGACGACGACCGCCGGCACGCGCTCTTTCACTTCAATGTGCACTTCGTGTAGCGGCTTGAGCGTCACCGTCGCGTCTTTGATCCATGGATGCGTCCGCAGTCGCTCGGCCAACCAGGTCGGGTTGACGGAATACAGAGTGGTGTCCGGCTTGAGGGCCAATCGGCCGATGACTTCTTTTCGCGTCACATGATTGAGTCCCTCGACCGACACGGACCGCACCAGGAACCACTCCCTCGTCATCGGGCCCAATTCGCGCGCTAACACGAACAGTCCCGAACAGCCGCCGACCAAGACGGTGATCGTGGCCACGACCCGCAACGTGATCAACATGCCGTGGCCGAATCGCGCCCATGCGCTTTGCCCATCCTTGCCGCGATGTCGATCCCCCGCGGCCTCCAAACGCGCGTTGGCCCGAGGGCTCAACTTGTCCTTGTTCGCGCGTTTGAACTTCCAGGCCATCCCGTCACCTCACCGTTCGAAACGGTCCCACCCCGCTACGCTGCAGCGCCGATTGCAGAATCCGCTCGGTCAACGCGTCGTACGAAATCCCCGCCTTTGCGGCCGCCATCGGCAACAAACTCGTTTCCGTCATGCCCGGCACCGTGTTGATCTCCAACACATACGGCTTACCTTTGGGCGTAATCCGAAAGTCGACGCGCGCGGCGCCCTGGCAACCCAGCACGCGAAACGTCGTGATGGCCAATTGGGTGATCAGTTTGGTGATCGGCTTTGACAGGGGCGCGGGACAGAGATATTGCGTGCGACCCTTTTGGTACTTGGCCGAAAAGTCGTAGAACCCATCCGGCGCCACGATTTCCACGGCAGGCAATCCGGCCACGGAGCCGTCCCGGGCTCCCAAGAGCGACAGGGTCACTTCATGGCCGGGAATGAATGCCTCGACCATCGCTTCCTCATCGTAGCGATGTGCAAGTTCCAGCGCCGCTTTCCATTGGGAGGGCTTGCGGACGATCGTGACGCCGATGGTGGAACCCTGGCTTGCGGGTTTTACAACGACCGGCAGTTTCAGCTTGGCTTGCGACAGGGTCCGAGTCAGTCCGGCGGAGGCCCCGCGCAGAACGACCGTACCGGCCGGTACCGGAATGCCGTAGACCGCCAATTGTGTCTTGGTCGCCACCTTATGCATGCCGATTGCGCTGGCTCGCACACCGGAACCCGTATAGGGAATGCCCACGGTTTCCAGAAACCCCTGGATCGCACCGTCTTCACCTCCCGGTCCATGAAGCGCCAGGAAAGCGATCTCCACCCTTTGATCCTGCAGGGTTTGATGGAGCGTCGGACCGACGTCGATGGCGACCGCGTCGTACCCGCTCCGCACCAGTGAGCGATGCACCGCGTCACCCGTCTTGAGCGACACCTCCCGCTCGGACGACTGCCCGCCCATTAAGACTCCGATTCTCGACTGCGTCAGGGGCTTGCGCGCTTGGCTTTCCATCTCACTCCCCATTCGTCCTCAGGCCGTTCCCACGACTTTCAATTCCAGTTCCAGCGTGACGCCCGTCTGCTTCTTCACCGCCGCCCGCACCTTCTTGATCAGGGCCAACACGTCTTGGGCCTTCGCCTGTCCCACGTTCACCATGAAGTTGGCGTGCTTCTCCGACACTTGGGCATCGCCGACCCTGGCCCCCTTCAACCCGGCGGCATCGACCAGTCGGCCGGCCGAGTCACCGGGAGGATTCTTGAACACGCAACCGGCGCTCGGTTGGGTCAGGGGCTGCGTGTCTTTCCGGTACTGCAGATAGTCTTTGACGACCTTGTCGATTTCCTCGTGCTTGCCGGGACGCAGCTGCACCCACACCCCCACCACAATGCCGGGCGGCAAATGGGCCCGCCGGTAGCTGAACGGGATCTCGGCGGCGGGGATCTCCAGGAGACGGCCTTTCGGGTCGACCATCTGCACCGCCTTCAATGAGTCTTTCATCTCGCCCAATCGAGTCCCGGCATTCATCACGACACAACCGGCGACGGTACCGGGGATGCCGGCGCCCCATTCAAGCCCCGCAAGGGAACGACGAATGGCGTACCCGATCAACGTCGGCATCCCGACGCCTCCCTCCGCATAGAGCACCTCGCCCGGTTCCTGCCTGATCGCCTTGAGTTTCGAGAGGCTGAGCACGATGCCGCGGATCCCGCCGTCGCGAATGAGAAGGTTCGTGCCGCCGACCACGAAAACCGGGACCTTCGCGGCTTTGGCCTGGGCCACGATGCGCTGCACATCCTCGACATCCGCCGGCTCGACCAGGACATCCGCAGGCCCCCCGATACGAAACGAGGTAAAAGGGCCCAAGGGCGCACCGAACGTAACGGCCCCGCGCACACCCGCGAGAATGCGCTCCCAGTCCTGACGACTTTGGCGCTGTTTGGACCGAGACGGTCTTGTTGCACCCGGCTCCTTTCCTCGCATGGCTTTACGCCGATGCCGGCAACCGTTCGAGAATCGCCATTCCAGTCTTCCAGATATCGCCCGCGCCCAACGTGATCACCAGATCGCCGGGTTTCAACGTTGGGAGCACCTGATCCACCAAACCATCCTTCCGCTCGACAAACGTCGCGGAGGGGTGTCCCGCCGCTCGCACGGCTTCCACCAGCTTTTCACCCGACACGCCTGGAATCGGCTGTTCGCCGGCCGCGTAAATCTCGGTCATGAACAGCGCGTCCGCCTGGTCGAACGCATGGGCGAACTCCTGCATCAAATCCCGGGAACGCGTGTAGCGATGGGGTTGAAACAGTACGACCACCCGCCGGTTCCATCCTTGTTTTGCAGCCGCGATCGTGGCCTTCACTTCGGTCGGATGATGCCCATAGTCATCGACAACCATGATCCCGGCTTTCTCACCCCGCAAGTGGAAGCGCCGTTCAACGCCCGTGAAGGCCGCCAGTCCCTTCCGAATGAGGTCGACCGGGATGTCCAGCTCCATGCCGATCGCAATCGCGACCAGCGAGTTCGACACATTGTGGATGCCGGGAATCGAGAGCCGGAACGGGCCAAGATTGCGCCCGCGGAAGAAGGCTCGAAACTCCGAGCCCCACTGCTTCAAGCTGATGTCCGTGGCGCGGAAGTCCGGCACCATGCCCGGCTGTTCGTTCAACCCGTAGGTCTGATACCGCTTCACGATGCGTGGGAAGAGATTCCGCAACCGCTCGTCATCCGCGCACAAGACCGCCAACCCATAAAACGGCACCTTGTTGATGAACTCGAGGAAGCAGTCGTTCAGCCGTTCCATCGAGCCGTAATGATCGAGATGCTCGCGATCCAGATTGGTAACGGCCACGATCGTCGGGGACAGCCGCAAAAACGACCCGTCGCTTTCGTCGGCTTCCGCCACGAGCAGGTCGCCGCGGCCCAAACGAGCATGACTGCCCAGCGCGTTGACCTTCCCGCCGATCACCATCGTGGGATCCAGCCCTCCCTGGGCCAGGACGTTCGCCACCATCGACGTCGTCGTCGTCTTGCCGTGGGCGCCGGCGATCGCCACGCCGAACTTCAATCGCATCAACTCCGCCAACATCTCGGCTCGCGGGATGACCGGGATCTGCCGCGCTTTGGCTGCGACGACCTCCGGGTTCGACGGCGACACCGCGGAGGAGATCACGACCACCTGCGCTTCGCCGATATTGGACTCGTGATGGCCGACGGCAATCCGTCCGCCGAGTTCCTCCAGTCGGCGGGTCGTTTCCGACTGGGCCAAGTCTGACCCGCTGACTTTGTAGCCGAGAGTCAGAAGCACCTCGGCAATGCCGCTCATCCCCGATCCCCCGATGCCCACCAAATGGATGTGTTGTGTTTTTCTAAACATTGCCGTCCGCCTCAACTTCGTTCCCTGTGTCCCGCCATTGGTATTGCCTCTCCGCTCAAGCCGCCCCTCCCAGGGGCGCCGTTCAGCCGGCGCTAGCACCTCTACTGGTCTCATGACGCCTCCCCATCACGTCATAGCATTCACGGACGATGGTCTCCGCCGCGTCGATGCGGCGCATACCCCAGCTCCGGCGGCCCATCGTCTCGAGCTTTCCCTCATCGCTCATAATGTCCCGAATCGTGTCAGCCAATCTCGCCCCCGTGAGATCCGCCTGGGGCAGCAGCACCGCCCCACCCGCATTGGCCATGACCTCGGCATTCCGGAGTTGGTGGTTGTAGATCGCCGTCGGCAACGGAATCAGGATGGCCGGCTTACCGCAGACCGTCAGTTCGGCGATCGTCATCGCGCCGGACCGGGCCACCACCAAGTCAGCCGTCCGTAAGACCGAGGGCATGTCGTAGAGAAAGGGCACCACCTCAGCCGTGACTCCTTGCTCCCGGTACGCCGCAACCACGCGCGCGTGATCCGCCTCTCCTGTCTGATGTGTAATGGCCGGTACCTCTGGCATCCGCTTGAGCGAGGGAAGAGCGTCGATCATCGCTTGATTGATCGCTTTCGCCCCCTGACTTCCCCCAAAAATCAACAGATGGCGCGCGGTTTGTTTTTGTTCCGTCACCGCGGACTGCACCGCTGCCTGCAAAAAGGCCTGCCGAACCGGCGTCCCCACCACCCGCGTCTTGGCCCGATCGAAGAATCGCACCGTCGACTCAAACGCCAAGAAAATCCGACTCGCCAACGGGGCCACCGCCTTGTTCGCCATTCCCGGGTGGGCGTTGGGTTCCAGGATCACTCCCGGAATTCCCTTCATCGCCGCCGCCAGCACCATTGTGGGGCTGGTATAGCCACCGACACCAAACACCAAATCCGCCTGGTTCGCTTTCAAAATTCGGAGCGACTGCCACAGGCTCACAGGTACCGCGAGCAGCGCCTTGACGATCTCCACCGGACTCTTCCCCATCAGAGGCTTCGCGGAGATCAGTTCCAACGCAAATCCCTCATGGGCCAACACTTTTCGTTCGATGCCTCGGGCCGTCCCGACGAACAGAATCTTTGTCGAGGGATCCCGCCGCAAGAACTCGCGTGCCACGGCCACGGCCGGATACAGATGTCCGCCGGTTCCGCCGGCCGCGATCACAATCGTCATCCTTGAGCCGCTCGACTCACACGCCCGCTCCGTTGCGGTTCCGATTCGCGCCCGCCGTGCCGATCGCGCGAAATGTTCAGCAGAATCCCGACCCCGAATAGACTCGCAACCAAGGATGATCCCCCGTAACTGACGAACGGCAACGTCAATCCTTTGGTCGGCAAGAGCCCGGTCACAACGGCGGCATTGACCAAGGCCTGCATGCCGATGAGCAACGTAATCCCGGTCGCGAGATGGCGGCCGAACGGATGCCGCGCCCGTCGTGCGATCTGGAATCCCTTCACGACGAACAGCCCGAAGAGGAGAATGATCGTGGCGCTTCCCATCAGGCCCAATTCTTCGCCGACCAGGGCCAACACGAAGTCCGTATGCGCTTCCGGCAGAAAGAACAGCTTCTGTTTCCCCTCGCCGAGTCCCACGCCGAACAGTCCGCCGCTCCCGAAGGCCAGAAAAGATTGCGTGATCTGGAAGCCCGCATCCGAGGCATCCTTCCACGGCGAAAGAAACGTCAGCATCCGTTGACGGCGGTACGGCGATCCCAAAATCAGGATGGCCACAGCCGGCAACGCAATCAAGGCCAACAGGGCGAGATGCTTGACCCGCGCGCCGCCTAGAAACAGTAGCGTCACGACCACAAGCCCCATGACCACGACCGTGCCCAAGTCCGGCTCCAACAGGACCAGGCCGCTCAGCATGGCGAGAACCATCAACGGCGGCAGCAAACCCCGCGCGAAGAGCGTGAGTTTGTCGCCTTTGTTCGTCAAGAACGACGCGATGTAGATCACCGCCACCAGCTTCACCATCTCGGCCGGCTGCAGATTGACCGGCCCGAGTCGCAGCCAGCGACGGGCGCCCTTCGCTGCACTCCCCAACGACGGCACCAGCACGAGGACCAGCATCACCGTCGTCACGAACAACAGTGGGATGGCGGCCTTTTTCCAGATCGCGTAGTCGATCTTCGAGGCCACGTGCATCAGAACCAGCCCGACCGCCAACCAAGCCAGCTGGCGCTTCAGGAAATACCAGGGGTCGTGAAAGCGATTGCCCGCCACGACCGCGCTGGCGCTGAACACCATGACCAAGCCCACCATGGCCAAGATCAGGGTGACCGCCAGGATCACCGGATCCAACGCGACACTTTTCGACGGCCGCTGCACCGACGTCGGCCAGGGGAGCGACAGGGTTCCCGCAGCTCGCTGCGCCATACATCATCCCCTCGAAAGCCGGCCGCGATGCCGGGCGCCGGATGCCGGACGACGTACACACCACCGTGTCATTGATTCCTCATCATGAGTGCTGAGTGCCCCGGGTTACGGCAGGGCGTTCACCAGGGCCTTGAATTGACGCCCACGATCCTGATAGTCCGCGAACATGTCGAAGCTGGCGCAGGCCGGCGAGAGTAAGACGACCTCGCCGGGCTGCGCCCCTCGAGCAGCGAGTTCCACGGCGTCGCGGAGAGTCGCTGCATGACTGATTCGATCGAACGCACCCATGACGCTTTGAATGCGCCCGGCCGCCTCACCGATCAACACAAGCCGCTTCACCCTCTCCCGAATCAACGGCACCAGGCGGGAAAAATCTCCGCCCTTGTCCCGTCCGCCGGCAATCAACCAGATCGGTTGTTCAATGCCTTCCAACGCTTTCACTACAGCATCGACGTTCGTGCCCTTGGAATCATTGACGTAGCGAACTCCTCCCCGTTCCCGCACCACTTCCAACGCATGCTCCAACCCCGGAAAAGTCTTCAGCACCGACCGGATCGCCTCCAGGGAGCAGCCGCAGAGGAGACCATAGGTCACGGCCGCCATTACGTTTTCGACGTTGTGCAGGCCGATCAACCGCATCTCGCTGCGGCGGCAGATTTCCTCACGCGTACCGCGTACCGTAGTGACGATCCGATCGCCGTCGAGGAACGTCTCCCCCGCCAGGCCCGGCACTGAAGCGGCGCTCCGGCGAAATCCGATCACCCGGCTCTTGGCTTTCGTCCGCAGCGCGGCCACCGGCGCGTCGTCCAGATTGAACAGGGTGTAGTCGGCTGCCGTCTGGTTCTCAAAAATCCGTGCCTTCGCGGCAATGTAATCCCGCTCGGAGTCATAGCGATCCATGTGGTCCACGGTGACATTCAAGATCGCCGCAATCCAGGGATGAAACTGTTCGATGGTCTCGAGCTGAAAGCTGGAGACTTCGATCACCGCAAAGTCGTAGGCCGCGCCGCCCCGTTCCTTGGCGTTGAGCGTCGCCAACGCCGCTTCGCTGGCGGCCGTGCCGAGGTTTCCTCCCACGAAAACCTTCTTTCCGGCTTCCTGCAGAAACTTACCGATCAGAGTGACGGTCGTGCTTTTCCCATTGGTTCCCGTCACCGCCACGATTGGAGCGGTCAGGTACCGGCTGGCCAATTCCAACTCGCCGATCACCCGCACGCCGCGCGCGCGGGCACGCTTGAGGGCCTCATGGCCGGTGGGTACACCGGGACTGATCACGACCAATTCAGCATTGTCGATCGCCGCTTCGTACGATGCCCCGACCTGAACCCCGATCCTCGCGCGATCCAGTTGCGCCAACATGGCCGTCAGATCTTGCGGCTCTTTTCGATCCGCTACCGTCACCTTCGCTCCCAGGCGGTCGAGTAATTTGGCAGCCCCGACGCCGCTTCGAGCCAACCCCACGACTGCGACGCGCATATCCTTGACGTTCACGATGCTCCCTTACCGCAGCTTCAACGTGCTCAAGCTCAAAAGGGCCAACAGGATGGCGATGATCCACAGCCGCACCACGACTTTCGGCTCATCCCAGCCCTTCATTTCAAAATGGTGATGGATCGGCGCCATGCTGAAGATGCGTTTGCCGCGCAGCTTGTAAGAACCGACCTGCAGGATCACCGAGAGTGCCTCGATGACGAACACCCCGCCGACCAAGAGCAACAGCAGCTCATGCTTGCTGATGACCGCCACGGTCCCAAGCGCCGCACCCAACGGCAACGACCCCACGTCGCCCATGAACACCGAGGCGGGATAGGTATTGAACCAGAGAAAGCCGAGGCTCGATCCCAGGATCGCGCCGGTGAAGATCGCGATTTCCCCGGCTCCTTCTATATAGGGGATCAGCAAATACTCGGCCATCACGCGATTGCCCGTCACATAGGCGACGATCGTATAGGCCAAGGCAGCGATCATGACCGGACCGATCGCAAGTCCATCCAGGCCGTCGGTCAGGTTGACGGCATTCGAACTGCCGACGATCACCAACATGACGAACACGATGTAGAACCACCCCAGGTCGGGATTGAACGACTTGAAGAAGGGGACGCTCAGTTTGGTCGTGTAGCTGGGCAACGTATAGAGGAAGATGCCGATGGCCAGTGCGACGAGAATCTGCCCGGCAAATTTCTGGGAGGCCGACAGGCCCTTCGATTGCCGCTTGATGAACTTCAAGTAGTCGTCGGCAAACCCGACCGCGCCGAAACCTACGGTCGCCAGCACGACCAGCCATACGTACCGATTGGTGATGTCGGCCCACAGAACCGTCGACAACACCACGGCAAAGACGATCAGGATACCGCCCATGGTCGGGGTTCCGCTCTTCGTCAAGTGACGTTTCGGACCGTCGTCGCGAATCTGCTGCCCGAGCTTGATCTCCTGCAGCTTGCGAATGACCCAGGGTGCCATCACAAAGGCGATGAGGAACGCGGTGACCGCCGCATAGATGATTCGGAAGCTTTGGTACCGGAAGACGTTGAGAAACGAAAACTGTGTGTGGAGGGGATAAAGCCAGTTGTACAGCATCCTACTGTGTCTCTGCCCGTCGATCCGTGACGGGCGGTAAAAGGTCTACCTCAAACCACCCTTCATGAGGCTTTCTTGGCGCCGCGTCGCAGGCCGGCCAGCGTCTCGATGACCTGTTCCATTCGCATCCCGCGGGACGCTTTCACCAACACGACGTCGCCCTGTCGCACCATCGTCTTGAGCATCGCGCCGCCCGCAGCGGAATCCGGCAGCTCGACGATCCGATCGGACGACAGCCCGGCCTGCCTGGCCCCTTCGGCGATCTCCTTGCCCAACGCACCGCAGGCCAGCAGGCGATTGATCCCCTGTGCAGCCACGAAGGCCCCGACCTCCCGGTGCATGCGCTTGCTTTCTGGCCCCAATTCCAACATGTCTCCGACGACGGCGATCGACCGCTTCCCTCGCCCCAACTCGGCCAGCAGCTGCAAGGCCGCCTTCATCGAAGCAGGGTTCGCGTTGTAACAGTCGTTGATCACCCGGACGCCGTGCATCATGCTGATTTGCGAACGCATGGCTGCCGGGCGAAACTTCCCAAGCCCTTCGGCGATCGCGCTCCCCGAAAGCCCCAAGGCATGCCCGACCGCCGCCGCCGCCAGAGCATTGCCGACGTTGTGCGTGCCTTGCGTACAAATGCGAACCTGCGTCTGACGGCTTTTCCCTGGAAGCACCAGCCCGAACACCGTCCCGCCCTTGGCGTCGGCAGCGATGCCTACTGCGCGCACATCCGCCTTCGGAGACTGGCCGAACGAGACGACCCGGCACTGGGCTCGCGCGGCCAAGTAATCAAAATACTCATCGTCGGCATTCAGGATCACCGCGCCGTCCTCGGGAAGCTGCTCGAGCAACTCCGCCTTGGCCTGCGCCGATCCCTCCATGCTGCCGAAAAATTCCAGGTGATCCGGCCCGATATTCGTAATGAGGCCGACCGTAGGCTCGGCGATCTCGCAAAGCTTGGTGGTCTGCCCCTGCTGGTCCACCCCCATCTCGATCACGGCCGCCTGGTGGCGCGGCGTGAGAAGAAACAAGGTCTGAGGCACCCCGATCCGGTTGTTGAGATTGCCCTCGGTTTTCAAGGTTCGCCAACGTTGCGCCACCACGTGCGCCACCATTTCTTTCGTCGTCGTCTTCCCATTGCTCCCTGTCACGGCGATGACCGGAATCGGGAAGCGGCTCCGGTGGTAGGTGGCCAACTTTTGATAGGCCTCCAGCGTGTCCTTCACGCCTATCAGTACAGGCGACTCGACGGTTCGCTTGGACGGCGGCGGCGTATAGTCCTCCTGCACGATGGCAGCCACAGCCCCCTTCCCGAACGAGGCAGGAACGAAGGCATGCCCGTCGAAGCGATCCCCTTGGAATGCCACGAACAGATCGCCTTTTCCGACGGCCCGGGAATCGCTGATCACCCGCTTGATCCGCTTTTTCAAACAGGCGGGCGACCTGCCGGACAACAGTCTGGCGCCCAGGACCTCCAAGACCTCTTCAACGGTAAACAGCGACGTCATCTCGCGCCTATCACTTGTCCTTTGTTCGACTCATCGCTACAGGGGCGTTCGCCGACGGACAATCGCGTCCCGCGCGACTTCCCGATCGTCGAAATGGTGTTTCGTCGTCCCCACGATCTGATAATCCTCATGCCCCTTGCCCGCAATCAGCACCATGTCGCCTGACTTGGCTTCCACAACGGCCGTCTCGATAGCAGCCTTGCGATCCGCAATCATCCGGTACTGCACATGGCCCCTGACCGCCAGCGCCTCTTTCACGCCGACTTCCACCTCGCGCAGGATCGCGGCTGGATCCTCGGTCCGTGGATTGTCTGACGTCAGCACGACCACATCGCTGTATTGGACCGCCGCGCGGCCCATTTTCGGACGCTTCGTCCGGTCACGGTCGCCACCGCAGCCGAACACCGTGATGATTCGTCCGGTGCGCAACGCTTGTGCGGCAGTCAACAATCGAATGAGCGCATCCTCCGTATGGGCATAATCCACCACGACGGTGAAATCTTGGCCGGCTTCGACACGCTCGAACCGTCCCGGCACGTTGGTGACGCGAGCAACTGCTGAATGCACCTGCTCAAGGGTCATGCCCTCGTGCAACACCACGCCGATCGCAGCGAGGAGGTTATAGACGTTGTGTTCGCCGACCAGACGGCTCTCGATGTCGATATCGCCCACCGGCGTACAGAGCCTGAAGGAGGTGCCTTTCGGCGACAGAGTTAACCGCTCCGCCCGCAGATCGGCAGGGGAATGAAGACCATAGGTCCAGACCGGAGCCGTGCAGGCATCCCGCATCCGTCCTCCCCACGGGTCGTCCAAATTGATGACGGCTCGTTTTCGTCCCGGCTTGGTTTCGCCTTGGCCCAGCTCGGAAAACAGTCGACGTTTCGCCTGAAAGTAACTTTCCATGTCGACATGAAAATCGAGATGGTCCTGCGTCAGGTTGGTAAAGACCGCCACATCGAATTCCGCGCCCGCCGTCCGATCCAGCGCAAGCGCGTGGGAGGACACCTCCATCACCGCACTATCGAGCTTCGCCGTGACCATACGGGCAAACAAACTCTGCAATTCCAGGGCGCCGGGCGTGGTATGGGAAGCGGGAATGGTTTCGGATCCCACCAGATATGCGACGGTGCCGATGAGCCCCACATGCCGGCCGACCGCCTCCAGCATGCTCTTCACCACATAGGTCGTCGTCGTCTTTCCATTGGTGCCGGTCACTCCGATCAGCCGCAACCGAGCGGAAGGATTTCCGTGGAACCGGGCCCCCAGGAGGCCCAACGCCGCGCGTGAGTCCTTGACCATTACGATGGGAATCGATCCGAGCGACACCGGCCGTTGGGCGACGACCGCCGCCGGCTGTTGCTTCGCAACGGCGTCCAGAAAATCGTGGCCGTCAACCCGCTCCCCCTTCACCGCAACGAAGAGTGCTCCCGGCTTCACCTTGCGGGAATCGTCCGTCACATCGGCGATCGTCACGCGCTGATCTCCGGTCCGTCCCTGCACACCAAGGAGCCCCTGGATGGGGCCGATCAATTCATCGAGGGTCATGTCTCACGATTCAAAGCCCGCCATCGCGAGCTTGACAGGTTCGTCCACCGCCACTCCGAGATAGTTGAGGACTTGCTCTCCCACCCGCCGGAATACCGGCGCCGCCACCACGCCGCCCCACCCCTCGCCGTGCGGCTCGTCGATCACCACGATCATGGCCAAACGCGGATCTTCCGCCGGTACGTAGCCCAAGAACGAACCGACCAGCAGCGTTGAGGAATAGGCTCCGGTCCGTGGATCCACTTTCTGGGCCGTTCCCGTCTTGCCTGCGACGCGATACCCGGGAATGGCCGCTTTGCCGCCGGTTCCATTCGTCACGACCCCTTCAAGAAGGTGTGTCAGGGTGCGGGCGGTGTCCTCGGAGATCACGCGGCGTCGAGCCTGCGGCATGGTCTGCGCGATCAATTGCCCTTTGGCGTTGCGAATTTCAGAAACCAGGTGAGGCTTCATCAAGACGCCGCCGTTCGCAATCGCCGAAATGGCCGTGACCATCTGTAGCGGTGTCACCCCGACCTCTTGGCCCATTGAAATCGAGGCGAGCGAACGCTTGCCCCACTCCCGAGGGCTCTTGAGGAGACCGCCGGTTTCCCCCGGCAGATCGATGCCGGTCTTATCCCCGAAACCGAACTCCTTTAAATAATCAAACACACGCCATTCACCGAGCGCCATGCCCACTTTCGCCGCGCCGATATTGCTCGACTTTTGAATCATCTGAGCGAAGGTCATCCATCCCATTTTTTCATGGTCGTGAATGACGGTCTTGGCGATCTGAAATTGCCCGTTTTCACCATAGAGCATGGAGTCGGGCCGCATCACCTTTTCTTCGAGCGCCGCCGCCGCAATTACGGTC
The DNA here is from genome assembly GCA_019637075.1 of Nitrospiraceae bacterium. Lineage (NCBI taxonomy): Bacteria > Pseudomonadati > Nitrospirota > Nitrospiria > Nitrospirales > Nitrospiraceae > Nitrospiraceae bacterium. Next base: position 399,873 of record JAHBWI010000003.1, on the reverse strand, counting down.
TTCATCGTCGAGCCGGGTTCGTACGTGTCCGTCAGCGCCCGGTTCCGCCATCGGTCCGGAACCAATGCACCCACGGTATTCGGATCAAATCTTGGACTCACGGCCATGGCCAAGATGCCGCCCGTTTTGGGATCCATCACGACGATCGTGCCCGACTTCGCGCTGGAGCGGCTCACCGCTTCGTCGAGTTCCTTTTCAGCGATGTACTGAATCACTTCGTCGACGGTCAACGTCAGGCTGTGGCCGCCCGCAGCGCCCTCCTCGTTGAGCCCCTTCGGGAAAACCGCCCGGCCCAAGGCATCGCGTTGCAGCACCACGTTGCGCTTCTCGCCGCGCAGATATTGCTCATACCTCAGCTCGATCCCCTCCAAGCCACGGTCATCCATGCCGGCGAAACCCAGCACGTGGGACAACAGCGGCCCCTTAGGATAGAAGCGTCGTCCTTCCATCACGACCCCGACCCCGTCCAGCGAAAGTTGCTCGAGGCGACGACCCTGCTCGGGCTCCAGTTTGCGCGCGAGCCATACGAAATGCTTTTCCTGCTTCAGTTTCTTTTCCAACTCTGTCGCTTTGACGTGGAGAATCGACGACAAATTCCGGGCGGTGCGGCGAGGATCCTCCAGACTCGTCGGCACACCGAACACGGACGGCACTTCCACGTTCATCGCCAACACTTTGCTGTTCCGGTCGTAAATGGTACCGCGAGCCCCCTCAAGCGTCACGTTCTTTTGATGTTGGCGATCGGCTCGCTGGGTCAGCTCCGCCGACTGCTGCACCTGGAGGTTGACCAGGCGCACGAGCACGACACAGAACCCGGCGGCCAACAGGCCGGCCACCACGAATCGGCGACCTCGGAAGGGGACGGTTGCCACTACCGGTTTCTCCGGAATACGACGTTCTTCGCGAGAGTCATCTCACCCTGCCGCTCGGCCAGCACCGGAACCGTAGGGACTTCCGGCTCCAGATGTACGACCACCACCTGCCCCTTGTCCGGCTGAATCATGCCCAACTTGTCCGTAGCCATCCTGGCGATCCGTTCCGGTGCAGTGAGGGTCGACAGCTTGACGCGCAGTTCGTCACGTTCTCGCTCGAGCACCACTTTCTGCCCTTTCAATCGTTCGATCTGGTATCCGATCCGAACAATGTCCACACGCTCCCACACGAAGAGCAGGACCAAGGACGTGATGGCGGCGAATGCGATGGCTTTCATTGCGTACGCTCCTTAGGAAAGCCGCTCTCCGACCCGCAACTTCGCGCTGCGCGATCGGGGATTTCGGCAACATTCAACCTCAGAGGCCATAACCGGCTTCTTCGTGAGGATCTGCAACGATGCGTCGGGACCAGAGGCCAGAGCACGGAAGGTCGTCTTAACGATACGGTCTTCGAGCGAATGAAACGAGACGGCGCACACGCGTCCGCCCGGCGCCAAAATATCGACGGCATCGCGGAGCGCCGGCTCAAGCACTTCCAGCTCCCGATTCACCGCAATGCGCAGCGCCTGAAAGGTCCGCGTCGCGCAGTGAATCCGTCCGTGACGGTAAAATCCGGGAACGGCGCGCTCCACAATTGCGGCCAGACGCCCCGTCGTCTCAATCGACGCCTCCCGGCGAGCCTGCACAATGGCGCGGGCGATTCGCCGCGAGTATCGCTCTTCGCCGAGGTGGTACAACACGTCCGCCAACTCGCTTTCGGGCAACTCGCGAACCAGATCGGCTGCGGTGCGGCCCTCCGCTCGATCCATCCGCATGTCGAGCGGACCATCTTCACGAAAGCTGAAACCGCGGTCGGCACGATCGAGCTGGGGAGAGGACACGCCCAAATCGAACACGACACCATCCACACGCGAGAATCCGAACTGCGACACGACCGATTTCAGGTCACTAAAGTTTCCGTGGTGCAACCGCGCACGAGACTCAGCCGTCGCCAATCGGTGACGCGCCGCATCCAGGGCATCACGATCGCGATCGATCCCGACCAGCACTCCGGACGGGGCGCTCTGATCGAGTATTCGAATGGCTAGCCCTGCATAGCCGATCGTGCAGTCCACGTAGACTCCACCGGGTTTGCACCGCAGCCAAAAAAGTATTTCTTCAATGAGAACTGGCTCATGGGCAACGCGGGCGACATCTGTTTTTCCATTTTCACCCACTTTTACCCACTCGATGGTCGGAGTATACACCCAACCAAACCCTTGTCAACAGAATTTACCTTGAAATATCAGCATTATTATTTGTTATTCTGCCGAGTAAAATGGAGACGCAAATTCATCACTATCCACAACTGTGGAGAAGTCTGTGGGAAACTATCCCACCTAGCAACAAATCTGATGGAAGAGGGCTGCACAGTCCTGAGAAATGGACAGTCAGGCGTCGGAAACTTTGAAATCTGGGGAATGTCCCCGGCGGCCATTCGCCGGGGACCGTGGAGAGCGATTACGGGTAGAGCCGATAGAGCATGCGGGGGAAAGGGATGGTTTCTCGGACGTGCTCAAGGCCGCAGATCCACGCCACCGCCCGTTCGATTCCCATGCCGAATCCCGCATGAGGAACGGAACCGTACCGGCGCAAATCGAGATACCACTGGAAAGCCTCGAGCGGCAGATGATGTTCGTGAAGTCTCGCCAACAGCTTGTCGTATTCGTGAATGCGCTGCCCACCGCCGATAATTTCACCGTAGCCCTCTGGCGCGAGCACATCCATGCAGAGCGCGAGATCTGTCCGAGCAGGATCCGTTTGCATATAAAAGGCTTTCAACGCCGCCGGATATCGATGCACGATTACGGGCCGATCGAATTCATTCGAGAGAATCGTCTCCTCATCGCCGCCGAAATCGTCACCCAACTTCGCAGGATTACCTCGGCGCTGCAGCAGCGCGATTGCGTCTTCATAGGTTATGCGCGGGAATGGCGCCACCACCCGTTCCAGTTTGGCAATATCGCGCTCAAGAATTTGCAACTCGCCGCGACGATGACGGAGCACGGCCGCCACGATATGCGATAGGAATTGCTCTGCCAACTCCATCATGTCGCTCAGTTCGGCAAATGCAACCTCCGGTTCCACCATCCAAAACTCCATCAGATGCCGGCGTGTTTTGGATTTCTCCGCACGAAAGGTCGGACCGAAGCAGTACACTTTCCCAAACGCCGCAGCCGTGGCCTCGCTGTATAGTTGCCCGCTTTGGGTTAAGTATGCCGTCTCATCGAAGTACTGAGTTTGGAACAGCGTCGTCGTGCCTTCGCAGGCATTCGGCGTGAAAATCGGCGCATCCACGAGCGTGAATCCCCGATCATCGAAAAAATTCCGGCAGGCGCGAATGATTTCGTGACGCACCCGCAGCACAGCGTGCTGGCGGCTGGACCGTAACCAAAGATGTCGATGCTCCATCAGAAAGCCGGTCCCGTGTTCCTTCGGCTGTATCGGGAATGGCTGGGCCACCTGCAGCACGTCGAGACGCCGCACATCCAGTTCGAAGCCGCCTGGCGCACGGACATCCTGACGCAACGTACCGGTGAGGACGACGCTCGACTCCTGCGTCAATTCTGCAGACCGAGCGAATTGCTCGTCACCGACGGCAGCCTTGCTGACCACCGCCTGCAAATCGCCCGTACCGTCTCGCAGGATGAGGAAATGCAGCTTCCCCTTGTCTCGCCGACTGCGCAGCCAGCCGCGGATCGTGACTTCCTGGCCCGCGTGCGCGCCGGCCTCATCGATATAGATCACAGGCATGGATACACCCTTCTGTATTGGTCAGTTGCACGGCTCTCTCGCGGGCGAGCCTAGCGAACAGCGCAGAGGTTTGCAAGGCACGCGCAATTCGCTCGTTTCGTTGACACATCCAGGACCCGGGCGCAGAATCGGTTCACTATGATGAAATCACTCGGCTGGCATACGGCGCCTCTTCTCATGCTGCTCATCGGCTGGTATCTGCTCCACCAACCGTTGGTCGGCCACGCAGGCGAGTTCCGCTCCAACAATCCCTTGAATCAACCGGGCAAGGTCTATTGGTGTCCCGACCGGACATCAGACAAGCAAATTTCCGCCACCGCGGACGGCGATTGTGCCGCCCTCTACGATGCGGAGCGAGACCGCAAAAAGCCGAAACGGTACGGCCGACAGGAAGAAGATGTCCAGCAGGATCCCCCCAAGGAACCGCTCAAAATCCTTGAAATTCAGAACGAAGCCTCAAAGTTTACGAAGGAATATCGGGCGTTCCTCGACTGTTGCGTCACTGACATCGATTCGCTGGAAAAAATCGACGAGCTCCTGGACCATGCCAACCATATTCTCATGTCGGTGCAACAGAAGGGCATCTACAACAGCGCCGGCTTCGGTAGAGGATCGGGACTGAGTGGGCTCGACGGCGGCGCCGGAAAATCTCCCAAACTGGGAACGTTCGCCCGGCAGTGGACGTTGAGCGAGATCGTCGGCACCGTCGCCAGGGCTCGAGACGACCTGCACAAGATCGAAGCTAAACTCACCGACATCATCGGCCGGATGGAAAAACTCGACTCATTGGGCTACGAAGAGCGAGGGATTGAGACCAGGCGTATCGAGGAGGACCGTGACGACCTGCAGAAACAATTCCACAGCCGCAAGCTGCCGAATTCCGCCCCCACCGGCATGGACATTCATGACACCACGCTTCCGGTCCGCATCGGCGGCGATATCGAAAACACCGAGCTGAACCAATCGCTGAATCCGAGCTTCGGGGCCGACATCGGCGCCACCGTGTCTCCCTACAGCAATGTGAATGAATCGCTGAAGCCCAGGCGGGGGGAAGACGCGAGGGATAGCGCGCTGACTGATCGGGTCGGTCCCCGCACCCAGGACACCAACCTGCCGAACAGCTTCGGCTTCGATATCGACAAATCCCAGAACGCGCAAGGCTCCGGGGTGCAAAACCGCGGCGTAGGCCCGGCGATCGGAGACTCTTCCCTCAACAACCCGTCGCGACGGTAGCGTAAACGCGACTCGGTCGGAGTCCCAGCCGCAACCTCGAGCGTCGTTTCATTCTTTCGAAAACGAGGACGGAAGAGGCTCCCACTTCATTCCCCCGTCACCGCTGCGGTAGAGACCACTACCGTTCGTTCCGGCATAAAACAGCTTAGGGTCTATCTGGCTCTGGGCCAGCGAGCGGACATTCGTCGAGGCCAGCCCCTCGTTGAGCGTGACCCAGCTTGCCCCGGCATCCTCACTCCGATGTACCCCATCGCGACCCGCCACATACAACACCCCTTTGCGTGCTCGGTCGACCACCATCGCGATGATCATCTGATCGGCAAGCGACTCCCCGATTCGCGCCCAACTCGCCGCTCCATCAGTCGTCTTGTACAGACCGGCTAGAGTCGCGGCATAGACTATTGAAGAATCGAACGGATCAACCTGGATGGACGTCACATTCAGCGCACGCGAGGTCTTCACCATGTCCGGAGGCACGAGGCCGTTGTTCACCTTCTCCCAATGTCCGGCCTGATCGGTTGATTTGTACACGCCGCCGCTCGTCCCGGCGTAGAGTACGGAAGGGTGGGCCGGATCCATCCCCAAGGTGATGACCATCAACACTTCCTTCATCCCATCCATCCGCTTCGACCAATTCTCTCCGCCGTTTTTGCTCTCATACACCCCCATGGTGGTCGCGAGCAAAATGTGCTGACTGTCCAGCGGATCAAATATGAACTGGTTCACCACAGAAGAAATGGTGGCATCATCGAGGCCGGCCCGCATAGAAGCCCAGCGCTGCCCGCCGTCGTAACTCTTGTAGACGGCGTCACCCTTCGTGCCGGCATAGACGGTGGCTGGATAGGCCGGATCGACCGCCATCGCAATCACTCGCGAATGGCTCATGCCTTTCGTGAGATTCGACCAGGTCTTGCCCCCGTCTCGCGTCTTGAAGATGTAGTCGTTGGTGGCGATGTAGAGGATGTCGGGATTCTTGGGATGGAGTTGAATGACGACGATCGGATCGCTGCCACCGCACCCTGGGAGGGTCAGAACAATGCAGCACAGCAGGCATAAAAGGAAGCGCTTCACACGTGGCCCCTCGTCAGGCCCACCGGACGTAAACCAGTACCGGCAACGGTGCACTCCGTGGGAAATAGCGGGCGCTCGTCAGGCAAGCCAACCGACCGACGCCCTCGCCCGACTCACCGAAAATTCGTGTATTGTAGATCGATGCCGAAATCTTTCCCCTTCAAGAAGGCGATCGTCGACTGCAGTTCGTCTTTGCTCTTGCTCAGCACCCGCACCTGTTCGCCTTGAATCTGCGCCTGCACCTTGAGCTTGGAATCCTTCACGGCCTTCGTAATCTCCTTGGCCTTCTCGGATGCGATGCCACTTTGGATTTTGGCAACCTGACGGACGGTCCCGCCCAGCGCTTGCTCGATGGCGCCGTAGTTGAATGCCTTGAGGGACACGCCGCGCTTCACGCACTTGCCTTTGATGATTTCTTGCACCGCCTTCAGCTTGTACTCGTCGTCTGACACCACCGACAATTCCTTCTCTTTTTCCTTCAGCATGATCTCCGTCTTCGAATCCTTGAAATCGAATCGCTGTTTGATTTCCTTGGTCGACTGATCGACGACGTTCTTCATCTCCTGCATGTTCACTTCAGATACGACATCGAATGAAAATTGATCAGCCACGGTAACCTCCTGATTGTCGTTGTCGGCCATTCGTGAAACACGCGGCGTGGAATGCTTCAGGCACATCATATGAGTAGGCATGAGGAGTCGAGAGCGCCGACGCGTCTATCCGATCAGCAGCATCCCCCGCCCGGAGGAAGCTTGAACCCCTGGTTCGCCCCATGGCGACAAATAGTGGAGCGTCGATGACCGGCCGTTCCACCGCCTGCCGTCACGAACACCTCGCTGCTCGTAAACGGTCTCTTCAGGACGACATAGCCATACCACTGCTTCAGGCTGTCGCTCAAGACGATGACTCCCAACAATGCCACCACCGCCACGAGCACCGCATCTAGGTACAGAGCGAATGCCTGCCCCGCCGCCAAAGTCGCCGCCTTCCTCATGAACATGCCGAACATTTCGTACGAGCCCGTCAGGGTGATGAGTCCCACGAACAGCATCGGCAAGGCCGTCACCCACAGGTACGGAGACTTCCACATCTTGATCAACACCGTCGTCGCGATACAGAGCGCCAAGGTGCCCAGCAGCTGGTTTGCCGCGCCGAACATCGGCCAGATCGTCGAGATGCTGCCCGTCCCGATGAGATAGGCCCAGGAGCCGACCACAAAAGCGCTGCTCAACAGAACGCCGGGCAGCCAATTCATCCGGCGAAACGGCGCATAGACCCGGCCGGCCATTTCCTGAATGAGGTAGCGTGCGACACGAGTCCCGGTATCGATCGTGGTCAGAATGAACAGGGCCTCAAACACCAACGCAAACTGATACCAGTAGGCCATCAATCCCGACATGCCGGGCAATGCGGCGAAGATCGAGGCCATACCCACAGCCAAAGACACCGCGCCTCCGGGACGTCCCGCCACATCCACTTCGACGAGTTGCGAGAGTTCGGCGATTCGGGACGGCGCAAACCCCATGGCGGCCAATTTGTCCGGCGAGAGCGTCGTGTTGATCGCCAAATAGTCGCCGGGAATCAGGACGGAGGCCGCAATCAGCGCCATGACCCCGACAAAGCTTTCCAACAGCATGGCCGCATATCCGACCACAGCTTGGGATTCCTGCTCGATCATTTTCGGCGTCGTTCCGGACGATACGAGCGAGTGAAAACCGGAAACCGCGCCGCAGGCAATCGTGATGAACAGGAACGGGAACAATGTGCCGGGAATGATCGGCCCGCCACCGTTGGCGAATGCGGTAACCCTGGGCATTTCTATCGTCGGAGCCATGAGGATGACTCCGAAGCCGAGCAGAAACACCACGCCCAACTTCATAAAGGTGGACAAGTAGCCGCGCGGAACCAGCAGCATCCAGCCGGGCAACACCGAGGCCAGAAATCCATACCCTGCAAGCAGCCAGACCAGCGCCGGTTTCTCGAACTCGAACAGCCACGCGTAGGAAGACTGACCGACGACCCGGCCGAACATCACAGCCGCGATCAAGAGCACCACGCCCAGAACCGACACCTCTGCCACCGCACCAGGTCGAAACCTCTGAAGGTAGAAGCCCATCATCAAACCGATCGGGATCGTCATCGCAATCGTGAAGGTTCCCCAGGCGTTGTGATGGAGCGCATTGACCACCGCGAAACCCAGCCCGGCCAATGCCACCACCACGATAAAGAGCACCGCCACTGCCGTCGCGGTGCCGGTAATCGACCCCAGTTCGTCGTGGGCGATCTCAGGCAGCGAGCGCCCGTTGCGACGCATCGAGGCGACCAGGATAATGAAGTCCTGCACCGCGCCCGCAAGCACCGCACCGATCACCAGCCAAAGGAACCCGGGAAGAAAACCGAATTGCGCCGCAAGGACCGGCCCAAGAAGCGGACCGGCCCCGGCAATCGCAGCGAAGTGGTGTCCGAAAAGCACGACCCGGTTTGTGGGATGAAAGTTCACCCCGTCGTTCAGCCGCACGGCAGGCGTCACGCGCTGGTCGTTCAGTTCGACGACCCGTCGGGCAATCCAGCGCCCATAGAAACGATAGGCCAGCACATATATGCAGGCGGCAGCCACGACGAGCCACAGACCATTCACTTTTTCGGAAGGGTTGACGAGACCGACGACGTGAGCGAGGGATACGGCGCCGAGAATGGAGAGGACGGCCCACAAGGCCTGCATGACAGCCGACATGCGCGGCATCCTATCACAAAAACCCCGAGGTACGTCCGTCTGGCAGCGCCGAGTCCCCACCGACTTTGCTATACTTCTTACCACTATGTCACTGGACAGGCCCCACTCGCAGCCGTCCGCACAAGATCGCCGCGACTATTACCGCATCACCGTGACACTTCCCGTGAAGCTCGAAGCCGCCAACGGTGGCAAGGAGACGCTCTTCGTCGAGAAATCGATCAACATCAGCGGCGGCGGCATCGGCATGACGGTCGATGCGCCGTACCAACCCAACGACACTCTTACGCTCACGCTGCAGTTGCCGGACCAATCGGTATTCACCTCACCCATCGAGGTGCTACGACTCAACCCCCTCACCGCAGGCGGCTATCGCCTGCATGCCCGCTTTGTGAAACTCACCACGCAAAACCGCGAGTTGCTGATCAGGCACATCACCCGCTTCCAGCGCAGTAATCTCCAAGAGCACTATTCGGCCTGAGTCGAGCGGAGGCCGGTCACTCGCCTCTGGGTACAAGGCCGGCCGTGACCTGAGTGTGAGCGCTCTCGCCCGATTTATTGTTTGACGCAGGTCTGGTTACCGTGGACAACGAGGATTAGATCGGGGCCGGCCGATGCGGCACGGAGGCACATCAAGCGGCTCAGTCGACTACCGGCTGGGGATGCCCGCGAGGCGGACTCTCAACATAGCTACCGCAGACGAGACACACAGTCCCCCCCGTCGGCACTGCTTGCTCATACTCCGGCTCGACGGACGGGTGAAGGCAGAGATCGTTGCCCTGCCGCTTCCAGGCTCGCCTCAGGAGGATTGCCGTCAGTTGCTGCATGGGGGGCAACCTTTCTCGAGAGAAATGGCCCTGACGAAAATCATTATAGACATTTCCCTATTTCTGTAAAGCATTTTTCCTAGGCACCAGCCTGTCGTCCAAACACCTGCATGGCGAAGGTGACGCAAGCAGGAGTTGGGAAGGGACACAATTAAGGAGTCACTGCAGGCACCCGAGCACGCACTCGTTCGTAAACCTGATACCGGCCCACCCGATGGAGCAACTTCAGTTGTCCCTCGTCGACGAGCGATTGGTAGAGGTTGGCCCAGCGACCGAACTCACCCACGACCACGAAGGCCGGATCGGCTTGCAGAGGGTCGTAGGTCAGATGCCGTTGGGCATGCCATCCTTGCCTGATCAAATCTACGTTCAATTCAGCGGGCGGATAATGGTATGGGCGGTCCAAGAGCAGAAACAGTTCGCTTTCGTAAGTTTCGATCATCGCCCCAGTCGGCACATGCTCGTGGAGATACTCGACGACTTGCGGAAGCGCCTGGTCCGCCTCGCGACCTTTGAAATGTATGCGCGCCTGCACCGCCATCCAACAGAGCAATAGCGCGAGCGACACGACAGCCAACGCTCTGGCCTTGCTCCACGGACCGTCGCCTTGCCCCCTCAGTCCACGGCGGACGGCCCGAAGATCGAGGCCATGACTCCATTCGACGATGATCGCGGCAACGAACGGCGATGCCGCAAACCACATGGGGAACGCGTAGCGTGCTCCTCCCAACGAGAGACAAAAGAACCACCCAAACCAACTGACGGCAAATGTGAGCAACATGACACGCGGGACCGCTAAGCCGTGAATCGCATCGCCTGTTCGCCAGTGCGCGACGGTCGACCAGACGGCCACGCCGAGCCCGCAAAGGGTCGGGACCAGGAAGGTGGCGGTAAAGATCACGGCATCCATCCGAACGCGCGGAGCAAATACCAACGCGGAGGCCTGGAGCAAGCCCGTCATCGTCGGTGTGGGCAAGGTGTGTCCCGCCAAGACGAGCGATTTCAGTTCTCCCAAGAGCAAGAACAACCCCCAGGCCGCCGCTCCTGCGCTGCTGACCCAGAAGCTTGTCCGCCAATCCCGTCGCGCAAGGCTCCACATCAACGGCACGGTCAGCGACAAGGTCCAGAATGGACGGACCTGCGCCTTCGTCCAGAGCGCCAAACCCCAACAGCCGACCGCACCGACCCACCAGCCGGGATGGCGGTGCAGAAAGGTCGCGCAGAGGTACCCGGCCAGGAGAAAACACAGCATGGGCATCTCGCCCAACACCTGCCGCCCAAGAATGAGCGGATGCATCTGCCAATTCACGGGCAAGAACAGAGCCAGGACCAACGTGACTGTCGCCACTTTCTGATCGAAGCAGCGCGCCGTCAGCCCATAGAGCAGCGCCAGCGTAAGTACGCTGTAGAGCACCCCGATGAATCTCGCCTGCCACAGCCCGACCCCCAACAATTGAAAACCCGCTGCGACGGAGGCCACCACCGGAAAATGACCGGCCAAAATCGGTGGCGCCGGGCGCCCCTCCAATAAGCAGCCATAGTGACCCGTCTCGACCCATTGCCGCGCCACGCAAAGGGTCCACCCTTCATCCCACCAGGGTGCCGGCGTGCGATCCAGTTCGAAAAGCCCCATCAGGATGGCCGCCGCCGCGAAGACCGTTGCGACGACGCCCCGTCGCCAGGCAGGACCGTCGCGTTTCCCGGGCGTCGGCCCATCCCGACGAGCCACATCAGACAGGGCGCACGGGTCCTCCAACTCCATCCCGCTCGACTCCCGAGAATCTCTGTGTGCAGGCATCGCCTGCCGGGCATCCCTAGTCACGATAGGCATACAACATGACGTTTTGGTAGCGATTGCGCTCGTACAGCGGCATACAGACCGCATCGAGTTGATAATCGAACCCCTGCGATTCCAATACGGACAAGAACGATGCCAACTGTGCGCGTTCTCCGCCGATCTTGTGATGGAACTCGATCAGCAACTCGCGCACAGCCTTGAGGCACCCCTTCCCCGCCAGATCCCGCAACACCTCATCCTCCGCCCCTTCGACGTCGAGCTTCAGGAAATCCACCTGCCGCCCGGCCAACAGGGTCTCGAACAACTCCGATAGGGCGAGGGTGGGGACCGTGACTGTGTCCTTGGGCATTCGCAGCGGATTCAAACTCATTCGTAGCGCGCCGGGATGGGCATGGTCGACGTGAAATTCGGCGGTACCGGACACATCCGACAGCGCAACGTTGTAGACCTGGACCCTGCTCGGATGGTTCGCCGCCACATTCTCCTTCAACAGGGCAAAGGTCGCGGGATCCGGCTCGAACGCATGCACTTCCGCCTCCGGATACAGCCACTTGAAATAGACGGTCGCGAGGCCGATGTTGGCGCCGCAATCCAGCACGAGCGGACGCGGAGTCGGTGCTTCGAAGTAATATTCGTTTCGAAGCCAAATCACCCGGCAAAGGAGGTGGAAGGTTCGATAGTCGAAACAACGAATCGTCCAACCAAACAGGCGCTCACGATCGAGCGGCCGGACCGGATGCAGGAACAGCAACTTGCATGTCAGGCGCGTGTAGGTAGCCAGGATTCGTGCTTTGATCCGCCAGGAAAAGCGCCCCCGAAGCAGGTACGGAGCGAACATCAGCGTATCGAAGATGACTTCGAGCACCAGCCAGATGCCGCGATTCATGCTCAACGCCCTCCCCTTTACGCTTGATCGGCCGCAGGGGCCGGCACAGAATCTACGGCAGCCGATGCCTCAGCCCGATCAGACCCATCCGCCAGAAGCAACGGCGCGCAACGGTACACTGCGACGGTTCTCGGTCCCTCGCCGTGGCGTTCCCGCAACACCGCCGCCAAATCGTTCCACTCACGAAACCATCGGGCGCGCGGAAAGATCCGCGTCACGTCATTCGCTTGAAGACCCGGCGCCATGACCAACAACGGCTCGCGCTTCCGGCGCATCAAGGCTAAGATGGTCTGGATTTTTTCAACCGGACGGCTGAGGTCCGACGGCCCCAAGTGTCGCAGGCGGCGGGCAAGACGGGACCACAAGGGGCTCGCCACCGGAAACAGCTCATGGTTGCCGACGCCCTGCGGGCAAGCAGCGATCACGACCTTCGACGTTCCGGCACCGGTCCGTTCCAGCGGCCAGAGACCGCGATCCTGCGCAAACTGCCAGCTGCCGTCGAAGGGATACATGTCCGCGACCACGACATCCGCTCGAGGCGGCGACGCCACCCGGTAGAGCTGCCGCGCCGCCTGCACGCCGGATTCGAAGGCTTGTTCGACGTCCCCGGCAAACAACCCGCTGATGGCACGATGCCGGTTCAGCGTCACGTTGACGATGAATTCGAGCCCGGCGCGTCTGGCGATGGCCACCATATCCCGCCGTACCTCTGTGTGAATCGAGCCGCCGCGCGCGCGTGCGCCGCGCACATAGTCATGCATCATGCGGGTCGTCTCCGCCCCGCAGAGACCAGGCAACACGATCTTGGCGCCGCCGGAAAACCCGGCAAAGGGATGGGGATAGAGGCAACCGATCCCGATCTTGAGATCGCACTCCATGAATAGGCGATTGATCTTCACCGGCAACCCCGCCGGCGAGGTCCCTAGATCCGCCAGCTCTCCATGACAATCGTGGGGCACTACGCGAAGGGTGGCGGCAATCTGCGCCCCAACCTTCTTCACGACGGCGTCCCCTGAATCGGGCGGATGGGTGCCGCCGGCGACAAAAACCGTAATGGCTGTTTCCGCAATTCCAGCCCGTCGGAGGTCCGCAACCAGCAACGGCAATACATCAGCCGCAGGAGTCGGCCTGGTTAAATCATCGACGACAATGGCGACACGGCGCTTCCCCTTGGCCGATTGCCACAGCGGAGCCGCGCCGATCGGCCGGGTGAAACGATCTCGCATCTGCTCCTGCGTCAAGCCCGGCTCGTCGGGCGGGCCCAGATCGACCACCCGCCACGAATCGGGAAACGTCAGGTTCAGCGGTTCGTCCCCGAACCAGGCCTTCATGCGCAACTCGATGCTCGGCATTCCTTTCCTCCTACCTTCTCTCTCTGCTTACGACTCTCTGCCCGTTTTGGTTTGCAGACGCGACATCGGCGTCCTGAATGCCAACTCCCACACGAATCCGACTGCCTGCGCTTTTTCCCCCAGCCGATAGCTCCAGAAATGCCGGGCGTCACGAAACAGGCGACGCTCGAACGAGCCGAACAGCTTTTTCCACAAGGCCCGCATCCACCGTGGTCTCGCCCTCTGTATGCCTTGCCCCCACAACAGGCTTTCGTGCGGGGCCACGCTGACCTGATCCTGATTCATGATCCGATACAACCGCGCGATCCCCACCCCGCGGTGAAAACTGTGTCGACATAAACTCATCGGGGTGACCTTTCGCAGATGCACCGGGTGGTTGGGGACATAGACCATCCGAGCGCCACGTTTCTGGAATCTCCAAATCAATTCCCAATCCTCGCCGGACCCTGCGAAGCATTCATTGAAGACATAACCGTCCTCTCGTAGGCACCGATCCAACCATTCGCGCCGGAACAGAATATTGGCGCCGTTCCCCACCAATCCGACGTCGTCAACCTGCTCCACCGTGGGCAATGGCTTTCGCCACCGAATGGCATCCAACAGCGGATCTGACTCCTGAAAGGTTCCTCCGGCGGCCGCGGCGTCATGCCGATCGATCGCATTGACAAGCTGCTCAAGCCAATCTTCCCTCGGCACCGCATCATCGTCGGTAAACGCGATCAAATCTCCTTTGCTCTGAAGTAGCCCCTGATTGCGCCCCAAGCCTCCCCGCGGCGAGCATGATCGATGATCGGCAGCACCTCGTCGGGCAGACGCATCTGCCGCGCCAGCGCCGCAAGGGTCAGCTCGAGCGTCTCGCGCCCGAACGTCGGAATCACCACCGACACCACATGACGATCCTGCGTCAACGAAATCTCCTGCCTCAGTTCGGTGCCATGACGCTGAGCCGCCCCAAAAGCGGCTGCAGGTACCCCATCACCTTCACTGCCGTGGGACGAAGCGCCCCCGGAAGGCTGTCGACGATCTGTTCCAGTTCGCGAATGCGGATCAGCCCAAGCCAAAATACGCCTCCCCAATACAATGCGACCGACAACACCACCCCCGTCGTCAGGGCGACGAGCGGCTCGGTGATGAGTAGTCCAATCGGCATCAAGACGGTCACGGTCACGCCGCAGAGGAGGCCGAATCGACCGAAGGGAAACTCCTCAAACGGACGAACCCCCTCGCGGCGCAAGAGGAGAACATAGGAAATCGTCACCATCAGGAATGAGGCGGAGGTGGCGACCGATGCCCCGGCCGCCCCCCATCGCGGCACCAAGACCACATTCAGCACCACGTTCACCAGCGTGGCGGCCGACACCGTCTTGAAGAGGGTGGCGACCCAGCCGTGAGCCTGAATCACCGGCCGCATCACGCGGGCCAAGGAAAAGGCAAATACGCCCGGCACCAATAATTGCAACGGCACGGCCGCTTGCTCAAACTGCGGGCCGAAGTACAAGGTCACGGTTTGGCTCGCAAACACCATCACGACGATGAGCAGATAGGCCGTGCTCACCATCACGTACCTCATCAACCGACTCACCAATCGGGAAAGCTCATCCAGGCGGTTCTCCGCCCACAAACGCGCGGTCGATTGGAGCATCACGCCTTCGATGGCGATCGGCACGAACCAGACGAACTCCGACCATTGCACCGCCGCCGCATAGAGCCCCGTCTGTTGATCTCCGGAGAAGTGTCGCACCAACACCACGTCGACGGAATAGAGCACCATGGCCATGCCCGTATAGCCCATGCTGACCATGCCGAACAGCAACAACTCGCGCCGCGGCACCGGGTCAGCAGTGGCCTCGCCACCCGATTCGTCCAATGCAGCTGCGGCCCGCCGCAACGTCACCACCGCCACCAATACCGTCCCCGTCAGCATCCCGATCAAGACTCCGGCCACGCCGAATCCCAACGCCGCGAGCAGAATCCCGGCAAGGCCCGACAGCGCGATCCCCATCGAGGCAGGAAGTGTTTCTTCATCCTCCCGATGCAAGCCGTGCAGAATCCCGGCGGCATGTTGATGGACCTGCTGCGCCCACAAGGTCCCCACGACTAACAGCATCATGCCGGCTGTCTGGAGTTTCCAGTAGGCGGCACTCACCTGCAGCAACGATGCGACCAGCCCCACCACGAGCGAGCTCACCAGCGTGACACGAGCCGCAAAGCTCGCAAGTCCCCGCGCGCGTGGCCGCTCTTCCGGTCGTTCGGCAATGTGCTTCGTGAGCATCTGCCTCATGCCGAAGTTGGCGGGATGTACGCAGATCATCAACAGCGCCACGTAATAGGCATATTGGCCGTAGCCATCGATGCCCAAGAGACGGGAATACAGCGGCAATGCGAGCCCGGCCACGACGAGTTTCGTCGCGGACCAGGTGCCGACAGAGACGATGCCTTTGGCGATGCGCTTGGCTGACATAAATGGAGGAGGACGCGCTTCCTGCCCTGCGTTCAGTGTCTCGGTTAAATGCTCAAGGACCCCACACGCGCGGGCCCGGTGACCAGAGTGACGATTCGCGACAATTGCCCGTCGTAGGCGGCCGAAAACATCTCAGCGCGCTGTTTCAAGTCAGCTCGAATCTGCCCCTGTTGCGCCAGCGCGTCCAACACCCGGCGGCTCAATCCTTCGCCGGATACCTCCTGAAGCCGCACCAGGCGTTCGCGCTGCCCGAGCAGATCCATGAGGCTTTCGTTCTTCGACGCATACGACACACCGATGACGGGAGTGGCCATCGAAGAGGCCAAGAGCAGCGCGTGGAATCGCACCCCCACGACCACGTCCATTAGCCCGAGCATGGCCTTCATCTCGGCCGCCTGATATTGTTGCAACAGGACCTTCACCCGCGACTGATCCGCACCGCAATCCAACCCCTCCACGACGGCAACCGCCGGTCGGCGATCATCGTCCGGCTCGACGGTGTGCATGGGGACAAACACGATCGTTCGGTCTGTCTCGCGCAACAGCGTCCGTACCAGACACCGGATCGCCTCGAGATACGCGTCAACCTGCTGCGGCGAAAACCGGGAATCGTAGTGGTGCACGCCGAATGCCGAACCGGCCCGGAATCCCCTCAGGCAAATCGCGACCACCCCGCGATCGGTGGAAATTCCCTGCTCCCGCAGCAGGGCCCGCGCCTGCTCCATTGGCAACGGCATCAGTCGCGTGGCCGGGTCTGGAACAAATTCAACGGGGTTCTCTCCCCAAACCAGTTCCGACAACGCGTTCACGGTTTGCATGTCTCGCCCGCTCAGGTACGCCGATTGCCGACAAATCCACCGAACCAGGATGCGACACAGCCGGTTTTCCAAGGGACGCAGCCAAATGGCCCATACGATCACTTTCACGCCCGCAAGCCATGCCACGGCGGTCAGCGCAGCGCAATAGAGCATCTGGGCCACGTGGTCGAAAAACGGGGACCCTCCTGTGAATACCAGGGTATCGACCGACCAGAGGAGACGTACCAACTTGAGTGGGTGTTTGCGTGGCGCTAGGGCAGACAATCCATAGAGCCGCTCGAGCCGAGCAGGATCCGGAGTCAGCACTGTGAATCTCGACGGGGTCGTTCGTCCGAGGCTCTCGACGATGCCCAGCAACAAGGCATTGTCGCCGACGTTTGGACTGTCGAACCAGCCACCGGTCAGGCACCAATGTCGCGGCCGGCCGGTACCGTTCGCATCGCTCACGCGGCGCGCCCCCTCGTACGGGCATGGTGATCGTATTGGGCAACGTGGGCGTTGAGGGCAGCCGAGGTTTCGTAGGTCGCACGCACGTACTCGTACGCCGCCCGCCCCTTTTCCAAAGGCGCATCGGCCAATAGGCGGCGGATGGCGCCGGCATAGTCGTCGTCGTGAACTTGTTGCCCGAATTTCGTGGCGAACTGATCCGGATCCACCCGGCTGATGATCGGACACCCATAGGCGGCGGCCTCCAAGAACGTCAACGGCAATCCCTCGCGAATGGCCGTGCTCACGAGTACCCAGGTGTCGGAGAGCAATCGATGCATACGCTCCGGTTCCGTGAAACGGTTGATCAACCCCGGCATTTCGAGGTTCGGCACGTCGCGATGCCGGCGCCGCAGTTCCTCATCGAATCCCCGCTCAGCCGAGGCGCTCCCCTGGCCCACGGCCACGAAGCGATACTCCGGAAACTGTCTGGCCAATTCGAGAAAAATCCACGGGCGCTTTCGCTTATCCCAGCGAGCGAGGTAGGTGAAGGTCGGCTGGTCGGCCTTTCGGGGCAACGACGGAGGCACGTCGATCAGGTTCGGCAGCAGCGACGGCAATACCGACAGGCGATACAACCGCTTGACCTTTTCCTTCAGAAAATGTGCCGGGCAAAATACACCCTGCGCCCCCTGCACCCCCAACCGCACGAGCAAACTGGCTTCCGTCAGGTAATTGAACGGCGTCATCAGACGGCGCTTGGGAGTCGCATACAGAAACTCGGTCCACCAGTCCTTCAGATCACGCGGATCGCGGCTGGTCACGAGGTGCGTCCGCCTCGGATGAAACCGCTGCGCCAGATAGGTCAGGATGGTCGGATCTTGGGAATGGAAGATGTCCGCGTCGGATTCCCGGATGACGCGGCAGGCTTCGATGATGTTTCTGGCGGAGAAGCTCCGAACTTCGACGCCGCCGATGACCTCCCGCGGCTTCTGGCCCTGCCTCCCCGGCACGATGACGCTCACACGAAATCCATCCCGGGCAAGGCTCTCCGCCAATTTCCGGGACATGCTCCCAAACCCGCCGTAAATGCCCCAATCAAAGTACTGACTGGTGAGAATGCAGACTGCGGCCTTCGTCTTCATGCGCGGGCCCCTCCCGCCATATCGTCACCCATCGCGCGCAATCTCCGCCGATCGTCGATTCCCTCCGACACCCCGGAGCCCTGTGCCACCTGCAAGCAAAGGTCCACATACCGGGCCGCAAGCGCCGGCCAGCCGAACCGCACCGCACGGCGGCGCCCTTCCGCCCCCATGCGCAGGCGCGTAGCGGTTGCGTCCACCAGCGACGCCAGCGCATCGGTCAAGGCGCTCTCATCACCCCAAGGCACGATCTTCCCGTTCTCACCATCCGTCACCAATTCCGCCGTCCCACCGGTATCCGTCACCACCACCGGCAATCCCGACGCCATCGCCTCCAGCAGCGCGATCGACATGCCCTCGTGTTGGGACGGCAACACAAAGATATCCGCCGCATGATACTCGGCCGGCATGGCCGCACGCGGGACAAATCCCCGGAATGTCACGTCATCGGCAAGCCCCAGCCGCTCGGCCAGTTCACGGAGCATCGGTTCCGCATCTCCCGTTCCCACCAACGTCACTTTCACCCGTCGAGCACTTGCCTCGCATAACCGCGCCACGGCCCGCAGGAGATAATGCTGGCCTTTTCGCTCGATGAGGCGAGCGGCGCACACAAGCGTGACCACCTCGGAGGGCGCTTTTGCACGAGGACAGAATCGTTCCGTATCCACACCGTTCGGCACCGTGATCGCTCTGAGTTCCGGCATCGTCCGATGCGCCAGCTCGACTTGTTCACCGCTGATCGCAGTCACCACGGCAGCCGACCGCCAGATTCTGCGGATGATCGGCCGCAACACCGGATAGAGGTAGTCATAGCGCGCCTCAAACCCCGGCACATCCGGCCCCTGCAGCGAGACGAGGTAGGGAAGGCGATGCGTCAGATGTAAGGCATAGCTCATCGCGCCGGCCGGCACTCCCGCGAAGGCGAACGTCAAGTCGTAACGATATTGCTTGACGAGTCGATAGGCCAGGCGAAGCCCTCGACGACTGTAGCGCAGTAATTCGGCGTTGGTCGCGTGATGGATGTTCCGGTTGTCCACCGGAACCTTATGCAGCGTGATGCGATCGGCGAACTGCTCCAATTCGTAGGTTCGCGGGCTTCGCGACGACGTCACGAGGTCAACGGTGAGATCCTGGCGTTTGGCCATCTCGCGCAAGAGATGCTCATTGACCACCCCGGTCCCCCCGCCGAGCGGCGGGAACTCGTTATCAAACATCAGGATGCGAATAGCGCTTATCTCCTAGTGACCCGACGAGCGACATAAAGCGGTCGGCGTTTGACCTCATCCGAGATGCGGCCGATGTATTCGCCGATCACTCCAATCGTCATGAGTTGGATTCCTGCAAGAAAAAAGATGGATACGACCAGTGTCGTGAAACCGGGGACACCGACCCCATAGGTGATCTTCTTCACGAAATAGGTCAGCGCGACGAGGAAGGATAACAGGGACACGGCGAGGCCGAGCAGCGTAATCACCCGCAACGGCATATGGCTGAACGAAACCAATCCATCGAGGGCCAAGTACAGCAGCCTACGGAACGTATACTTGGGAACCCCAGCATGGCGCGCATGGCGCTCGTAGGGGACCCCGATCTGCTTGAAGCCGACCCAACTCCGAATCCCTCGTACAAACCGATTCCGTTCCGGCATGCGTACCAGGAGATCCACCACGCGCCGATCCATAATGCAAAAATCCCCTGCATCCAACGGGATCTGAATATTCGCGACGCTCTGCAGCAGACGATAAAAGCCGGCATAGGCCAGACGCTTCCCCCACCATTCCTTCCGCTCGGTCCGGACGGCATAGACGACTTCCCAACCCTCTCGCCACTTCTCGAGGTAGCGCGGCAGCACCTCGGGCGGATCTTGAAGATCGGCGTCCATGATGCAGACGGCACGGCCACGACTATGTTCCAAGCCCGCACTGATCGCGACCTGATGGCCGAAATTCCTGGCGAACTCCACGACCGTCACGCGTGTATCCTGTTCCTCCAACCGCCGAAGGATCGCCGGGCTTTGATCCTGGCTTCCGTCGTCGACAAAGACAATTTCATAATCGAAACCGAACCCGTTCAAGACGCTCGTAAGCCGGCCATACAGGGCCGGCAGGTTCTCTTCCTCATTCAAGACCGGAATGACGATCGAGAGCATCGGCACCGGAGCGGCAGCCGGCACGGCACTGACGAACCCCAACCGAGGGCCGGTGGATGCCAATTCATCCAATGTGGCGGACGGTTGCAATGCGGCGGCCAGGGCCCGACAAAAACGAAGCGCCTCCGCCGGGTCATCCACTGGAGGAACGGCAAACGCCCCTGTCAGCTGAGGAGTCCCGCCTCCCCCGCCTTCACGAGGACGCTGTTTCGCCGCAGCCGATAGCTCGGGCCGGTATGCCATCCTTGCACTCTTGATCTGGTAATTGGGCCGCTCGCGGCCGAGGAGGCTTGCGCGTTCAACCTACTCTTGCCCAGTGTAGCGCAGAGTGGCCGGGGAGGCCAGTATTACTTAGGAATATGGTGGTAATTCGAAGCAGGGCAGTGAGAGAGTTTTATGCAATTGTAGCAGGAGGGCTCACAGGGCGACCGGACCTGCGGGCGACTCCGGACTCGTGTCGACATGACGTGCCACCAAGGCGAAACAGAGGAGTCCGAGCCCAATCCACACCAACTCACGAAATCGCCGCAGCAAGGCAAAGGTAATTCCGGTTACTTCGCTATACCCGAAGGCTGTCACCAAGAGGAGGTTGCCTGCATCCTGGGCTCCCAGACTGCCCGGGATGAAGAAAGTTCCGCCCTTGATGAAGACAGACAACGCCCCGATGGCAAGCGCCGACAGCACCGTCGCCGGCTGGCCGAGGCAGGCGATCATCACATAGACTTCCAACGCTTCCGCCAACCATCCGAGCAGAAACATCATGGTCGACAGCAGGAATCCCGAGCGGTCGTGCGTATAGAAACCTGCAATCGTGCGATCGAGTTCCCGCAGCTTCTCCTCCCGCGCTTCAAGATACGCCATGCGCAAGCCTACCTTGCGCAGGAGGCCGAGAATCCCGGTGAACATCCCATGGCGCTGAACGAGCATGAAGGCCCCGACTCCGAACACCAACAATCCCACGCTGGCCAGACCAGCCATGATCATTTGTCCCGCGGAGCCTTTCCCCCCGAGCAGCCAAAATCCCAACGCCATCCCTGCCAAGATGAACAGAATTTGGGCAATGGTCATGGTAGTTTTTGCCGTCACGACCGAAGCCATACCCTCGACCATCGGCACACCATGCCGTTTGAGGAGCAACGCCTTGAGCGGTTCGCCGCCCACATAGGCCGTGGGAGTGGTCATATTCACGACTTCACCCGCCGTGCGAATGGCCCAGAGCCGCCAGAATGGAAGTCTGTCGGCCCAATCGCCGAGCGTCACCCGCCAGCCGTAGGCCTCGAGCAGATACATCAGCAGCGACGGGAGCAACACGATGAACAGCGCCACCGGGCCCAATTGGGTCACGGCCTCATAGATGCGCGCGATGCCGATATTCCAGATGAGGGCGGAGAAGGTCAGCGCCCCGAGGACAAGAAGGGTGAGCTTAAGCACGGGCACGCGCCGTCGGGCGAAGCACCCACAGCATGAAGAACCAAAAGAACGTCGACCCGAGGGCGGCCATCCAGAGGAACCAATCAAGCTTGTCGAGCACGGCGAACAGAAATACGATCACGGAGAAGTCGCGGCTCGCGACATTTTTCAGAATGAAATCAGACCAGGCCGCTTGCTTGGGTGAACTCCAACCCTTCGCCGCGCCGATTTTCTGTGCTTTGGTAACCAGCCAGAACGACATGGCGTTACCGAACACCGCAGCCCCGCCGAGAGCCAACGGTACCCACGCCCCCTCGCTTCCGAACTGTCGCAGATACGACCCGCAGGCGATGCCGGCAAAAATGGCAATGTGCACGACATTGTCCATCGCAATATCCAGCCAGGCCCCGAACGGCGATTCGGTGAAGGTCAACCGGGCCACCTCTCCATCGCAGCAATCGATGACCGCCGCGAGTTGGAACAGCAGCGCAGCGAAAATGCCCGCCTCGTAAGTTCCCCAGCCGAATCCGACAGCGGACAACAACCCAATCACTGTCGCCACCATCGTGATGGTATTCGGGGAACACTTCAGCCGCAGAAACCCTTTGGTCAGAGGCCGAGAGAACGTTCGATTGAAATACCGATCGACAAATCCTTCCGCCTCCCCTTTGAGCGAGCGGAACAGGGTGCGTTCGGCGACGCCGGCGCTGGCGTGATCCCACACGTCTCGATACCACAGCCCTGCATTGGATGCCGCGGCCACCACTCGCACCCGCCCATCGGCGGCAGCCCGTTCCAGCCAACGGCGGACAGGAATGGCCCCGGAACCCTCCGCCGGAGTGGCCGCGCCCAATGTCGAAGATCCGCCGGACGGAATTAAAATGTTGGCCGGCAGCACGACCATATCGGCCGCAACCTGATGCCCCTCGAAACCGGTTTGGTTGTGAAAGGATACGAGTCGGCCTTCTTGCAGCGCGACGGCCGGGTTACGGCGACCAATGGGCGGCTCCCCTTGTCCGGATTGCCTCGTCACCACCATCGCCTCTCCGTCCCGCACATTTTGACGAAGATGTTCGATCAATCCCTTTGAGAAGACGGATTGGACGCTCGCGATCAGACAGAACCCCCGCACTTCGGTCGCCAGCGATTCCCAGGTCCGGGGGTCGTCCAGGGGAAACTCCCGCACGGGCATCCACCGTACCGGAATCGTCACGCGGGCGCCGCGCGAGAGCGTCTGTTTGAGCATTTCTTCTTCCGACCCGACCAGCACGATCAGTTGCCTGATCCCGGAGCGCTGGAGTGTGAGCACGGCCCGCTGGAACAGGCTCAGGCCGCCGACCTTCGTCAGCGGACCCACCTCACTCAGCCCGCGCCCGACTCGATCACCGAACAGGCCCGTGCCCGGAAGCAGGATCGCCGTCGACAAACCCTGCAACTCCGCGCCATGCTGTACTGTGCTTTCGCTCATTTCCGCCGCTCGTGTCTCGTCTCTCGCATATTCGTATCTCGGCTACGCGACACCGACCAAACGCTCAGAGTCTCGGCAACACGTCCCGTTCAGCCTTCGTGACGTCTTCGGGAAAATCGATCTCGGTCCAGGGCAAGCCGCCGATTTTTTCATGCCCGACCTTCACGTCTGTGAAGTATTGCAGCAAGCCGTCCTCGTATTCCATATCCCATCGGTCGCGATCGATATAGCCTTTCAAGGAACCGACGACATGCGGGATATCGGATCGGCGCACCTTGAGAAATCCCACGCCTTCCCCCGCGAGGTCATAACGATCGGGCACCTTTTTGCTCAGCGCGATGACACGGCCGCCTTCCACCACCACCATGCATTCCTCGCCGCTCTGCTTGACCGTCTCGTCCATCAGCAGGCAATTCCCATGGTCGGACTCCACGAGGCGACGAAGGATTTCCCGATGAAACAGGACGTCGGCATCCATGACGATTGCGTCGTCGTCCAACGCCGGCCTGGCCAGCCATAACGAAGAAATACTCCCTCGGTGAAATTGATTGTTCACCAGGTATGTGACATCGACGCCGTGGAGCCCGTCCCCCACCGCCGCGCGGATCATCTCCTGCTTGTAGCCGACCACGACCGTGGCCTGCTTCACGCGAAGGGCGGCGAGCGACTCGAGATACCGCGAGATCAACGTCTTGCCGCCGATCTCAATCAGGCACTTTGGCTTGTGCTGTGTGATGGGCCAGAGCCGTTTCCCGACTCCGGCGGCCAGAATGACGGCTTTCATGAGTGAACGGTCGTGCTCTCAAGCACCTGCTCGAACGCGGAAAGAAAATCGTCGATCTGCTGGGATGTCAGAGCCCCCATGTTGGCGATGCGGAAGATCTTCGCCTCCAGTTGCCCCTGCCCGGCATAAATCACAAACCCTCGCTCCTTGAGCCGGTCGTGCAAAGTCGCGTAGCTCAGCCCGGACGGGAGGTGAAATGCCGTAATCGTGTTCGACTGGGAGTCCGCCGGCAACAAGGCTTTCACACCGAGTTGCGCCATGCGCTCCCTGATCCGGGTCGAGGCCTTCTTATAGCGGGCGAGGCGCTGCGGGACGCCCTCCTCCAACAATTCGTCGAGCGCTTCCTCAAACGCATAGTACACCTGCACCGCGGGGGTGAACGGAATGGTTCCGTTCCCCTGATCATCCACATAGTGCGTCAGGTGCAGGTACCAGGAACGCTTGGGATAGCCCCGCATACGGTCGAGGAAGCCTTTCCGAAGGAGCACGAACGACACGCCGGGGAATCCCTGAATGCACTTTCCAGCGGTTCCGGCCACCATATAGATGTGGGAGCCCGGAATGTCGATCTTTTCGCCGCCCAACCCGCTCACGGAATCGACCACGAACACCCGGTTCTGACTGTCGACCACATCGGCAATGTCTTTCACGGGATTGATGAGGCCCGTTGTGGTCTCATGGTGGACCATGGCCACCGCATGGACCTCGGGATGCTGACGTAACGCCAGCCGCAGCCGCTCCGGATCGGGCTTCACGTGCCAATCCAGCTTGAACTCCGAAACGCCCAGGCGGTGCAAACCGATCATGTTCGAGATCCGCTCGCCATAGACACCGTTGTTGATGACGAGCATCCGCTTGCCGGTCGGAAGGCAAGACATGATGGCCGACTCGACCGCGGCCGTGCCGGATCCGGTCAACAAGACCGCCACATACTCGGACTCTGCCCCCGGCACGAAGGCTTTCAGCAGCTTGTGTTGTATGCGATGTAGGAGGTCGTAGAATTCCGACTCACGATGGCAAATGTCCGGACGCAGGAGCGCCTGGCGGACACGCTCGGAAACATTCACGGGACCGGGATTGAGCAATATCACCTGTGCGCTCCGTTCTTCGTGAGGCGAATGGTGTGAGCCGGGAGTAGGACGAGCGGCGCTTCACGAACGACGCCGCTATTCGATGGCCTTCATAAACCGTTTGGTAATATCGGGCGGATCGAGGACGATCCGACCGGCGTCTTCGACGAACTCGTTGACCTTGACCAGCAACAGGCTGGGTCCGTCTTTTTTCAGCATGTCTTTGAATTCATACACGAGATCTTCCCGATCCTTCACCCGCTCGACGTTGAGGTACCCGGCGGCTTTGGCCACCTTTTCGAGCGGCACCACGTTGGAGATGGTCG
Source organism: Nitrospiraceae bacterium (assembly GCA_019637075.1). Lineage (NCBI taxonomy): Bacteria > Pseudomonadati > Nitrospirota > Nitrospiria > Nitrospirales > Nitrospiraceae > Nitrospiraceae bacterium. The sequence goes on along the minus strand of JAHBWI010000003.1, from coordinate 374,196 downwards.
GCTGATTCCCCGTAGTTCCGTACACCTCGTTATCGAAAACCACATGAATGAAATTCTTGGGCTTCAATGCGGCCACGGTCGCCAACGTTCCCATTCCCATCAACACGTTGCCGTCACCGTCGAACACCACGACCTGCTTCTTGGGCTTGGCCAGCGCGACACCGAGTCCGATGGCCGGCGCATTCCCCATCGAGCCGATCATATAGAAGTGGGTGGGACGGTCGGCGATTTTCTGCGCCTCGCGCGATGGAAACCCGTTGCAGACGATCACCGGTTGATCAGTCAACAGTTCCAGCAACGCCGCCATCGCCTGCGCCCGACTCTGCATCGTCCCTTGTTCAGGCCTCACAACAGTTACCTCGTCGTTTTTCTCTCGAGTTTCGCGGGATCCGGACTCCGCTTTCATGCGGAGCCCTTCACGGCTCTTTACGGATGCAAGGCCTTGACCACACCCTTCTTGATGATCAAGGCGACCGGGATCCGTTGCTTCATGAACGTCTGGCTGACCCATTTCAAATCGTCCAGCATCGTCTGCTCCGACAGGGTCCGATGCGGAATCTTCATCGTATCCAGCAACTGCGGCATCGTTTCGCCCATGACCAAATGCTCCGGGGCATCCTTCCCCTGAAAGCCTCGCCAGGACACGATCAGGATACAGGGCTGCTGATAAATCACGTTGAGCGAAATCAACGCATTGAGCGACGTGCCCAAGCCGGAATTCTGCATCAACACGGCGGGAATCATTCCGCCCATGAAGGCGCCCGCCGCCATCGCCACCGCCTCGTCCTCGCGTACCGCAGGGGTATAGAGCTTCCGGGTCATTAGCTCTTCAATGATGCCGCCCAGAATCGAATCCGGCACCCCGGTGTAAAAGTTCACCCCCATCTGCTGGAGGGCGTCGACAAAGACATCGCTTTCAATCATGGTGTGGCGTTTCGCTCCCTCGCTCAGATCACGCGCATGCAAGAGCGCGCATTATAGCCAAGGCCCCTCGGCATTCTCAAGAAATCGGAAGGGAAAGTTGCCGTCGCCTCCGCGCCCATGGTAGCGTGCCGAGTGACGCGGTTACAGCTCGATGCACACCCGACGACTCACAACAGGCGCACGACCGCCGCTGCGGCTGCTGGTTTTTCTTACCCTCTTCGCCCTCGAGTCGCTGACTTCGGCCTTTGCGGTCACGATGACGAACGACCCCAAGGGTTTTCGGGATTTCCTGTGGGGCGCCAAGCTCGACGAGGTTCCCGCGCTTGCAGTGCTCCGCACGAGCACCCACATCACCGACTATGCGTTTCAAGGCGGGCCATCGCTCTACGGAGATATTCCCGTCGAGAGCGTGCTCCTGTCGACGGTCGACGGCCAGTTTGCGCGCGTCACCATCCGCTACCGCGGCGACAAAACCCACAAACAAGTGATGGCATTTCTAGAACGCTCCTACGGCGCATTGGAACGGATTCCCGGACAGATGACGCGTGGGCTGAACCAGCAATATAATTGGCGGGGTCCTGAGACCGAAATCAATCTGACCTATGAAGCCAACTTGGATCGGGGATTTCTGTTTATCGAGAGCCGGACACTTTCACCGCGTTTCCATGACTACATCACGGATTCAGCCGAATAGGCGGTGCCGAAACACCCCATCTGCGATGGTCCGGCGCATCATCTGTGTGCTGGTCCTTCTTCTATGGCTGCCGTCGCTCCAGGCAGGCGCCGTCCCCATGGCCAACGACCCGAATGGCTTCGAAGGGATCACCTGGGGGGCAAACCTTGCGGATTCCGACAGCTTCGTAAAGGTGGAAGATGCCGGCCGGCTGCGCAACTTCGAGCTCAAGGCCGGAGTCCCGACGCTTGGAAACTCGAACGTCGACTCGATGCGGTTCATGACGATCGACGGCCAATTTGCCCGTGTGACGGTGCGGTACCACGGCAAAGAGGTTCACGACCAGGTCTTGGGATACTTGCAAAACCAGTACGGCCCGCTCGACCGAACCCCGGGGCAAATCGCCGGCGGCGTCGTGAAGTTCCTCTCATGGCAGGGATGGGACAGCGAGATCACCTTGCGCTACGACACCAGAACCGACCAGGGCATCATCTTTTTTGAAAGCCAGACCCTCCGTTCGAAACTCGCCGAAGGCAACAGCGCGACCGTCTTCTGACCGGTTCTCTTCCCGACCCCGCAGCGCACCGTTCCCATCCCCTACTTTTGCTGAATACCGTCACCCTGCCTCGGAATAATGCCGACGCAAAGAGAGTTAGCTAGACTTCTTCATGTCGGTCGCCTCTAGGAAACGAATCCTCTGTCCGCGACGAAAGGATGTCCAGATGAAAGCCAGCAAGGTTGCCTCGGGCTCTGTAGATGGGAATGTGCTCAGCGCGACGGACAATCGCCGGCGCTCCCAGCGCCATCCGGTCGATCTGCGACTCATGTACTCAGGGCTCGTCAATGGAGATCTCATCTTCGGCGACGGACGCGTCATCGACCTGTCCAAAGGCGGCTGCGGAATCCGCGGCAATCAGGCCGTTCGACCGGGCATGGATTTGACGGTCTTCCTGTACCTGCCCCACTCGGAGGAACCGCTGTTCATCGCTGAAATGCGTGTAGCCTGGGCCGCGGGGACTCGCTTCGGTGCCCAGTACCGGCTGATCGCCGAGGAGGAGCGCGCCCGACTCCAGGTCTACCTGGAGAGTCAGTTGCTCCAGTAGGACATCACCACCGGGGGCCGGGCCGCTCAGGCCCGGCCTTCTCCTTCCCGGTCACCCCCACCAACTATTCCCTCAATCCTCCCTACCCATAGCAACGCCGATCCCCCGCTTCAATCTCTCATCTTCTTGTCTTCCCTTTTGTTGGCATGGTAGCCTTTCGGTGAGTGAACACTCACTCACCAACAGCACACCGACAGACCATGCACGCCACCCCGACCGTCTCCCTGCCACGCCCTTCGAGTCACGACCGGCAAGCCAGCCTGATCTCTGCTGCCGCATCGCTCTTTGCCGCCAAGGGCTTCAAAGGGACCACCACCAAGGAAATCGCGAAGGCCGCCGGCGTCAGTGAAGCGCTGGTCTTCAAGTACTTCCCGACCAAACGCGCGCTCTACAGCGCGATTTTGGCGGAGAAGGCTCCGATCAGCCAGTTGGTGGAAGCAGTCGAGGAAGTCGCCCGCAAACGCGACGACCATCGCGTCTTCACGCTGATCGCCAGTTACCGCATCCGTCCCGGCGCCGACCCCACGATGTTGCGGCTCCTGTTGTTCAGCGCGCTCGAGGGCCACGAACTTGCCGACATGTTCTTCGGAAAGCAGCACCGGGTGTTCTACGATTACCTCGCCGGCTACATTCGCACCCGCATCAAAGAAGGGGCATTCCGAAAAATGGACCCGCTGCTCGCGGCCCGCGCGTTCATCGGCATGGTCGTTCACCACCGGCTCCTGCACGAAATCTTCGAGGTGCCGCTGGATCGTTCGCATGAGGACACCGTCTCCACCTATGTCGAGCTGTTCCTGAACGGGCTGCGGGAATCCGTCGCCCGAACCAAACGAGGACCGCGTCGTGTCCGGTAATCCCATCAGCCGCCATCCGATCGTCACCCTCGGGGTCATTCTCTTCTTCGCGGTCACCGCGCTCGTGGTGTTCCGCCTCAGCAGCGGCGCCAAGGTAGACGGACGCAAAGGCCGGGTGATCACGGTCGGGACGATGAACCCCATCAAGCAAGACTTGGATGTCCGCCTGACCTACACCGCGGACTTGATCCCCAATCAGTTGGTCAACATCTTTTCGCGCGTCGACGGCTATATCGCCAAGATCTATGTGGACAAAGGCGATTTGGTGAAGGTCAATCAGTTGCTCATCGAGATCGATCACACCGATTTCGTCCATGCGGTCAATCAGGCGAAGGCGAATTTGGTGTCGGCCAAAGCCAAGGTGGTCCAGCAGGACGCCGCCGTACGAAACGCCAAACTGACGTTGGACCGCATGCAGGCCTTGATCAAGGACCAATTCGTGTCCCAGCAGGACCTGGATAACGCCCAGGTGAATTCGGATGCGGCGATCGCCTTGATGGACTCCCTCCGCGCGCAGGTCAAGCAGATGGAGGTCGCCCTCGCGCAGGCCGAAACCAACTTGGCGTACTCGTACATCCGAGCTCCCTTTGCAGGATATATCGCCGAGCGCAACCTCGACCCCGGCTCCTACGTGAGCGGCACGACGGCCAGCACGTCGACCATGTCGCGTGGCATCCTCAGTCTCCATGACGTCGAGACCGTCCGCACCCTCATCGAGGTCGTCGAAAAGGACGTGCCCTTGGTCAAGCTGGGACAGCGGGCGGATGTCCGGGCCGAGGCGTACCCCAATGAAACCTTCGAGGGCACCGTGACCCGCATCGTGCAGGCCTTGAATCGCGCCACGCGCACCATGACGGTCGAAGTCGACCTTCCCAACAAGGATCACCGGTTGAAGGGCGGCATGTTCGCGCGCGTCGAGCTGCTGGTCGACAAACACCCACAGGCGGTGCAGATCCCGCTGGACGCCGTCAGCCGACTGGAAGAATTCCAGTACGTCTACGTGATCAAGGACGGCAAGGCCCATCAGGTTCCGGTCGAACTCGGCAGCCGAGTAGAGAACCGGGTGGAAATTCTGAAGGGCCTCTCGGGGGATGAACAGCTCATCGTGGCGGGCAAAGACCTGGTCAGCGAAGGAACGCCCGTCCAGGTCAAACTGCTGGGCGACGTGAAGCGTGAATCGTAATTCGTATACGGTCTAACGTCTCACCTCTCTATTATGTGGCTGACGCTCCTCGCCCTCCGGAATCGCATCGGCATCCTGATGCTCTCGCTCGCCATGGTGGTGCTGGGCGTGACTTCCTTACAGCGTCTCCCGGTCGACCTCTTCCCCAACATCCAAGTACCGGTCGCCTTCGTCGGGGTCATTTATAAAGGCGCCCCCCCGCTCGACATCGAGCAGAGCGTCGTCTATCCGATCGAAAAGGCCGTCAGTTCCGCGTCCAACGTCGAGCATGTCGAATCCTTCTCCAAGCAAGGCATCGGGGCGGTCCAGGTCTGGTTCAACTGGGGAGCCGACATCAACGTCGGCCAAATGGAGGTGATGCAGCGCATCACGCAGATCCAGGCCAATCTTCCACCCGGCAGCCTCCAACCGTTTATCGTCAAGTTCGACGTCTCCAACATTCCGGTCTCCTTCGTAACCGTCACCGCGAACGACTTGGACGAGCGCGCGCTCTACGACCTCGCCTATAACACGATCGCTCCGCAGATCGAGCAGATCGCCAACGTCGCGGCCGCGACCGTGGAGGGAGGCAAGGTCCGGCAGATCAACATCAGCCTGGATCCGGCGCTGCTGCAGGCCCGGGGCCTTTCCATCCTCGACGTGGTGAAGTCGGTGAAGGCTGCGAACCTCATTCTCCCCTCGGGAGACATCAAGGCCGGCAACCTCGACTACAACGTCTTCACGAATACGCAGTTCAAGACGGTGGAACCGATCGCCGACGTGGTGGTCAAGATCGACGCGCGCGGCAATCCCGTTCGGATCCGAGACCTCGGCACCCTGTCGGACTCCTCCGATATCCAGACCAACATCGTGCGCACCGACGGCAAGCGCTCCGTCTATCTGCGGGTAAACAAGCAACCGACCGCCAACACAGTCGAGGTGGTAGACGCGCTTCGCCGCGCCTTACCCAAAATGATCGGCATCCCCGCCGGGGTCCAACTCGGGATTTCCTTCGATCAATCGGTCTATATCCGGCAAGCCATTCAAAACCTGATCGAGCAGGCACTGCACGGCTCTCTGTTGGCGGCAGCCGTCATCCTTCTGTTTCTGCGCAACGTCACGAGCACGTTGATCATCTCGGTCGCCATCCCCCTCTCGATCCTGGTGACCTTCATCGTGCTGTATTTCACCAATCAAAGCCTAAACGTCTTCACGATGGGCGGCCTGGCGCTCGGGATCGGGCGGCTGGTCGACGACTCCATCGTCGAGCTCGAGAACATCCAGCGGCATCTCAACAATGACCGAAACCGTTGGGAGGCGATCACTCAAGCGGCCCGCGAAGTGGCCATGCCGATCTTCGCCTCCACCGTCACCACCGTAGTCGTCTTCCTCCCAATGTTTTTTGTCGTAGGGATTGCCCGGCTCTTGCTGATCCCGCTGACGCTGACCATCGCCATTGCCCTGTTCACCTCGTTCTTCGTCTCCCGAACGGTCACGCCGGTGCTGTGCTACCGATTCCTGAAACCCGAACAGGAAGCCCATCGCAATCTCCCCGCGTGGTTCGTGCGCGTCATGGACTGGAGTCGCCGCCGGTACGAAGCCTTGGACGAGGGATACGAGCGGAGCCTCCATTGGGTGCTCGGCCACCGCCGCACCTTGCTTGTGGCCGTCGTCGTGATCTTCCTCGGCTCACTCATGCTGCTCCCCTTCATCGGCACCGAATTTCTGCCGGTCTCAGACGAAAGCCAATTTAGAATCGTCTTGCGGGCACCGGTAGGGCAGCGTGTCGAGAAGACCGAACAGCAGGTCGCGGAAGTCGAACGGGTGCTGCGCGAGAACATCGGCCGGGACGAATTGGAAACGATCGTTTCGAGCACGGGCGTGCTCGCCCAGGGCCGTTCGTCGCTGTTCAATCCCAACACCGGCCCCCACACCTCGGTGATCTCGGTCTATCTCGTGCCGCCGGACAAGCGAAAAAGAAACCAAGTTCAGGTGATGAACGACGTGCGCCCCAAGATCATCAAACTCTTTCCCGGCGTGGCCTTGTTCTTCGATCCGGGCGGACTAGTGAAACGCGTCACCAGCTTCGGGTCGCAGAAGGCGATCGACGTGGAGATCTATGGGTATGAATTGGAGAAGGCCCGCGGGGTGGTCCAGCAAGTACAGGAAGCCATGCACAAGATTTCCGGCATCGCCGATATCGAGGTCAGTCGCGAGGAGAACTACCCCGAGGTCAACGTCGTAGTCGACCGGGAAAAGGCCGCGCTCCTGGGTATCAGCGAAACCGATATCGCCAACGCGGTGCTCTTTTCGTTGAATGGAAACGGCCAGACCGACCCGATCATCTACACTGATCCCCAGACCGGCAACGAGTATTACATCAGCGCCTGGCTGGGGGAGGACCACCGCAAGAGCCTCACCGATCTGGAAAACATTCTGCTCACCACCAAATCGGGAGACCCCGTGCTTCTGAAGAACGTTGCATCGCTGAAGTTGAACGCGGGGCCCGTGAAGATCGAGCGCAAGTACTTCCAGCGGGTGGTGCATATCACCGCCAACCCGGTCGGCCGCGACCTCGGCGCCATCGCCTCGGAGTTGGAATCCGCCTTTGCCGCCATGCAATTTCCACCCGGCTTCACGGTCCGCATGGCAGGGCAAATCCAGCAGCAACGGGAGACCTTCGAAGGACTGATGTTCGCCAGTGTCCTGGCCTTGATCCTCGTCTACATGGTGATGGCGGCCCAATTCAAATCGCTGGTCGACCCCTTCATCATCATGTTCTCCGTTCCGATGGGGATTCCCGGCGTCATCGTCATGCTCTTCCTCACCGAGACCACACTGTCGACCGCCTCGCTCATGGGCATCATTATGATGCTCGGGATCGTGGTCTCGAACGGCGTCCTGTTGGTGGACTATACGAACGTGTTGCGCCGGCGCGGGCTCGAGCTCAAAGAGTCGGTCCTGACCGCCTCCCGCACCAGGTTGAGACCGATTCTGATGACCTCCTTGGCCACAGTGGTCGGGCTGGTCCCCATGGCTTTGGGCTTCGGCACGGGGGGCGAAACGAATGCGCCGCTTGCCCGTGCCGTCGTCGGCGGGCTGACCGTATCGACGATCCTGACGCTGTTCTTGGTCCCGACCGTGTATGTGATGCTGGAAGAACGGTTCCCGCGGCGAGCGGATCAACTGGGCGAGGAACGGCTGGGCACAGACCTAGCCGCGCAAGAAGCGTAGCGCAACCGCTGCATTTGAGGTCTCACATCTTTCGTCTCACGAGATTCGCATCGAAGCGAGAACACATTGGGGAACTGGCGCGTCTTGGTACGCTGGGGGGAGAGAACAGAGGGCTTTTTCAGCCTCCTGCTAGGGACGGAGCGAGGGAAACAGCGACGCCAACTGCAACGCCAACCCGACATCACCGGCAATGCGCAACCGACCGGACATGGCGACGGCCGGTCCGCTGAGTTGACCGTTCAACACACGCAGACAGTCTTCGCCTGACATGGAGAGCGTCACCTGGGGATCCGGGTGGGTGCCCTCCGTAATACGGCAGGCACCCTCCCGGATCTGCAGGTGATACTGGCCCCCATCGTTGCCGCTCAAGTCGAACTGGTACACCGCATCCAGTCCCTCGGCGGCCTCGGGATCCAGCTTGGCCGGAAGCGTCGCAAAGAACTCGCGCACGGATTTCGGTGACGAATCGCCCATCACTGGCTCAGCAGGTCAACCCTCGCCGGACGAACCCGGCTGCCGGTGGCTAATACCGCAACATCGCCCGGTGGCTGGAGCGGCGGGCACCGAAAAACGCTTTCGAGAATTCCTCGACGACGGCCGGATCGTAACCCTTGCAACTGAAGATATCGAGATAGGCGCTGTTGGTATCGTTGGCAAAATGCCCGCTGATCAAGGACGTCTCGATCAACTGGACCATGCTGTAGCCGGCCACGCGTCCCTCGCCGAAATGGACGATCTGGCAGGCACCATAGCGTTTCATCTGAATCAGCTCGCAGAGCTGAACGACATACGCCTCAATTTGCTTGGCATCGCGAATGCGGTCGGGAGCACAATCGTGGAGGTCGACGGAAGTACAAATTCCCCAGGCTTTGCCGGGCCCGACAGAGTCGGGGCTGACCGGTGAATCAGCAAGCCTGGCTGAGGTTGATGAGATATCGTCGGAGGTCGCACCTTCGGCGTTCTGCATATGAGAGACTGCCTTTCTGTTGGGGGTGAGTGGAAGTGAACCGCATATTCTGCAATATACTCAACGTCGCAGAACGTGTAAATGTTTATCTCCAAAAAATCTTCGCCGAACGCGCATTGACAAAACTGCGACCCCTTAGCGAGAATGCCGCCCATGTCTGATCCATCGACTCAGCCCGCCAACAGCCCGGTTTCACCCGCCGCACTGCCCGATCGGCTCTGCACCTGGTGCAAGGTGGCCATGACCAAACGGCTCGTGGCAGGCGGCCAGTTCGTCCATTACACCTGCCCCAAGTGCGTGTTCCAACATACGACCAAGCGCACCGATAAGTAGGTCGCACATCAGCCGTCATTCGTCGTGGGCGTCAGCCTTCGGGTGACTCAAAAAGTCTGTCAGCAAGGCCGCAGCGAGGCCCGCGACGCGACGAAGAAGGAGCGTTACGTTTGCGGGCGGGCGCGAGACGGTGAGCGCCCAGTGTCTTCATCACGTTCGTGGACGCCGGCGAGACGGCAGTGTCCGGAAGGCTCAACATACCGTGAGCAGGGCTTTGAGCCTCTGAACTACGCGAGAACGATGCTGGCAGGCTTGTTCAGCGACCCGTCACTCGTCGTAGTACTTCTCGCGGTAAATCGGACAGAGCCCCTTCTGCGTAAGCGCTTTCGTCACGTCACGGATCATCGCGCTCCCCCCGCAAAGATAGGCGGCCAGGTTGTTCACCACCAGTATTCTTTTCTCCACCAGAGCCGTCACGTACCCGCCGGTTCCCGTCCAATCAGGATCCGGCCGTGAGAGCGTGGTCACCACCGTGAAATTCGAGTGCTGTTCCGCCAATAACCGAAACTCTTCCTGCCAATAGAGGTCCCGCCGGTTGCGCAAACCCCAATAGAGGGTGACCATTTGGGAAGACGCTCGCGCCAATTGCGCCAGAATCATGCTCCGCAGCGGTGCGATCCCGGTTCCGGTTGCCACAAACAACAGATCTTTCGTCGGGTCGTCTCGCAGATAAAAAGCTCCGGCCGCTCCGGTGAACTGCGTGCGGTCACCTTCGCGCAACCCAAACAGGTACGTGGACCCAGGCCCCCCCGGCACCAAGTTCAAAAGGAGGAGAATCCGATCGGTTCGACCCGGTGGTGAGGCAATCGAGTAGGGACGGGTCACCGGTCGTGGAGCCCCCGCCTTCGGTACCTCGAATGAGACGAACTGTCCGGCCTTGAAAGTGATCGTCGAGGGTTCGATCAGCCGCAACTCGATCGTCCGCACGTCATGCGTAAGATCGTCGATCCGTGAAACCTCGGCCGTGTAGCGATCCATTCAAGCCCCCTGCGCTCACCGACCGGCCTCTCTTTTCACCCTACCATCCGATCGCTCGGCCTACCAGTCGCCCCTCGGTCACAAGGCGCGGCTGTGTCGGGTTATGACGCGAATGTTGGCCACCCAACCTCTTTGACGCATACTAGGGAAATGTCCTTCCGTTCGATTCAACCAAAGGCTCCCTTGGCCTGGCTGCTCCTGCCGCTGCTGTTATCCGGAGGCTGCCTCTCCGCTCCGCATGGTCTGACGGGCACCACCCTATGGAACTTTGATCTGAACGGAGACGGCACTCCCGACTCATCCCTTCGCCTCACTTCCTGCAAGGCCGTTCCGGAAACAACCTGTATCGACATTTCGTCACTCCTTACGGAGCAGAAAGAGATTCCCCTGCCGAGCCCCTCGATCCCTTGTCCCGCGCCGGTTCTCTCCGAGCAGATTGCCGACATCGGGGACCATGCCGGAGACCCGCTGCACGAAATCGCCATCGTGTACTGCCACAAGGAGAATCAGGTGCCGAAGACGGTCCTCGGTATCCTGGAGGCTCGGAGTGGGAAGCTCATTGCCCAGACCGAAACGCCGGAAGGACAACTCCACGCCTATTGGAATTGGCCGCGCGGTCCAGCCGAACGGCGGTATCCCTTCCTCGCCCCCAGCTATGGCGATGGTCTACCGACCGCCGATCGACCCATCTGGGGATACCTGTGCCTGTTCCAGCCCTCGCTGCCGTCCGATCCCCAGTGCGGGAACGGATTCGTGGTGGTCGAAACGAAGCCGGCTCCTGAGTTCTTTCGCGAATACGGCGGGTACCTGCAGGACCTGGATGGCGACGGCTGGGAAGATATTCACCTGATCTATCACCGCCTGGTCTACAGCATCTCGACGAGAACCGGGCTTCCCCTCGCCACCACGGAATACGACGTCGCAGCCGCTACGGAACCGAACGCCTCCAAATGGTTCCACGCGGGACGCAACTACGGCGCCCATGTGTCGGTCATCACCCCCGAAGGCGCTCCCCGCACGGTGATGGTGGGGGGCGTTCCCATCGGCGCCTTTCAGGACATGAACTGTAACGTGACCCGCTACATCGGACTCCTCGAAACTCCGCCGGGGCACCCGGCTGAGCGCCGGCTCAAATGGTCACACTATTACGGATTTGCCTCGACGACCTTTGGCGAGGCCTCCCCGGAGCCGGCGGACCAGTTCAGCCCCTTGGTCGCGCGAACGGCCGACTACCTGAACGGCTGTCTCCACTATACGGGCGACGCCAGAAGCCTCATGGACCGTCAGCCGATCATTCTCGTGAATCGTTTCGAGCAGGACAGCCCTGTGGCTCGTTGCCTCTGGGAACAGCACCAGCTCTATCTTCCCCCCGCCTGGACGAAGGAGAAGCAGGCGGCCTGGTACGGCTGTTTCAACCAAAACCTCCATGCCTCCGGCACCTGGTCCGTCCACATCCTGCGGGAAGAAGACGGGACGGTGGTCATGAACAGTCCCTCTCGGTACCTCTGGGGCATGTCGAACCGTCTGTTCCCTTCGGGAGAGCCGATCTACCTGGTCGAACCTCTCCCGGCAGAGGCGCACCCGTTCGATCTTCGGCTTCTCCCGACGCCACGACTTGCCATGCGCTCGCTCGAGGACGGGCGCTGGGTCGAACGCGGCAGCCTGCCGATCGAAGGACGGCCAACATTCCAATGGCTCAGGGGAACCGGCCCCCGAGGTCACGGCTCATCGAGCTATTTTCTGGAGTTGATCGAACAGGACCTGGACGGCGACGGACTCACGGAATTCCAACTGGAAGGCGGCACCTGGGTAGGATGGTCCCAGCAATCAGCTAACTGGGCGATCAAGCAGCCCCCAGGCCCACCTACACTAGCAATAGAATCGAAATCGCGTTGAGACTTGAGATCTTCTGTGGAAATTTGCGGAATGATCACAAAGGCCGTCCGGCAAGGCCGCAGCCGACGAAAGCACCGGAGGCGTACTAATTCTCACCCGCCTCCCCGAGCTGCCGAGCCAGCTCTGTCTCCGTCTGGCTACGTTGAGGGCGTTTTCAAGGCGAGAACGCGGCTTGGTGCGGAGCGCGACTTGGCGCGCAGGGTGGGTGGATGAGACGGTGGCTTTTTCATCATCCCGCTACTTAGTCCCTGGGAGCATCAAATGCGTCTCATAACTCATTACCCCAAGAAACGCCGCCAACCCCAGATAGTAGAGCGCATAGCTCAATCGGGTGGAAGTCGGCACGTCGTAATAACGAGAAAATTCGGCCCCATCGCCACCGCGGAAGGTCGACATGAGGTGCGGGACCGCCATGATTGCGACGAGCAACAGCATCGGACTCTGGTTCATCATGAACAGCCCGATCAGGATCGGCACCCCCAGCCACCAGACTTTCGGGGAAATGATCGCCGTAATCCGACCACCGTCGAGCGGGGACAACGGAATCAGATTGAACAGATTGATCATGAACCCGGCGTAGGCCAGAGCAAGCAGTAACTGACTGTGCACGGATTCGGCGGCATAGTAACAGGCCATCGCCGCAATCGTCCCGGCCACCGGACCGGCAATGCCGACATAGGCCTCGGTTTCCACGTCCATCGGTTGGTCCTTCAACTGGATCCAGGCCCCGACGAAGGGGATGAAGGTCGGCGCGCCGACATCGAGGTTCCGCTGTCGAGCCGCGACGTAGTGGCCGAGTTCGTGGAACAGGATCAACAGCACGAAGCCCACGGCATACCACCAGCCGAAAATGAAACTATAGACGACCATCGAGAGGAGCATGGTCCCGCCCGTGAGCGCGACCTTGCCCAACTTGAGCCCTGTGAGCAAGAGCAGCAGCGCCTTCACGTCGACAGCCCCTCCGGCTGCTCAGGCTTTTTCTTCAAGAAGTACTTCCGGATCAACCCGCCCACCACGAGCACAAGAAGCACGAGCAATTTCTTTCCTGCCAGCAACAACGGCACGATGAAGGCCCACAACTTGGCCAACAACCCGGACTTGATGGCCGCTCCGGCGATCAACGCGGTCAGGCCGACCGCCGCAACCTTGTCCGTCGCACTGTTAAAGTCGCCGTACCGCTTCCCCTCGACGAAGGCCACGTTGGCCAGCAATTGGTTCGCGTGCGGCTTGAGCATCGGCAGCTCTTCGAGCGAGCCGACCATGTTCATACTCAAATACCCCTGCCGACCCAGCGCCATCGTGTTGTAGTTCACCCCGACCTGATCCTCTTCCTGAGCGGCGATCGCCCACACGACCTTGTTCGCCGCCTTGTCGTATCGAGGCGGCTCCTCCCAGCCCCGAATCACGAGCGGCGGATGCCCCTGTGCCTGCCGACGCTTGTTATCTTCCTCTGTGCCCTCCTTGATCGAGGCGAGCAGTTCGTCGGCATTCCAATTCGCCGCATCATCGTCTTTCACGTAGCCGGCGTCGATATAGCGAATGACCATGAACCATTTTTCCCCAGGCGTCGCAGAGGCAATGAGCCCGAGTTCGGCGCCGGAAGGGAAATTGCCCATCTCTCGAAGTACCCGCTGTGTTTCCTCCGCCCCCAGGAACCGATACCCTTTAGGAAGGGTCAGCTTCGCCTGATCGCCCAAGGCAGCCTCGGTCGGGCCCATCTGCCAGGCAAGCGGCACCGGCTTCGGCTCTTCGGCATGCGTCGGCGACAGGGGCAACCAGGCCACGAAATACAGCACTACCAGCAGCAGCCGAACAGGGCGACAGATCATACCGAAACCTCCCTGGGCAGTGGCGAACAGGACGCGCGGGTTCTTACAACTTACCATCCAGCAGCGACCGGATATCTTCCATGCGGCGGCGGTTCACGCCGAGATCGCCGTAGCCGACACGGGAAGCCGAGCGGAACTGAATGGTCTTGCCGTCCTCATCGAACAGGAACTCCACGTCGTCGACGAATCGAAGCAAGAGGCTGGTGAATTCGTAATGGAGGTAGGCATCGTCTTCTTCCACCAACTTCGTGCGCGGAAGCCCGGCAATGGCAGCCTTCAACGCCTCCTTCGCCTCCGCACGGCTCTTTCGATAGCGGAACGGCGCAATCGCATGGCGCTCTTCCTGCGCAGCGGTGGAAACACAGTTGGGCTTATCGGGACAGGGGGATAAGGTTCTCATTGTTGCATTATGCCGGAAGACACACGGTTACACTTATCTATTTTTCGCTGACAGGCGGCGAAATCTCCCGCAGCCACAACTCCGCCACCAACAGGGCATTGGGCGGAATGAGGCCTGGTAGTCCCTTGTCTCCGTAGGCCAGGTGTGGACCGATGCGGACCTTGCGATAGCCGCCGACCTTCATCCCGGTCAACGCCTGCTCGATCCCCGCAACGGCCTGGCGACGCCCCAGGACAATCCGGTGATCAACCAACGTTACACCCTCCACCACCCGAACCATGTCCGTTGGGAGTTGCTCGGCCTGCCGCTTGTTGAACGATACCTCCTCCCCGCGATTGAGAAAGAGGCGCATATTGAACAACAGATGATCGCCCTTCTGGGCCGGCGTCCCCTCTCCCTCGCGCTCTTCGAGTATCTCCACGCCGCGACCGGACTTCATGAGCGCTCGTCCCTCCCCCGAATTGGGATCAGCTGCCAAGCCGATCGGCGGCCAGCCTGAGACACCCCATTGGGTCAATACACGACCGTTTTCAGCGCCAGCGGTCCTTCCGACGCTTCGGCCGTCACCTTCACCGAGACGCGACCGATCACCCTCCCGTCCTCGGCCTCGACATCGACGCGCCAATCGCCGACATCCAACCCCTCCTTGAATGTGTAGGCCCGATAGCCGCCCTCCCGCCCTCCGGCGATTTTGAGGGGAATCCGGTCCGCATGGACATAGGGTTTGCTGCCATCCGGGCGGTAGTGCCAGTGGTGATAAATCGTCGTCCTGAGGGTCACGGGCGCGAAGACAGCGGTGAAGCAATACACGGGGTCGTTGGTTGGGATCACATCGTCCGACGCTTTCCAGACCTCATACCACCGTTTCTCGAACGAAAGTTCGAAGCGATCCCCCGACCGTTTGATCTCGTGATACATGCCGCCGTACTTGAGCGACAGCGGCACCGGCGGAATCCAGTTGAGGAAGTAGAACCCGACCAGCAGACCCACGATCGCCAGGGCCGGCGCTCCGGCCAACAGCGCTTCGCGCCTGGTGCGGGCGGAGTTCCGCCAATAGATCAACTGCACGACCCGAAGCACAACCAGCACCGTCAGGACAGCCCCGGCAAGAAAAATCGCCGCATTCATCCATCCGGTCATCACCGGCAGGAAGAAGGTGAAAAACGCGAAACATACCAAGGCATACAGGCTCACGAGCAACTGCACATTAGACAGCCGGCTGCGCAGGAACTCGTTCGCAACCAGGAATCCGACCAACACGCAGAAAAATACCGCCGTGCCGGCGAAGGTCGCGCTCTTGGAATAGAAGATCGCATAGGCGCTGAAGAGACCGCCCAGCAGAAACTGAATCGCCATCGGCGCATAAGGCTTGGCTTGCAGCACCCAACGCAGATAGGCGGGCGCGTCGGGTGGAAGGTCTTCAGGGCGCGCTTCGCTGGTGCCTAACCGGCCGGTGAGGACGATCAGAAAGCCCAACAGCGCCAGGTACAGCAGCAGGAGCAAATTGTCGAGCAACCGGTCGATCCTGGTCAGCGTCACCGTGTCGTAGGTGACCCCGCTGAAAAAGAACAATGGCGGGAGATAGGGCTTACCCAGCACCGACTGGAACCGCTGCATCGAAACCATGGCACAAGACTTCAGGAGTCAGGCAGGAATGTCAAACAAGAAGTGATTCGGAGGGAATCCAAGAGACAATCGAACAGCAACGTTTGCGGATCAGGCAAGCCGCATGCTCGTCTCACGTCTTCCGTCTGCCGTTTCACGTCTCACGAGTCCATGGGGCGGGTATCTTCAGCCGTCGGCCCTAGATGAAGGGGGGCAGCGGCGCATAGACGACCCCATACCCCAACAACCGCTGGAGCCATCCGGCCATTTGGTCTTCCGGCAGCGGCGCGCGATTCAAGCGGACCTCCAACTGAAAGCCGCCCGCCGCGCCGACAATACCCACGATGGCCGATGCATCCTCCCCGTCCGGCAACAACTCCTGCGTCTGGAATTCACAGAGCGTCGTATAGAGCCGCCCTTGCGGCGCGATGGCTTCCAGCACCTCGGGCACTTCGTCGAGCACGCAATGGACGGAACAGCGATAGAGCTGCTTGGCGCGGGGCGGCACGTCGGCGAAATCGGTCAAGGCTTCCTCGGAAAACCCCGTCAGGTAGGCACGGACATTCGCGGCTTGCGGAATGAACGTGGAGGCGAGTTTACTGGCCGGCACGAGGAACTCGTACGCGTCGGAGGTGTTGTATTCAAACTGGCAGGGGCCGAAAGCATCGGGCCAGGAGCAGAAGAACGGCGTCGCAGGGTCCGCCGGCCTCAACACGACCTGCTTTTTCTCCACCGCCGTCTCCACCGGCAACTCCAGCGTGGTGATCGCCTCCAGGAACGCCGCCCGCCGCTCATCGATCCAGTCGAGGCGCTTTGCGTCCTCCCTGGTCTCGCCCGGTGTCACAACCTCAGTGGTGTGGAGTCTGACACGGATGAACGCGTGTGTGTGGCGAAACCCCAGCCAGAGCATAGCGATGGGCTGATGAAAACGCAGGGGGCCGCGAATGCGCCAGGGATGGCTGATGGAGCAGTAGGTTCCGACGTCCTGATACCGCTGATAAATCGTGTGGTACCCGCCGGAAAGGAGAAAGAAATCGCCTTTCCACGCGTCCCGCGCGTGGATCAATGTCACGTCTTCCGTGGCCCAGGGATCAAGCCGGTCGAATTCCTCGGTCGATTCGACCGCCCATTCCTCGACATAACAGATCACGTCCTTGGCGGGGTGGGTGGGCTTCAGCCCCAACGCGCCGAGGCGCTCCCCCACCGCCAAGAGATCGCTGAACTTCAATCGGGCCGGGGTTTCCCACCGTCGCTCACGCACCACTGCCTCCTATGGGGTCCGAGGCCGGCACCGATGATCTGTCCGTCACTTGGCCGACTTCAGGGCGCGATCTTCAACCTTGGTGTCGGTGAGGAACCGATCGAGGCCGTCCTTCAGGGTCGCGGAGAGCAGATCCCGAATATCGTCGCTGTCGAACCAGAACACGGTCTGCGTCTGCTCGCCCTGAATGTTGCGCGTCGTAGTACTCCCGTCGGCAACGTTCTTCGCGGTAATCACGATGCGGCTCTCGGCCCAGATCTTGGTATTCATGAACCGGGCCTTGGCGTTGGCGCTGAACTCCCGCACTTCGCCGGTAATGACGATGTCCGCACCCGACACGCCCACGCCCGATTGCACCACTCTGGCATCCCAGCCCTTACCGTTCCATCCCTTCTGGCGCAACCGTTCGGCGAGGGCCTCCGCCACCGTGACACCCGGCTTTCCACCGGTCACGTTGAAGAAGGTCAGCCCACCCCCGATGAGATGCGACCGCTGGCCGATCTTCGTTTTCTCCGCGCGCAAATCCTCAAACGGCTCGATCACAATCTTGAGCGGCTCCGGCTGTCCGGCCGGCACCGGCGCCACTACCGGCTGAGGCTGGACATTGACCAAGACCATTTCTCCCTTGCCGGCGCAGCCCACCGTCAGCGCCAATGCCGCCACCAGACACATGCGTCCTGCGATTTTGATCCCCTGTGCAATCACACCGTCCTCCATGGAAAAATGACGTCAGCGTAGTGGATGAATCCGTTCCGAGTTGCTCTACAAATTCCGCAACCCCGACGCTGTGACAGAATGACACAGGCCGGCGGAACAACGCGGGCTAGTCTACCCAACTCGCCCTCCGAATGACAAACCGCAGAATGAAAAACGTTACGAGGAGTTCAGCAGCGGGAGCAGCCGGCGGAAGGTGTCCCGAGCCCAGTCGGAAAGGCGGCCTTCAGCCATCACCGGTGAGTCCAGGGGAAGAAACCGCAGGATCTTGAATCTCATCCGGCCGGAAAGCACGGCGGCAATCTGCGCCTTGCGGTCATGCGTGATCGGCAGGGTATAACCTTCTCCCCGCTTCCACTCCCACAAGGTCGGGGCCAAAGACAGTTCCAGTTCCTGTCCGGCCAGCTGGTGGAAGCGGTCGACGAGGTTCTTCTTGTACGATTTGACCTGCCCGCCTTCGACAATCAGCGCGGTGGCCGCATGGTGCCCCCACCAGAACAACGTCCTAAAGGTAAACTTCTCGTCCCCCACGTAATGTTTGGGAAAATCCAGATACTGGTAGGGACAATCTTCCAGGTGTTCGCCCTTCACGAGTTGAAATTTACTGGGGTCGAATTGCGGCGGCAGCAGCAGCGCCCGGCTCCCAAGGTCTTCCGCCAAGCCTCCATGGAGTTGCTCCAACCAACCCCGGACTTTGTGGGTGATCTGCTGCTTGGCCTTGAAGAACCCGACATCCGCAACCAATCTCACTTGGTCGGGTGTCAGGGATGGATCAGGAAGAGGCGTCGGCATGGCGGGAGTTGTAATACCTCGGCATGAACGAGAGACGCTTCATGAACGACGCTTAACAGGGCTTATGCCCGGCGGCGAAGGGAACGGCACAATGCCGAAGTTCTGCAGGATGTTCAAAGGCGTTTTCAACATCCTGTTACGATTTTTGATGAGATTCGAATGAGGCCGCCCTCACTTCAAAGATGCGGCGACATTCGGCGCAGCGCAATCCTACAGTGTCACGGATCACGTCCATTTCACGAATGGTCACAGCCACGGGATGGCGCGCCGCGCAGCCCGACAGCACCTCGCGCGCCGTCGCGACCGGGCCCTCCCTCGATTCCGCCGCGCCAGCCGGTACGGCTGCGACGCGAGTGGCGACGTCGTCGGCCACGATGTGGTGAACCATGCGGCAGGACGTGCAGGTGAAAATCAAGCGGCCCATCGTCTCGTCTATGCGCTTCAGCGCCAGACAGAGCGGGTGAACCGCAAAACATTGTTGAATGAAGGCCCCGCTTTGATAAACCTGCCCCATCTCCACCTCGGGGACGAGAGAAACAGCATTTCGTTTACATGCGGACTACGGAAGCGAGAACGAAGCTGGAAGCCTGATGTAACAGTCTCACCAGAGCTTCGCGAGACCCAGCATCAGCAGCACCCCCACTGCGTATGGGGCAGCGCAAGAATAGATCATGGCTTGGAGCGCCCGATCAGGAGTGCCGGCGCGAACCGCCTGCTCTTTGTAGACGAACTCATAGGCAAGGATGAGGAGCGTGACCGATAAGACCAGCACACGGCTAGTCCGAGGCCAACTATAGTGCCCACTGACCACGAAGTTAGCGGTGAAGAACCCGCTGGAAATGAACAGTAACGGTGCCAGGCCGTAGAGGACCGCTTGCGAAAAAAAGACATGCCACGCCGGCCTTGCCGAACGTTGGTGCGGGGGAACCAGAGTGGTCATGACCCGATGGCGGCCGGTTCGCGGGGAGAGAGATGGACGGTGCGCGAGGCCTGAGCCTTGGCTTCCCGGCAAGCCTTGCAGATCCTCGGGCGCGCCTTCAGAAACGAGACTTTCCCGCTGGCCAGGCAGCTGTAATGGACGAACTCGTCGCAGACGGTGCAACGGGACCAACCGCCCCGGAAGAGCGTCTTATCCCGGTAGAGCCCCTGCTGACAAACTTTGCAATGACGCGGCTCGATCGGGAGCAGCATCGGCGCCCAATCACCACCGGCTTTTCTGATACTCATGGGGGCGCAGTATAACGGGGCATCAGGCTTAAAAACAAGAAGGGGAAAAGGGAGAAAGTCACCTGGCGGTCCTTCACTATGCGCATCGGACGAACACATTCCGATCGTGCGCGTTCCGCGACCACGGGGAGACTCCCCTGCCCCCGGTTTGACACTCCTTTGACCCATTTGCTACTCTCCGCGCCGGTTCTACACCATTCCTGATCTTCACCCTATATACCCATGAACATTAAGGACTATCTCGAACATAACCGGCTTGCGGTAGACCGATTTCTGGATCAGGTCAGCCCCCCGGCTGCCACCCCACCGACCACACTTCACGAGAGCATGCGCTATAGCCTTATGGCAGGTGGCAAGCGGGTCCGCCCGATCTTGACGATCGCCGCGGCCGAAGCCGTGGTAGGGACGACGCCGCCCGGCTTGATGGCGGTCGCCTGCTCGCTGGAATTCATCCATACCTATTCCTTGATCCACGACGACTTGCCGTCGATGGACAACGATGATTTTCGCCGGGGTAAACCGACCAACCATAAGGTCTATGGCGAGGCGATGGCGATTTTGGCCGGCGATGCGCTGCTGACCATGGCCTTCGACCTGATCAGCCGACCCGACCTGATGAAGGGCTGCGAGCCGTCTCGACAAGTCCGCATCATTCAAGAATTGGCCTACGGCTCCGGCAACATGGGCATGGTCGGCGGCCAGGTCTTCGACATTCAGGCCGAGAACCAGGATATCGACCTGGCGACGCTGCAGAACATTCACAAACACAAGACCGGCATGCTGATCCGGGCGGCCGTCCGCATGGGAGCCATCGCCGCCGGCGCTTCTGACCGGCAACTCGACGACCTCACCGGCTATGCCGAGGACATCGGGCTCGCGTTCCAAATCGCCGATGATGTGCTGAACGTGACCGGGACCCGCGAGGAGTTGGGCAAGAACCCGAACACCGACGCGGAGCGCGGCAAAAAGACGTACCCGACGTTCTACGGCGTCGAGGGCGCGCGCAAGTTGGCGGATGACTGTGTCACCCGCGCGATCGGACGGCTGAATTCCTTCGGTGCCGCCGCCGATCCACTCCGCGACATCGCGCGCTACATCACCTCCAGAAAAAACTAGGAGCGTATGGCTTATAGCCTATGGCTAGGAACAGACCACATCGTGTCCGTGCCCTACGCTATACGCCATTAGCCATACGCCATTCCCCATGAAGGTTCTCGTCACCGGAGCAACCGGGTTTGTCGGCGGGGCCGTGGCCCGGGCACTGGTCGCCTCCGGCGCCGAGGTGCGAGTCCTGGCTCGGCAAGGCGCAGACCTGCAGAACCTGAACGGCTTGAAGGCCGAACGGGTTGAAGGCGACCTGCGAGACCGGGAGTCGCTCAAGCGGGCGCTGACCGGATGCCGGCAGCTCTACCACGTGGCGGCCCACTACGCCCTGTGGGCCAAAGATCCCGCCATCTTTTACGACGTCAATGTCACAGGCACGAGGAACATTCTCGAAGCCGCGCGCGAGGTCGGCGTGGAGCGCAGCGTGTATTGCAGCACGATCGGCGCGATCGGCTTGCCACCGGGCGGCGGCCTGGGCACCGAACAGACTCCCGTCTCGCTGGACCAGATGGCCGGCCATTACAAGCGATCCAAGTACTTAGCCGAACAGGAAGTCCTGAAGTTGGCCAAGGAAGGCCTCCCGGTCGTGATCGTGAATCCGAGCGCCCCGGTCGGGGCAGCCGATGTCCGGCCGACTCCTACAGGCCAGGTCATCGTCGATTTCATGAAAGGCCGCATGCCCGCCTACATCGAAACCGGCATGAACATCGTAGACGTGGACGACGTGGCCGCGGGGCACCTGCTCGCGATGGAGAAAGGCCGCCTGGGCGAACGGTATATCTTGGGCTGCAAGAACCTCATGCTACGCGAGGTATTCGAGATCCTCAGCCGGCTCACAGGCGTGAACGCACCGTCGATCAAACTGCCCCGCCTGGCCATCCTTCCCCTCGCCTACGCCAACCAATGGATCGCCGACCTCACGGGCCATCCTCCGCGGATCCCGCTCGAAGGCGTGAAAATGGCCAAATACAAAATGCACTACGACTGCTCGAAAGCCATCCGCGAGCTCGGGATCCCACAAACACCGCCTGAGGTTGCGCTCGAAAAGGCGGTGAAGTGGTTCCGCGAGCATGGCTATGCCTAATCGGATGCTGAAATAGGCCTCCAGCCACGTTCTCGGCTCGGCACGATCCTCAACGTACCCGATGGAACTTCTCCTTCTTTTTGTAAAGACGATCCTCCTCCGCCCCTACGTGTTCGCCTTTCTGGCGGCGTTCTTGTTTTCTGCAATCATGCTGATCGGTTGGCCGCGGACGTGGCGGTTCTGGCTCATCAGTTGGATCACCGCGTTCGTCTGCGAGTTTTCTTCCACGCGCAACGGCATCCCCTTCGGCTGGTATCACTACAATGGATCCACGGTCGGGCTGGAACTCTATTTTTCCAATATTCCCTTCATGGATTCGATCTCGTTTTCGTTTCTGCTCTTCGCCAGCTACTGTCTCGCGCTGCTCTTACTCCTTCCCATGCAAGCCGGGACGCGCCACTCCGGTCTGCCGAACCTGTCCTTCGCTCCCGCCGAGCGCACCTCTTGGCCGGTGTTTATCTTGAGCGTGCTGTTCTTCGCCTTTATCGACATGGTGATCGACCCCGTGGCGCTGCGCGGCGACCGCTGGTTCCTCGGCAAGATCTACTACTATCCCGACCCCGGCGTGCACTATGGCGTGCCGATAGCCAACTATGTCGGCTGGGCGGTGGTCGGAGCGATTTCACTCCTTTTCTACTTTCCCCTCGACCGGCGGCTCGCCGATCCGCTCCCTCCGCATACACCTTCGACGACGCACAGACTCCTTCTGGGTACCGGTCTGTATTATGGAGTGCTGATCTTCAACTTGGCAGTCACCTTCTGGATCGGTGAAGCGCTCCAGGGCACGACCGGCCTTCTGATGTACGTGCCGGTCACGGTCCTCCTGCTCCTGCGCTTGCTCACGCCTGCCACGCAATCGGCACGCTAATCACCCTCCTACCGACAACTGGGCGGCTTGTCCGGCAATCGCCCCTTCCGCTCAGCGCCGGTGCACCCCGCCTCCCTTCCCCATTGTGGCTTTCAGGGGGTCTAGTCTGTATAGTGTAAAAAAGGCCGTGGCGAGGGGACAGAGACGGAGCATGCGAAAGTTTTGCGCATTGGTGATCTTGGGGATGTTGGCCGGCCTCGGTATCCTGGGCTGGTTTGGCTACCAATCCTTCTCAACCGGTTTCAGCGCCAAGGCCGAGCCGAATGAACTGGAAGTGCTTGCGGCCCGCCAACTCCGCCACCTTGCCATTCCCTATGAGAATCGAAACCTGCGGAATCCGCTGCCGCTGACGCAAGACCTGCTCGCGGATGCGCGCGCCCATTTCGCCGACCACTGTGCCATCTGCCATGCGAACGACGGCAGCGGTCAGACGGCCATCGGCAAGAACGTGTACCCCAAGTCTCCCGACCTGCGCCTGCCCGACACGCAAAAGCTGACCGACGGCGAAATGTTCTTTGTGATTCAGAACGGCATCCGCTTCACAGGCATGCCGGCCTGGGGCACCGGCGATCCGGCGAAAGACCGGGCGAGCTGGGAATTGGTGCATTTCATCCGCCATCTCCCCAGCCTGACCGAGGAAGAACTGCAGGAAATGAAGTCGCTGAACCCGAAATCCAAGAAGGATCTCGAGGAAGAGGCCATGATCAACCAGTTTCTTGAAGGCAACGATGCGGCGGGAAGCGCGGCCGGTGCCCACCACCACTAACGTATAGCGAAAGGATCGTCCCGTGAACGCTTTGCGTGCAGGTTTGGCAGCCTTGATGTTTCTCCTGGTTCCTGTCGTGGCATCCGCCCATGGAACAGGACAGCATGTGTTCGGCACCGTCACAGTCATCGACGCCACCCATATGGAAGTGAAAACGCAGAAGGGCGACCTGGTGATCGTCCAACTGACGGACAAGACGAAATACACCTCGAAAATCCTGCGCCGGCCCAAGGGCCCCCCCCAAGTCGGGGACCGGGTGGTCGCGGAAGTTGAATCCGGAACCGGCGGGCTGGTCGCCAGTGAGGTCCATTATTCGAACCCGCCGGCGAAAGGGAAACCCTAGGCCGCGATGCCTGTCTTCCAAATTCATGGATCGCAGCAGATGAGCGCGGGCGGAGACGGCCTTCGGCCGGTGTTTCTGCGGATCATCGTCATGGGCGTTGCTGTGTTCCTCGCCGTGACGATCGTCCCAGGGATCGAGTCCGACAGCCTCGGTGCAGGCCTGGCCGCCGTGCTCGTGCTGACCCTCCTCAATACCGTCATCCGACCTCTGCTCTACCTGTTGTCGATGCCGCTGATTCTTGTCACGCTCGGACTGTTCATGGTCCTGATCAATGCGCTGTTGCTGCAGGTGACGGCGGCAATCGTGAAGGGATTCACCGTCACCGGATTCTGGCCCTCGTTCTGGGGTGCTCTGGTCATCAGCATCGCGAGCGGCATCCTCAACATGGTCCTGGCGGTCGAACATCAGCGTGGCGAAAGCTTCCAGCAACCCCGCCGACCGCCGACGATCATCAATCCGTGAACAGGCGCAGAGCTGATAGCCTATGGCTTAGGGCCTGAGCCACCGGCAGAGCCATTCCGCTGCTTCTGCCGTAGGCCATTTGCCATAAGCGATGTGGCTTCGATACATTCCTTGAGTTACGAATGGCTCGCTGCTACAATGCGCCCAGATTTCACCGGCCTCTGCAATACACTGTGCCCGTGATTGCAACCCCCGCGTCCGCCGTCAAGTTTGCTGGCGTCGCGGGCATCAGCCGAATGACGGCAACGAACTGAGACCGCCAAGCGCGATCGCTCCACTGAGGTCGATGAGCCCCGCTCCCGAACAAGCCAAAGCCGCCACGGAAACCCATCTCCAACGGACCCTGACGTCGGTCATCAACGGACTGCCGGCGGATGCCGCGTTGGCAGCGGTTTTCCACCAAGAGAAGGGCCCGCTCACGGCGCACGTGCATCGCGGCTTCACTCCGCGCGACGTCCAGGCGATCGTCCGAACGCTCTCGTCCCAGAAAGTGCTCGCGACGGCGCCGAACAGCAACGACGCCGAAGCCTCGCGCACGCTTCGCCTCCAGTTGGTCATGCCTGGCGCCAAATCACTCCTGGGCGTGCCGCTGCGCCATCGCCAGCAGGTCTATGGATTCCTCGTCATCGGCCGCAAAGACAACGCCACCTTCGCCAAGAAGGACAAGGTGATGATGGAGCAGGCCGGCGACGACATCACCAAGGCGCTGGAGCGGGAATCGCTGTTTGACACCAACGTGCTGCTCGGCCGCTCGATGGTCCACCACGAACCGCTGCCCACGACCTCGCCGGCCGACGTGTTTACCACCACGCCGTCCCATGCGACGCCGGAAACCCAAGCGCAGGTTGTCGCCCTCTTGAACGAACTCGGGCAAACCCTTCCCTTCGACCGTGCCTGGATCGGCGCCTATGATCCGTTGGCCGGCAACGTGGAGGTGTTGGGCATCGCGGGAGAGATGAAGACCGACGCGAAGGACCAGAAAAAGGATCTCAAGCCGGGACAACGCCTGGCGCTGGATGCATCCGCCGCCGGTTGGGCTGTTCGCCACCGCAAGCCCCGCGTCGACCACGACCTAGCCTCGACCCAGGGCCGGTTTCTAGACCACAAGTACCTGTACAAGGATCGCTATCTCTCGTCGCTCGTCGTGCCCTTTTTCCTCCGCGGCCAGGTGGGCGGTACCATCACCCTGGGCTCGAAGGAAGCGGACCGGTACGCCATCACCGATGCCCGGAGCGTCGAACCGATCAATCTCAAACTCGTCGAACTGCTCCAGGCGGCGCCTGCGACTCCCTCGCCGACCACACCAGCCGGCGGCGAATCCAACGCGGAGACCGGCACCGCAGCCCTCGCCTCCGCTGAGCCGGTCATCCGGAAACAGGAACGGCAAGCGGCCATCGGCGAGTTCAGCGCCTTCCTGGCGACCGAGGTCCGGGAACCGTTGGCCTCGATTCGCGCGCAGTTGGAGGAAGTGACCGGGGAAGGCATTCTGGATTTCGATCCCCAGACCCGTGTGGAGAACGCCATGCGGGACTTGATCCGAATCGAAGCCATCCTCAACGAGATCCTCGACTTCGCCAAGCCGCTGGAACTGAATCGGCGACTCTGCCGCGTCCCGGAGATGGTCGAAAACGCGCTGACCGTCGTCGGTACCGAATTGGAAGCGACCAGGGTTCAGGTCGTGAAGGAATACGCCGGCATGATCGCGCCGGTTCGAGCCGACGAAGCCAAGATGTTGCAGGTGTTTTTGAGCATCTTCAAGAACGCCATCGAGGCCATGACCCCCGGTGGTATCTTGACGATCTCCATGAGCAATCAGCGGTCAGGCCGTCATTTCGAAGTGCAGATCCTCATCAAAAACAACGGCGCTCCGATCCCGGCCGAGCATGTGGACAAGGTGTTCGAGCCCTTCTTCACGACCAAGCGTTCCGGCACCGGCTTAGGCCTTGCCACGGTCAAGAAGATCGTCGAGGAGCACCAAGGCAGCATCGCCATCGCCAGCGCTCCCGGCGAAGGGACTACCGTCACCATTCGCCTCCCCGGCGTCAGCCGCGGTCCATCACACCGTTATCGCGGTCGTGGCCGCCGCCCCCCGCGCCGTCCCAACTGATCCGTCCTGCGACGTTTCTGTCCAATCACGCAGCTACATCCGCTCACTGCTTCATAATTAGACACGTCCGAACGCGACCACCATCGAACAACCACCAACCGTTCCGCGAGCAAAGCCCCCCTGGCAATCTGCCGTGTCCCTTGCTCCGGTGCCCGCTATCCCTCTCAAGCCAGGCCGCATGCCGATCCCATTGCGACCGTCGAGCGAGACCCTTCCGAGGGCGCGCGCTCCGGGAGCAAGGGATCGGCATGGGGGCTGGCGCACCCCCCTTTGTGCTTGACAGGGCTCCCGTCGGCAGCTAAGATTCCCCCGCTCATACGGCTTTAAATGACTACATACTCAGCCACCATACTTTCACATTCTTTCAAAGGAGTAGGGGCATGAAACTCGTCATCGGCACCGCGGCGACCCTTGCAGGCATCTTTTTCACTCTCTCGCTGGCCTCTGCGAATCCGGCACTGCTGCCGAAGCACGAAGGCTATCCCATGAAGAACGATGGCAGTCCCGTGACCGGACAGCCGACGGCGAATGATCCGGGGCAGAGCGATGCCCGCGGTGAAGCGACCCTCCTGAAGTCCGCCGGTTCCATCAAGCATGCCGAACAGAACCTGACGAAGTCCGACAATGCCCGCATCACTGAAGGGCAAGGCGCCGGCCGCTTGCCGAACGTCCAGGGTCCGCAGATCAAGATCGAGCCTCCGGTGACCTCTGCCACGAAGATCACGGGTGATCGCAAGATCGAATAGTTCTCGAACCCGAGAAACTTGATTCCCAAACGGGGGAAGCCGCCAACCGGCTTCCCCCGTCTTATTTTTAGAGAAGAGGGCGCTTGCTGGAAGGACGGCGGGGCGTGGAGTTCTCTGTCCTCAGGCGAAATCGCCAGGGTTTGTGGGCCCACTCACCGGCGTAATCCACCCCGATGCGCGGGTAGGTGTGCAATGCACCGGCCTGCAATCGCTCCTCGCGGTCCTCGAACCAAAGGGCCTCGCCGACCGTCAGGTCACAGCGATTCAAGCGGCGGTCGATACCGAAGGCCCGAGTCAGCCGCCCCGGCCCATCGATCAGGTTCCCCGAGCACTCCACCGCCCGTAAAAGGATTGCGGCCGGAAAACCTTCCTGCTCCGTGACCACGTTGAGCATCTCATACATCCCGTAGCACAGGTAGACGTAGGCATGTCCCGGCGGACCGAAGAGCACGTCCGTCCGAGCCGTCCGCCCCTTCGAAGCGTGGCAGGCCTTATCCTCTTGGCCGATGTAGGCTTCGACCTCGATGATCTTTCCGGCAGTCAGCAGGCCATCCTGCTCCCGCACGAGATACTTTCCAACCAAGGAACCGGCGACCTCGAGCGTGGGTCGGTTGAAGAAGTCACGAGGGAGAATCATGGACATGTGGGTTCGACGAAGTAAAGCGCTGCTGGATGGTGAATTGAAATGGAGCCGGCTGTCAAATCCTTAGTCTTCGCATAGGAAGATCGGGCGGGAAAACCGCATGGTCTGCCATCCAGGGCAGGCTGCTCAAAATGCCCGTCCAGCAAGGCCGCAGCCGATGGCAGCACCGGAGGCGTAGCGGCTGATCACTCAGATGTATCTAAATAGCCTTCTCAAAATGGTTCCTAGTAAGGCCCGCAGGCGAGAAAATACCGCAGGCGTACCCTTGCGGTACGTTGAGGATATTTTCGAACCGAGAACGCCGCTAGGAGCCATTTTCAGAAGGCGATCAGAAGTACCAGGCGAGGCCGGCCATCACAAACCGTGGACTCCCCGGCACAAAATGCGTGTCCGCCACGCCGGCCGCTTCGTTCCGCAAACGCGAGTCGAAGAAGAACGTGGCCTGCTCCCATTTCGTATTGAAGAGGTTCTGCACGAACAAGAACGCCTCCAGCCGTCCGTGCGGCAATGTGACCGGGAGTTGATAGCGCTCGGAGAGGTCGAACGTGGTCCAGGACGGCGCCTTCGCGCTGCGGTCCTCGACCAAAGGCCTCACGCCGAGGTACGTTGCCTGGATCTGTGAGGTCAAGCCTTCCGGCCAACGCAGCAGCAAAGCACCGTAGGCCGTCACTTCCGGGGCCAGGGGAATGGCATCCCCGTTGTTGAATTCCGCCTTGGTCCAAGTCACACTGCCGTTGAAGTAGAGCGGCCCCCAGACTTGCCCGCGCGCAGCGACTTCCATCCCGCGCCGGCGAGAAGCTCCACGAATCTCCGTCGTCCCCGCGTCCCCGACGAATACAAGTTCCTGTTTCAAATCCAGCGCCCAGAGAGTGGCGATCAGCTCAACTCCATCCTGCCCCCAGGGCTTCGACCGAATACCGACTTCATAATTCCTCGCCCGTGCCAATGGCGACGCGGCTTGAGCCACGGCCGAACGGGCATCGTTGCTGTGGTAGCCCTCGCCGTAGTTGGCAAAGAATTCCGTCCTGAACCAGGGTCCCAAGATGACGTTCATCTTCGGCAGCACAACCCCCGAGCTGGTATTGCCGGCAGGCTGTTCCGTGCAAGTCGCGCAGCGGTTTCGCACGTCGAAAGTGAACACTTCCGTGCGAACGCCTCCGGCCAGTCGCAGCCACGGAGTCGGCTGCAGTTCCAATTTGAGGAACGGCGCGTATGAGGCCTCGAAAATGGTGCTGTCCACGGTCGTCCCTAACGGCGCCCGTTTCACTTGCGGACCCAACCGTGCATGGATGTCGTCCGCTCGCGCCTGCACCCCGACCGTCGCGGCGGCGTCCATGTCGAAGAGGTGGCCGCTGTGGCGATAGCCGACATCGCCGCCGTAGATCACGCGCCGGTCCGATTGTTGGAACCCGTCGCCGTTGACCGGATCGTTGAGAAAGAACGTGAAATCGGTGAACAGGTCGAATCGATAGTACTGCGCGTAGGCATTCGCGAAGAAACGCCCGCCTGAGGGGGTGTCGTAATGGTAGTTGATTCGCCCGGTGCTGCGGAGCGTCTTGCCTCCCTCGCTCGGATCGATCGAGCCGAACCGGTCGAGCGATCCATCGTGCAAGGCCCGCAGGGGAATCTCGCCCGAGCCGTTCCACTGCGACTTCTGAAAAGTTCCCGTGATGACCAGTTCATCGCGCCCGAGCGGATTCATCGTGGCCTTGCCCAGGAGATTGCCGCGGAAGTAGCGATTGTCGTTCTGGAACGGCCCGTCCGTGTAATAGCCCTCCGCCGCAAAGAGGGTCCGCACCGCATCCTTCGTCGGCGAGAACATCAAGAGATGGCGCTGCGTGTTGAACTGCCCTCCCGCCGACTGCACGACGCCTTCCGCCACCACCTCGCGTGTACGGAAGTTGACCGCGCCCGCCGTGGCGAAATCGCCGTACTCCGGCAGGTACGCGCCTTTGTACACATCCACCCCTTCGATGGTTTCCGGGATGATGAAGTTGAGATCGGTGTAGCCCTGCCCGTGGGCGTGACTTCGCAAATTGATCGGCATGCCATCGGCAAAGAAGGCGACATCGGTACCGTGATCGGCATCGAACCCCCGCAGGAAGTACTGGTCGGCCTTTCCGGCTCCGCCGGAATGCTCCACCGCGATAAAGCCGGGAATGAGCCGCAACACCTGGGCCGGGCGACCCTGCGGCTGCATGAGATATTCCTTGTCGGGAATGAACTGCTGGGAAGAGGCGGCGACCGGTTGATCGGCCGTCACGTGAATGTCCGGCACTTCCACGTCCGGAGCGTCGGGATCGTGAGCCTTGGCGGGATCGGTCCATAACAGGACCGCCGCAACCGCAGACAACAACCAATGCCTGCTCACCGGCCGCTCACCGCAACCCCTTACCTGTCGTCGTCATCGTGAGCTTGCCGTGCTTCACGCCCTTCACGCTGACCAGCGCATCGGCGACCTTTCGGATCTCGACCCCCTTCCCCTTGACGACCAACACCTCCAGGCAATGGTCGTGGTCGAGGTGAACATGCAGGCCGGCGAGGATATGCCCCTGAAAGTCGTGCTGGATCTGCGTGAGTTTTCGGGTGAGGTCGCGGACGTGATGATCGTAGACAAATGTAATCGTGCCGACCGTGGGCTGGTTGTCGCCCCACTGTTGCTCGACCAGATCGTTCCGGATCAGATCTCGGATCGCTTCCGAACGGTTCGTATAGTTACGCCGCTCGATCAGACGGTCGAATTCACCGAGTAGATGCTCGTCAAGCGACACGCCGAACCGAACCAGCCCATTCCCGCCCTGCTTCGAGGTGTTACGTTTTGTCATTTCGTGGCACGGACATTAGCACGAGCGGGCATGGACTGCAAGACAAAGGGCATGGACCCGGTTGGATGGAGAATCAGGAGAGCGCCGTCGTGACGGTCCGGAAATACGTCAGGCGACGAGCCTGACCGGTGAAGGCTCCGACAGTAACATTTCGCCGTCACGGTCGATGAGCCTGAGAAAGAACGCGCTGAGCTCGGGATCGAACTGTTTGCCGGCCTGATTCTCGATCTCTGCCCGAGCCTGGGCCAGCGTCATCGGCGACTTGGCTCCGTTCCGATGCGTCATGACGTCGAAGGCATCGGCAACCGCCGCGATGCGTCCGGAGAGCGGAATCTGTGTACCCTTGATCCCGAGATAACCGGTGCCATCCCACCGCTCGTGGTGGGTCAGGGCAATTTCCCTGGCCATCTGGAGAAGCGGCGCGACGCTACCCGAGAGGAGCTTCGACCCGATTTTCACATGTTGCCGCATCACTTCTCGGTCTGCCTCGGTAAAGGGCCCGGCTTTCAGCAGTACCTCGTCGGGGATGCCGATCTTGCCGACGTCGTGTAGGGGAGCAGCCTTTCTGATCAACTCGACCTGGTCCGGTGACAATCCGCGCAGTTCCGCCAAGAGCGCCGCGATACGTCCCACTCGCCAGGCGTGCGAACCGGTCTTGTCATGCCGATAACCGGCCGCCAGAGCCAGTCGGTGCAAGATATCGAGTTGCGTTTGTTCGACCGCCTTGGTCCTCAACAACACCTGCGCCTCGAGGTGCTCGCTCTGTCGCCTCAGTTGGTCATGGAGTTGCCTGGTCAGCAGCTGGTTTTTGATCCGCAGCGCAACCTCGATGGCATCCACCGGCTTGGTCAGAAAATCTTTCGCACCTTCCGCCAGGGCCTTGTGCTTGGTGGCGACGTCCAACTCGCCCGTGACGATCAGAATCGGGAAATACTCGTCCCGAGCCACGACCGGGAGCAACTGCCGCATCACCTCGATTCCATCCAAATGCGGCATCCGCATGTCGAGCACGAGCAAGTCGGGCTTCACCGTGCGGAATAACTCGATGGCCTGGCGAGGATCGTTCGAGGCCGTGATGGACCGGTAGCCCGCTTGCTTCAAAATGGCTTCCATCAGCTTGACGCTGTGGACTTCGTCGTCGATGAGGAGGAGCTTCGCGGTCGTCGTGTCGATCTCTTGCATGGGCGATTAAGCGGTTAGTGGTAGGCAGTCCCAGCCATTTAGGCTAGCACGCTCACGCCGCTTCTCCAATGGATTTCCGCTTCTTCAGTTCCACGTTCGGATACGTCAGAGCGCTCAGGGCCTGCCGGAGTCTGTCCATGGTCAACGGTTTGCTCAGCAAGCCGTCGACCCGATCAGACCCGGGCGCCTCATCCTCCGTCGAGTCTCCGCCCGTCAACAACAGCACGGGCGTCTCTCGAGAGATGTCCTTGATCACCACCGCCAGTTGCAGCCCGGTCATATGCGGCATCCCATGATCCGTGACCACGAGGTCGATGACTTCCGGATTGAATGCCGTGATCGCCTCAGCGCCGCTGCCGAGCAGAGTCACCTGATGTCCGGCCACGCGCAGATACTCGCCGGTCACCCGCCCTACCAGCGGATCGTCATCCACGACGAGCACGTTCAACCG
This sequence comes from Nitrospiraceae bacterium, assembly GCA_019637075.1. NCBI lineage: Bacteria > Pseudomonadati > Nitrospirota > Nitrospiria > Nitrospirales > Nitrospiraceae > Nitrospiraceae bacterium. The sequence goes on along the minus strand of JAHBWI010000003.1, from coordinate 341,663 downwards.
GACTCCGTCCAAGGTTCGCCCGGCGGTATCGCCTTCGGGCGCGTCGGCCGCTTGGACCGGCAATTTGAGGCTGAAGGTCGTGCCTTTTCCAAGTTCGCTGGTGATATCGATCGTGCCGCGCAGCCGTCGAATGATGCCATAGACCATGGCCAGCCCCAAACCCGACCCCTTTTCCCCTTTGGTCGAGAAGAAGGGTTCGAGGCATCGCTGCCGCACCTCCTCGGTCATGCCCGTGCCCGTATCGCTGACTTCCACTCTCACATGGTCGCCGCCATCCGCCTTGGTTCGAAGGGTAATCGAGCCGCTCTTCGGCATCGCATCGACGGCATTGAAGATCAGATTCGTGAGCACTTCCCGTAGTTCGGATTCATGCCCCGCCACGGGCGGCACCGCCTCCAGCTCGGAGCGTACTTCCACCGTCACACCGTGGGACAGCGCCTGATCCTTCCACTTCGGCTGACTCAGCTTGATGCTCTGCTCGACCAGACGGTTCAGATCGACGACCCCGACCAGATCGGCCTCCGTCCTCGGCCGATAAAATTCCCGCAAACGACTCACGACCTTGGCGGCGTCCTTGGCCGCCAGGTTGATCGTTTGTAAATACTCGGTCAGCTGCGCTTTGTTGTCCGACATCTGCGGATCGATGAGCAACAACTCACTAAACCCGACGATCGGCGAGAGCGTATTGTTGAAATCGTGGGCGATGCCGCTGGCCATCTGCCCCAAGGCCCGCAGCCGTTCCTGCTGGACCATGTGCTGTTGCGTCGTCTTCAGTTCAACCAAAGCTCCTTCCAGCTTGGCATTACTGTCCCGCAGTTCTGCCTCGGCCCGTTTGCGCTCCGCAAGATCCGAGGCATTGCTCAAGGCCACCGCCACCTGATCGGCCAATTGGCGCAGGAGGTCCTGCGCCTCGCGCGTCGAAGCGGCACCGGCCGGATAGCCCAGTGCAATGCAGCCCAACACCTGCTGCGACCGAAACAGGGGGAAAATATGCACGGACTCGACGTCGGGCACGCACAATCTCCCGAACAGCGCCCCCGCCGCATCCCGACTCAACCGGACGCGATCGCGATGCTCAAGGAATAACTTCCCGATGGCCTCGTCGATCTCCACGCCCTCCACCGTCGTCTGTGCCGCGCCCCGGCCAGCCCTGGCGTACCACCATCCTCTTCCCTGCTGTGATGGATCCAGGAGCAGGACCGCGACGGCTTCGCAAGGCGACACTTCACGCAGCCGGACCAGCACCGTATCGACAATGAGGCTGGGATCCAAGAGCGAGAGGACCGAGCGGTCGATTTCATGCATCGTGGCGAGTTGAGAAAATTGCTGGGCGATCTTGGACGACATGGCATTGAACGAGCCGGCCAATGTTTCAAACTCGTCGCCGCTCGTGACCTGGACCGCTGTGCTGAAATCCCGGCGCGCGATCCTCCTGGTACCTTCCCCCAATTGCTCCAACGGCACCATGGTCTTGCGGATTTGCATCACGCTGAGCAGCGCAACAAATAGCACCGCCAGCAGCACCACGATGGTGAAGCGGTATCGGAAACTCGCCAGCGGCGCCAGGACCTCGCTCCGAGGCTGGCTCAGAATCACGACCCAGGGTTCTGCGGAAAATTCGAATTTGAGAGGAATCGTCCAATAGCCGGCGGTGTACAGATCGTCCCCGTCTCGCCCCTCAAAGACCGCGGTACCTCCCACCTGAGCCTGTTGGGCCCACTGCTCCCGTACAGGTGCCGATACGTCGTCGCTGCAGAACAGGGCGGCAGTCTCACCGAACACGCACATCGTCATTTCGGACGGGAGCGTACCGATGCTATCCGCCCCCCAAAGATAGTCCGAGGCGATTTCCGCCAAGAGTGCTTGTTCACCTCCCTCACCAGACGCCATCACCTTGGCGAGAAAGAGCTGCGACGCGTCACCCGGCCTGTTCTCTGAAACCAACAGGGTCTTTCCCGACCGCAAGAGCATCCATTGAGCCTGAGAGAGAGTGGGCGCAACGGACATCGCGCCGCCCAGCACCTCCGGCGGCTCGGACGGCCTGAGTCGCGCAATGCCGCTGAAGCCGGATTTGCTTGCCGCCTCGCGGGATGGACCGGCGAAGACACCGGTCCCCCAGCCGGAGGAGAGCAATTCGGCCTGCAGCAGCAAAAGCCGCTGGTAGATCGCCATGCCCATGGCTTTACTCTCTTGTCGAACCCGGCGTTCTGCTTGTTGAGTGAGTTGATGGGTGACGTCGCCGAACGAGACGAGGCTCAGGGCCCCGACCGGCAGGAGGGCGCACAGCACAAAAAGGGAAAAGATACGGCGCGCGACGCGGCTGCGAAGAAATGAGCGCTCAATATGGAGCATGGGGATCTCGCCGTCAGAACTCGGTAGCCAGCCCGACAAACTTGCCGTCGTTCGCGCGAATCACATCGTCGTGGCTTTTCTTGGCCGTTAGGGGCTCCACACTCTCTCCGTCCTTGCCGATGCTGTAGAGATCGTAGTCGGAGTTGATCGGATGGAGGAACCGGTCCTTCCGCGGCTTCCCGCGATCGACGTTGCCGGTGCCGTTTGCCGCAGCATAGGCCTCGTCGGGTAGGAGCCAATGCCAAGCGCCGCCTTTATTTCCACCACCGTTGCCGCCTCCGGCGCCATTGCCACCGGCACCTGCACCTCCACCATTTCCACCCGCGTTGCCGCCACCACCGGCGCCCCCTGCACCGCCTCCACCGTTTCCACCCGCGTTGCCGCCTCCGGCGCCATTGCCTCCGCCGTTACCCGGGAGAGCCAGCGCCGCGATGTTGAGATATTCATAGGGATTACCCCATGGATCGACCATGCCACCGGCGCCGGCTTCGGCCAGCGTATCGGGCAGGGTTTCATTGGCTGCCTCGTAGGCATCCACCGCCCGCTCGATGTAGCGAATTTCCGCGATGCAACGCGCGATCCGGGCCTTGTCGAGGTAGCCGACGTAGGCCGGCACGGCGAGACCAGCCAGGGTGCCGATGATGGCCACGACGATCGACAGTTCGACGATCGTAAATCCTTGCTGTCTCCGAAGGCATGAGGCCATCGCCATGGAAATCTAGAAGCCGGAAGCGGTGGGCAGCGGCTGCGGTTGATGATGTTCGTCGGGGTCAGCCTTCGTGCGGAACGATTCCATGGAATGTGAGAACCGGTCGACCGTGACGCGCAAGCGTTCGGTCTCTTGCTCGACCTCACACATCGCCCCCCGCTCCGCCGCCTGCTTCAACCGTTCCAGGTGCGGTTTGATCTCCGCATGGTTCGCCTCGAGCGATTCAATTTTCTCCCGGAGAGCGGCGACCATTACCCCCAAACAGGCCGCCTCGGTCTGCAAATAATCGCCCTTGCGAATCGAAGTCCGCACAGTGAGGTCGCCGGCGGCAACCCGACGGAAGATTTCCCGGAAGCGATACAACGGGCCGGCGATCCGGTGAGAAAAGAAGATGCCGTGCAGCACCAATAGAATCGAAGCGACCAGAACCGCGGGCCAGAACCGGCTATGCAAGAGCAAGAACTGATCGGCCACCACCTTCGCCTCTTCGGAGGACAACGGGATGCGATCCAGCTGCAGCATCAACGGCACGAACAGCGCGGCCGCGATCGCAGCGATGAGAATGACTTGGTAACAACAGCTTACGGTCACAAACCGCGGTTGAAAGGTATTCCAGAGGAAGTACCGGCGAACGCGCGGGCGGCTCATGAGACAGGGGCCTTTCTCGTCCAAGCCAATTGCTCCTGGTTCTTGAAGATGATTCGCCCGCCGTTCGAGGGCTCATAGTAGAACGCCAATTGATAGCGCCCTTTCTCCGCGTCCTGATACGCGATCACGTAGAGTGTCTTGGCGTCTTCTTTGGTTTCAGTCACCTGGGTGATGACATAGCCGTCGGCCGTCACGGCGCTGGTGCCGAAGCCGATGCGGTGACTGTCGATGAAGATGTGCTGATCGTTGTAGCCCTCAGCGTGGGTTTCCCACACACCGATCAGCGTCGACGGTGCTTCCGGCTCCGCGGCGCAACCGACCGACAACGATAGCCACAACACAGCAAGCAACAGCACGCTCGCACGCCGACCTTGCACGGCAACAACCTCCTGCCGAGACCTAGCTGTCCCTTCAACTGAATTTAGTATGCCGCAGTCCGGGACGAATTCAATTGTTTCGACGTTTTTCACAGGGCGTCGTCGATGAATACTACCTAGTCGATTCTCCGAACTTCAGCCATGGGGAGGGAATTGCAACCGAGCCCAGGAGCACCAGGAAGAGTAGTCCACGAGGGATGGAGGGAGGAGCAGCAAGGCGGATTAGACTCCACCGCCGAATCCAGGTGCGACGCGAATTCGCTCGATAGAACCGAGATGCCCGAACAGAGAACTATTCGGTCTGGATGGGTATATAGAGGACGCTGCCTTGGCGATTGACGAGCAGTAACGCCAAGTCCGTCGGCCGCATGGGCTCGGCCAGCCGCTGGAAGACCGTGAAGTTTTGAATCGGCTGCCTGTTGAGTTCCAGGATAACGTCGCCCGGTTGTAAACCCGAGACTTCGGCCAGGCTGCCTTCTTCGATATCGGTCACGACGAGGCCCGCGTTCACGCTCAAATCCATTTGCCTGGCCAACGCTGGAGTCACGTCGTCGACGATGACCCCGGCCAGCGGATGACCGGAAGCGGCGGTCGAGGTGGACTGAGATTTCTTCACCCGTTCTCGGGGCGCCTCCTGCACGGTCAGGTCGGTCTGCATGAGCCGCCCATCGCGGACCAATTCAAGCCGGTGCTTGCTGCCGATGGCCGACGCGGCGATCAGGTTGCGCAACTGTCCGCTATCCATAATATCGCGCCCGTCGAACCGCACGACCACGTCGCCCCGCTTCAACCCGGCCCGTTCCGCGCTGCCCTTCGATTGAAGATCGGTGACGATCGAGCCCTTCACGTCCGGCAAGTGAAACACCTTGGCCAACAGCGGCGTCACGTCCTGCGTCCCCGCGCCCAGGAATCCCCGCACGACCCGGCCGGTCTTGATAAGGCTTTGCATCGCCGACTTTGCCATGTTGCTGGGAATCGCAAACCCCACACCGACGCTGCCGCCGGTCGGGCTGGCAATGGCCGTATTGATGCCGACCAATTCGCCGTTGATGTTGACCAGGGCGCCGCCGGAGTTGCCCGGATTGATCGGGGCATCGGTCTGGATGAAGTCTTCGAAATCAGCCACGCCCACATCGGCGCGCCCCACCGCACTGACGATTCCAAACGTCACGCTCCGGCTCAAGCCCAGCGGGTTTCCGATCGCCAGCACGAAATCGCCGACCGCCAATCCCATCGAATCACCCCAAGGCACGGTGGGCAATCCGGTCGTGCTGATCTTCACCACCGCCACGTCCGTCTTGGGATCCGTCGCCACGACATGGCCCTTGAACTGCCGGCGATCAGCCAGAATCACCTCGACATCGACGGCATCCGCCACGACATGGTTATTCGTAATGATGTAGCCGTCCTGCGAAACGATGACGCCGGATCCTTGCCCGTACTGGCGGCGCGGCGGCACATCCTTGAACATCCCGAACGGCAATCCCTCGTCACTGAAGGCCTGATCGTGCACCACCACCGTGGATGCAATGCTCACCACCGCGGGAATCACTTTGGCCGCCGTCGCCCGGACCTGCGCCTGCAGATCGAGCGCGCCCGTCACAGGGATCGTACGCAACGGCGCCGAATTCGGAGCGGCCGCAAAGGCCGTCGTGGAAAGAGAATAGGAGATGAGAAGCAGGGTCACGAGGCGGAACGAAAACTGAGGCATAATGGACGATTCCCTCTCCATGCAGCATCACAGCCTACCATGCAGGCCGCACACACGCATCCAGAAGTTACAATTCCACCCGTCGGAGCCGCAAGGCGTTGGTGATGACCGAGACCGAGCTGAAGGTCATGGCCGCGCTGGCGAGCATCGGGCTGAGCAGCAGACCGAAGAACGGATAGAGCACCCCCGCCGCGATCGGCACTCCGATCATATTATAGAGGAAGGCAAACAGGAGGTTCTGGCGGATGTTCCGCATGGTGGCGCGGCTCAAGCGGCGGGCACGGACGATTCCCCGCAGGTCACCGTGGAGCAGCGTGATACCGGCGCTTTGCATCGCGACATCGGTGCCGGTGGCCATGGCCAGCCCCACGTCGGCTTGGGCCAGCGCCGGGGCATCGTTGACCCCGTCTCCCGCCATCGCCACGACTCGGCCCTGTTTTTGGAATTCTTGAACGAGCCGGCTCTTTTCTTCCGGCTTCACTTCGGCCCGGACATCATCGAGATCCAGTTCCTTGGCCACCGCCTCGGCCGTGGCCCGATGGTCGCCCGTCACCATGACCAGCTTCACGCCGGCTCGCTTGAGCGCCCGCAGGGCTTCAGGCGTTGAGGCTTTCACCGGATCGGCCACACCGATGACTCCTGCCGGCTTGCCGTCCACCGCCGCGAACATGACCGTCTGTCCCAACCGGCGGATCAAGTCGGCGTTCGCTTCCACGTCATGCAACAATGCCGGCGGAATCCCGGACTCTTGCAGGAAAGCCATCGTGCCGACGGCGACAAGGTGGTTTCCGACCTTGCCCTTTACGCCCCTGCCGGTCATGCTATGAAACTCACGAACCGGATCGAGCGCCACCCCTCGCGCCTGGGCCCCTGCCACAATGGCGGCGGCCAGCGGATGCTCGCTGCCCCGCTCGACGGAAGCCGCTAGTCGTAACAACTCCGTCTCAGGCCAGGGCGACAGGGCACTGACCACACGAAGCTTGGGTTTCCCTTCCGTCAGCGTGCCGGTCTTGTCGAACACCAGCGTATCCACCTTCTCGAGCGTCTCGAGGGCCTCGGCCTTGCGTACCAGCACCCCGGCCGTCGCCCCCCGGCCCGTTCCCACCATGATAGACATCGGCGTGGCCAGCCCAAGCGCACAGGGGCAGGCGATGATCAATACGGCCACGGCATTCACCAGCGCATAGGCCAAACGGGGTTCCGGCCCGAAGAACGCCCAAGCCAGGCCCGTGAGCACCGCAGTCCCGACCACCAATGGGACGAAATACCCGGCGACGACATCCGCTACGCGCTGGATCGGCGCGCGGCTCCGTTGCGCTTCGGCCACCATGCCCACGATTTGCGCCAGCACCGTTTCGGCGCCGACCCGCTGCGCCCGCATCACCACACTACCCGTCCCGTTGATGGTCCCGCCGGTAATGAAGCTGCCGACGCCCTTTTCGACCGGGAGCGATTCACCGGTGATCATCGATTCATCGACCGCCGTCGCGCCTTCTTCGATCGCCCCGTCCACCGGCACCTTTTCACCGGGCCGGACACGGAGACGGTCCCCGATCCGCACCTGTTCCAACAGCACATCTTCTTCGCGACCGTCACCGAGCACCCGTCTGGCGGTCTTCGGCGCCAGTCCGAGCAACGCCTTGATCGCGCCGGTCGTACGGCTGCGCGCCCGCAACTCCAGTACTTGCCCGAGCAGCACGAGCACCGTAATGACGGCCGCTGCCTCGAAATACACCGGCACTGAACCGTTTTCCATCTGGAACGACCGCGGAATGAGGTCCGGCATCAGGGCCGCGACGACACTATACAGGTAGGCGGTGCCGGTCCCGATCGCGATGAGCGTGAACATATTGGGGCTGCGATGGATGATCGAGTTCCATCCCCGTTGGAAGAACGGCCACCCGGCCCAGAGCACGACGGGAGTGGACAGCCCGAGCTGAATATAGGCGGAGAGTTGGTCCGGAATGAGATGCTGCAACGGATGCCCGGGAACCATGTGCGACATAGCCAGCACGAACACCACCGCCGCCGGTCCCAGCGCGATCCAGAACCGTCTCGACATATCGACGAGTTCCGGGTTGGCGGCTTCGTCGATCGTGACGACCCTCGCTTCCAACGCCATCCCGCACTTCGGACAGGCGCCGGGCTCTTGCGCGACCACCTCGGGATGCATCGGACAGACATACTCGGTCTTCGTAGCGGCCTGCAGGGGCGATGCAGGTTCCAGCGCCATGCCGCATTTCGGACAGGGCACCGGTTTGTTCTCCAAGACTTCCGGGCACATCGGACAGATGTATTGCGTGCCGGGGGGAGCCGGAACGGGCGGTTCCATCGACTTGGCGGCACCGGGCTTCATGTAGCGTTCGGGGTCGGCACGAAACTTCGTGAGGCATCCCTGACAGCAAAAGTAATAGGTCTTCCCGCCATGGGCGAACTGTCCCGCGGCACCGGTCGGCTCCACCGTCATCCCGCAGACGGGATCGATCTCTCCCTTGGCGGCGGAAGGAGCAGGCCCAGGGTTGAGCATCGGAAGCGACTTTTTCCCGGCCGGCATCAGAGGGGCCGGCGAGGCAGGCGCAGAGAGGTAGCGTTCCGGATCAGCCGCGAACTTGGTGGCGCAACCTTGGCAGCAGAAATAGTAGGTGGTGCCGCGATGGCGATGGGTGGCGGCGGCGGCAGCAGGCTGGACCGTCATGCCGCACACAGGATCGCGCGCTCCCGCCGGCGAGGCCTCGGGCGCGGGTGCCTGCATCATCGGCAGCGAGCGGGATTTGGGCGGAGCCGTCTTGGCCTCGACCTCGACCGGCCGGAGATAGCGATCCGGGGCCGAGCGGAACCGGTCCAGGCAATGCGTGCTGCAAAAGTAATAGGTCGCACCCTGGTACTCAAACCGCCCGGCTGCCTTCGCCGGATCCACCGTCATGCCGCAGACGGGATCGATCGCCATTCATCACTCCGTTGAGAAACGAAGAGCTTATGGCCAACGGCTCATGGCAACAGCGTTTGGAGATTTCCTTTCTCCCGCCATACGCTATACGCCATCAGCTATATGCTCCGACTATTTTTTCGTACCGTCTCCATCCAAAATGCTCTGGATGATCAGTTTCAAATTGTCCGGGTCGATCTGTTCGACCTTGATATTGCCGTCGAGCAGAATGGTCGGGGTCTGCTGCAACTTGATGCGCTCGCCCCAGCGCCGCCCATCCTCAAACGCCTTCGCCGGCTTCGCGCTCGCCAACCCTGCTTCAAACGCCACCGGGTCCAGCCCGACCTCGCGCACCAGCATTTCGCGGATCGTGCGGTCGATGATGCCGATCTTGTCCTTATGAATGATGCGGAAGAGGACCCGTTTCATTTCGGCGCCCTTGCCCATCATCTTGGCCTGTTCGTACATGTCGAAGGCCGTGGGCAATTTGCCCGGAATGACCGGATAGCCGACCATCGTCACCTCGAGCTTGTTGCCGAACTCCTTTTCGAGAATCGGCAAGCCTTCACCGTCGAAACGGTGGCAATGGGGGCAGTAAAAGTCCGCAAACTCCACCATCTGCACCTTGCCCGGCTTATGGGTCGAGCGCTCATCCGTAAGCAACTCAAACTTTCCCTTGAGTTCCGGCTTCCCTGCCGACGCCGTTCCCACCGACCACACTCCGATCAACAGCGCCAGCATCCCCAGCCCGACGCCGCTCAGTCCCCGTCGCATCACACGCATCATGCCCCTACTCCTTTTTCAATCGGTTCTCGCCTGCCTGTTCGTAGCCTCATTATAAACAATGCCCGTTCAACAATCCCTTCGATGCCGTTCGTTTGGTATAATGCGCAGGATGCGCGTAAAACTTCTAGAGTGGATTGTCCTGACGGCCTGTGCGGCGCTCCTGACCGCCTGTGGAACGGCCAACGATACGTTCTCGCCCCCGCCAGGCGCGCCGCCGGCACCGCCGTTTACCCAGATACGAGCCGCGGTCGATTCCTTCAAGGGCCAAAGCGTCGTGCTCGGCGGCCAGGTGCTCACGGCCCGCCGCCTCAAAGATGGGACACGCATCGAAGTGTTGCAGCTCCCGCTGAACGACTCCCATCAACCGACGATGGACCTGACGAAGTCGGAAGGCCGCTTCGTCGCCGTGCAACGCGAGTTTCTCGATCCTGCCACGATACCCCACGGCACCTTCATCACCATCGCGGGGGAACTCACCGGCAGCACAACGTTGCCGCTGGATGATTCCGAGTACACGTATCCGGTAATCGAAATCAGGACCATGCGGACCTGGATTCCTCAGGAACCGGTGGTGGTCCGTCCACGCCCCTACCCGTACTACAGTCCCTATTGGCATCCCTATTGGGGCCCCTACCGGCCGTTTCCTTATTGGTAGCGGGCCAGGGAGACGCCAGACGTCGGACGGGAAATGTGAGACGGGGGTGGGAGGACGAGGGACGGAAGGCGTCAGACGGGAGACGTTAGGCGCAAGGCCCGGTGAGCGACAGGTTCACATTTCACGTCTTGAGCTTCGCATCCCACTCATCGCCTCTCTCGTCTAACGTCTCACTGCTCACGTCTCTGGTCTTGGGCAGAAAGCAAACCGCCCCGCCCACCGGAGTCCGGCGAGCGGGGCGGAGAGACGGGAATCAACCGGCGGGAGCTACTTCCACATCAACAAGGTGCCACCCGGTGACTTGGGATTGAGATGATCCCGGTACGTCAGCGTGTTGCCCTGAGTCGCGTAGAACAGGTCGCTGGTCGGGATACCGATGTACTTGGTCTCTCCCGGCTTCAACACCACTTCCGCCTTGAGCACGAACGGTGACCCGGCGTTGAGCGCGTCGGTCATCTGGAATCCCCGCTCCGTGCTGGAGTTGTTCGTCACCTTGATCAACAGGGGGCGGCCCGGCCGCACCTTGAAGTCGACCACGCTCGTGTCAGGATAGTAGGCCTTCAAGCTGCCGATTTCCACGGCATACAGCTGGAGATCCACGTCCAATTCCTTGAACGGCTGGCCCACGACGGAGCCCGTTTCAAGGTCTCCCACTTCGACACCACCCGCCTGCAATGCCAAGGCGGCGGAACTCATCATCGCCACCGTACCCACTGCCACAATGCCCGATACGATCCTGCTCAACATAATGCACGCCTCCTGTCAGGTTAAAGAGATGAAGACGGACGATGCTCGGCCGACAGACAAGGAGGCAGTCCCGTGCCCTCGAGCACCTGCCCCCCGATGATCTGTTGGCCTACGATAAGAAACAGCACTTTCATTCGCTTGATCTTGTCTAAAAATTTTCCGCTCGCGACCGCCAACACTTCCCGCGAGCCGTCGCTCTGCGGCTGGTCGGCCTCGATGCTCACATAGTACGCCTCGAACCCTTCGAACTCCCGATTGAAGACCTCCGCCCTCAGGAGCTGCTCCAGGGACCCGTCCCCGGCCAGCGCCGTCGAGACACCCAAGACCATTACCATATAGAGGGTAGAGGAGAGAAGTCGTCGCACCGAAAAATCTCCGCGAGCGTCCGAGTTATAGTCCCGCTCAGGAAGCGCGTCTACCGCCCGGCGCCGACGGCTGCTCACCGGTACTACAAGATCGTTCGACGTATTCGCCTACTTGCCCTTCGCGCTTTTCTTCCCCGAGGCCTGCTCGGCATGAGCCAGGGATTCCTCGGCATGCTTCACGGCTTCCTTCGCATGCTCCAGCGCTTCCTTGGC